>NZ_JAOTQU010000009.1:0-198199 GCF_025685765.1 Pseudomonas sp. PDM13 | reverse complement strand
TCGCACTGAAGAGTTCGTCGTCGTAGCCCTGGATCTGGTCGTGCTTGCTGAACATCGCTGATCTCCTGCCGCGCCATCGGTTGGCGCCTGTCGTTGGGTACGGGGGTTTCCCCGTTTGCAGCGATGGTATGACTCGGCCTGCCTTGCCAGATGCCTACGGACGCCACGGGAGAATGCGTTTGCGACATGCAAAGGGTCGCAATCGAACATCCGTGCGACGGACGCCGATCACCCACAGTTTCCGTGGACCAAGCTGTGGATAAGCTGTACACCCCCGGCTGCCGGCCAGCCATGCCGGGCGCTGCAGGGAAGTGACGTTTTTTTGAGCGATATCAATCAGTTAGCGGAAGCGTTACGCACAGAAGCTGTGCAACGATCTGTGGACAAGCTGTGAGTGGATGCACCCAGGCCAGCAAGGGCGGGGCTCCTGGCCGTCTGTACGCGGATCGACCCGCCCGGCGCCGGTGGAATTGCCCACAGCGACATGCCTGGACAGGTCCGCTGGCAGTGGATAATTTCGACGCCCCCGCAGCATTTCGCATGCGCCTGGACGAGCGATTCCATGATCACCTGCTACCTGCGCTACATCATCGACCCGTACAAGCTGGCCGAATTCGAGCACTACGGAAAACTCTGGATTCCCCTGGTGGAGAAGTTCGGCGGCACCCACCACGGCTACTTCCTGCCTTCCGAAGGCGCCAACAATGTCGCCCTGGCGATGTTCAGCTTCCCCAGCCTGGCGCTCTACGAGGACTACCGCATCCGCTCCATGGCCGACGCCGAATGCATCGCGGCCTTCGGCTACGCCGAGGAAACCCGCTGCATCCTCAGCTACGAGCGCAGCTTCTTCCGCCCGGTGTTCAGCTGACTGCGACCTCGTTCCCGGGCTGAAGCCCGGGCTACGCCCAGGGTGGAACCGCCCACAAAGACCGTGGACCACCCTGTGGATAAGCTGTGCGGCGAACGCGCGGCACCAGGCACGGCGCCGGATGGCGCCGCCTGGCTCTTTTCTGATCAGGCCCCGAGGGCCCGGCGGGTCAGTTCAGCTGGGTGAGGCACTGGTTGGTGACGCTCAGCAACCGCTCGTGGGTGGCCTTGGGCAGCGGCGTCTTCTGGGCCTTGAGCTCATCCAGTTCAGCCTGGCTGAACTCGGCACTGACCTTGTCGGCCGCACAACCGCAGTACTTCTGCAGCTTGTCCGGGCTGACCTGGGCCTGGGCTCCCGCCGCGCACTCCTTGACGAAGTGGTCGCGTTCGCCCGGCGCCCATTCGGCGGCATTGGCCGACAGGCTGACCAACAGCGGCGCGGCGAGAGCAAGCAGGTAGGGATAGCGCATCGGTGTCACTCCTCATTGATGGCAAGGTCCGTCCCCATGCAGGCACGGTTATGTTGTGAGCGGCAAAGGCCCCGGTGAGTTCCTCCCCGTGTGGGCACGGCCGCAGCGGGAACAGCGCCTGGTCTAAAAAGGATGTCGCCTGAAGCCATATTCCGTCGTCCATCCTGTCGTAAAGTTAGCTCCCATACGCCCTCCCCGCCCGGGGCATGCGGCGACCGGACCAAGGACCCGAGATGACCGACCAGACCCAGCAATTCGCCAGCGACAACTACTCGGGCATCTGCCCGGAAGTCTGGGCCGCCATGGCCGAGGCCAACCACGGCCACGACCGCGCCTACGGCGACGACCAGTGGACGGCCCGTGCCGCCGACCATTTCCGCCGCCTCTTCGAGACCGACTGCGAAGTGTTCTTCGCCTTCAACGGCACCGCCGCCAACTCCCTGGCCCTGGCCTCGATGTGCCAGAGCTACCACAGCGTGATCTGTTCCGAGACGGCCCACGTCGAGACCGACGAGTGTGGCGCGCCGGAGTTCTTCTCCAACGGCTCCAAGCTGCTGCTGGCCCATACCGAGCAGGGCAAGATGACCCCGGAGGCGGTCCGCGAGATCGCCCTCAAGCGCCAGGACATCCACTACCCCAAGCCGCGCGTGGTCACCCTCACCCAGGCCACCGAAGTGGGCACCCTCTACCGCCCGGAAGAGATCCGCGCCATCAGCGATGTGTGCAAGGAACTGGGCCTGCGCCTGCATATGGACGGGGCGCGCTTCTCCAACGCCTGCGCCTTCCTCGGCTGCTCCCCAGCGGACCTGACCTGGAAGGCCGGCGTCGATGTGCTGTGCTTCGGCGGCACCAAGAACGGCATGGCGGTGGGCGAGGCCATCCTCTTCTTCAACCATGAACTGGCCGAGGATTTCGACTACCGCTGCAAGCAGGCCGGCCAGCTGGCCTCGAAGATGCGCTTCCTCTCCGCGCCCTGGGTGGGCCTGCTGCAGGACGACGCCTGGCTGCACTACGCCAACCACGCCAACAGCTGCGCCCAGTTGCTGGCCGAGCTGGTGGCGGACGTGCCGGGCGTGAGCCTGATGTTCCCGGTGGAAGCCAACGGCGTGTTCCTGCAGATGTCGGAACCGGCGCTGGAGTACCTGCGCGCACGCAACTGGCGCTTCTACACCTTCATCGGTGCCGGCGGCGCGCGCTTCATGTGCTCCTGGGACACCGAGAAGGAGCGCGTGCGCGAGCTCGCTGCCGATATCCGCGCGGCCATGGCCAATACCTGATTCTCTCCGGCCCGGAATCTCCGGGCCGACGCCCCTCCCCCTTCTGCGCCAGCCTCCGGGCACAGCACGGGGGAGATATCCTCCGCTGCACGTTTATCCTCGATTCCGGTGCATCACCCTGTGGACAAGCTGTAGAGCGACCGCCACGGCCCAGGCGGCCCGGCGGCCCTGGGCAATCGCTCACTTCATGAGCAAATTCAATCAGTTACGAAAATTCGGCACACAGTTTCTGTGCGGCACTCTGTACGCAAGCTGTGGATAGAACGCTGCAGGCCAGTAACCACATGGCCTGCAGACCATCGCTCATTTTCTGATCACCCCTCAAAGCCCCATGCTGCCTGGCGGCGGGTTTCTGCGAGCGGTGCCCAGCAGGCAGTGAGCAGAACAGGTTGTCCCCTGCTGCAGTGGATGCCTCTGTGGACAAGCTGTGCGGCCTTCGCTCCAGGCGCCAGCCCACAAGGCATGCGTGCTCCAGCCTATTTATCGAACGATTTCAGGGAGATAGCAGCGACCTTGTGCACAGCTGCTGTGCAAGGAGCTGTGGCCAGCCTGTGCATAACTCCTTGCAGGCCACGGGCGGTGGTGGATACAAGCGATCGATCAATCCGTGACCAGCACACCTGGCACCTCGGCGAATCGCTGCAGCCCTTGCCAGACGGGGCCTTCACCCAGCTGAACAACCCACAGATTCGCTGTACCAGCCTGTGGACAAGCTGTTCACCGAGCGCCAGGAGCCCCGCAGGGCGGGGCCTGGCGAAGATCGTACGTTTTCTGCTCAGTAATCGATGGCCACGTCGCCCTTGGGCACGCTGCAGCAGGACAGGATGTAGCCCTCGGCGACGTCTTCGTCGGTGATGCCGCCGTTGTGCTCCATCTCCACCTCACCGGCGGTCTTCATCACCTTGCAGGTGCCGCAGATGCCCATGCCGCAGGCCTTGGGGATATGCAACCCGAGCTTGGCCGCCGCCGCATGCACGGTTTCGCCGGGGGCCACGCGAATACTCTTGCCGGTGCTGGTGAAGTCCACCTGGTGCAGATCGGCAGCGGGTACGGGCGGCGCGTCCGCCGCTTCGGCCGCCAGCTCCTTCACTTCCTCGCGGATTTCCGGCGGGGTCGGGCCGAAGGCTTCCTCGTGGTAGCGCTGCATGTCGAAGCCATTGGCTTCCAGCAGGCGCTTGACCGCGCTCATGTAGGGCGTGGGGCCGCAGCAGAAGATCTCGCGCTCCATGAAGTCGGGGGCGATCAGCTGCAGCATCGGCTGGCTGAGGTAGCCGCGGTAGCCGGACCAGGTCTCGCCGATGTCGTATTTCTCGCAGACCAGGTGCAGCTTGAAGTTGCCGATGCGCGAGGCCATGTGGCGCAGCTCGCGGTGGTAGATGATGTCCTTCGGCGTGCGCGCGCTGTGGACGAAGACCATGTCGACGTTAGCGTTGGTGTCGAAGAACCAGCGCGCCATGGACATCACCGGGGTGATGCCGACGCCGCCGGACAGGTAGAGCACCTTGTCGGCCGGGAAGTCGATGGCGTTGAACAGGCCCACCGGGCCGTGTACCGGGACGACGTCGCCTTCCTTGAGGTTGTCGTGCAGCCAGTTGGACACCTTGCCGCCCGGCACACGCTTGATGGTGATGGAGAAGCTGTAGGGCACCGAGGGCGAGCTGGAGATGGTGTAGGAGCGCATGATCGGCAGCCCGTCGATCTCCAGCTCCAGGGTCACGAACTGCCCCGGCTTGAAGAAGAACACCATCGGCTGGTCGGCCATGAAGCAGAAGGTGCGCACGTCCCAGGTCTCCTGGACGACCTTTACGCAGCGCACCAGATGACGGCCGTTGGCCCAGGTCTGTGTCGTCACCGGATTCAGGAAGCTGTTGCTGCTCATACGCATCTCCGCGCGGCCGGACGTCGGCCCCATATGAAGCGGATTCTGCGTAAGCGAAAAAACGCCCACTTACCTAGCTGCGACATTCACATGCTCATCGCGACCTGCCAGCAGCACCAAGGGCTGCGGAGTCGGAAACGGATGTGGCCGTGTCGCCCATGGATAAGGTCGGGTCAGGCCCCGACGCCACACTCAGCCCCAGCCGAACACAAGCAATCGAGCGACATTCCCCCTCTATCAACGCGCTATCGGCAGCGTCGGAAGGGGAGGTGAAGCCGCCTTGCGTCATGACCGAAAGCCATATTTCGCGGCGGCCGCCCACGGCGCCCCGCCATTGAGGAGTCAACGATGGATATCACTTCCACCCTGAGTCTGGGCGACCCGCTGGAACCGGCGCGCAAGGCGACCGCGGAGATGCTGCGCGAGCGCGACCACAGCTTCTCGCTGCCGCAACCCTTCTACAACGACGAGCGCCTGTTCCAGATCGACATGCAGGAGATCTTCCACAAGGAATGGCTGATCGCCGGGATGACCTGCGAGATCCCCGCCAAGGGCAACTACCTGACCCTGCAGATCGGCGACAACCCGGTCATCGTGCTGCGCGGTGCCGAGGGGCAGGTGCATGCCTTCCACAACGTCTGCCGCCACCGTGGCTCGCGCCTGTGCGTCAGCGAAAAGGGCAAGGTCGCCAAGCTGGTCTGCCCCTACCATCAATGGACCTACGAGCTGGACGGGCGCCTGCTGTTCGCCGGCTCCGAGATGGGGGCCGACTTCGACCTCAAGGACTACAGCCTCAAGCCGGTGAAGGTGAAGACCGCTGGCGGCTACATCTTCATCTCCCTGGCCGACAACCCGCCGGCCATCGACGACTTCCTCTCCACGCTGGCCCATTACATGGAGCCCTACGACATGGAGAACACCAAGGTCGCGGTGCAGACCACGCTGCGGGAGAAGGCCAACTGGAAGCTGGTGCTCGAGAACAACCGTGAGTGCTACCACTGCAACGGCTCGCACCCCGAACTGCTCAACACCCTGCTGGAGTGGGACGACGTCACCGACCCGCGCGCCAGCCAGGCGTTCAAGGACCAGGTGGCAGCCTGCACCACCGCCTGGGATGCCGAGAAAATCCCCTATGCCCACGCCAGCTTCGGCCTGCGCAACCGCATCGTGCGCATGCCGCTGCTGCAGGGCACCGTGTCCATGACCATGGACGGCAAGCAGGGCAGCAAGAAACTCATGGGCCGCATCCAGAACCCGGACCTGGGCTCGATGCGCATCCTCCACCTGCCGCATTCCTGGAACCACTGCATGGGCGATCACATGATCGTCTTCACCGTGTGGCCCATCAGCGCCCAGGAAACCGTGGTCACCACCAAGTGGCTGGTGCACAAGGACGCGGTGGAAGGCGTGGACTACGACGTGGCGCGCCTGCGCGAAGTCTGGGACGCGACCAACGACCAGGACCGCCGCCTCGCCGAGGAAAACCAGCGCGGCATCAACTCCACCGCCTACCAGCCGGGCCCCTACTCCAAGACCTACGAGTTCGGCGTGATCAACTTCCTCGACTGGTACAGCGAGCGGATGCTCAACAACCTGGGCGACGTCCCGGCTACCCGCCTGCGCCAGGTCGGCGAATAGGGCCATGAGCCTGAGCCTCGGGTTCATCCTGCTGCTCACCCTCTACGCAGCGCTGGCCTGCCGCAAAGGCCGGCGCTGAGAGGCAACACACTGAGGTCCCGCAAGGGACACCCCTCGCCCCCGTCAGGACGTCGGCCCTGGTGGGGGCTTTTTTTGTGTTGTTGATGCTCAGGGTTGAAGGGGACACCTGGCGTTGGCAGCCCTGCGGGCTGCTTGGCGACTGAAGTCGCCCCTACATTCCCTGCATTCTCTGCGTTGGCTGCGGGTGGAGCCTGTAGGTCGGGTGCAACCCGACGCTTTTGGGGCAAGGACTCGCGGGCTTCACCTGCACGGTGGACTGCCGCCTGGGTGCTGTCTGGCACAGGGAAAACGGGAAGGCGGGACGTGGAAAACGGCAGGAGGCTCCAGTGAAGCCTCATACAAAAATGAAAGGCGATCTGCCGATGCTCCCTGTATTGCCAGGGAAATCATAGATAGGACTTTACTGATGCTGAGGGGTGTCGGGACGGGCTTCACAGAACGGCCCAACAACCTGGCCTACCCGTGAAGTAGCGCAGTGCTTACATCAGAGTCCTACAAAAAAACCAGTCGGCCAAAATGTGGATCGTAGGAGCGTTCTGATTTTTACTCCGCTCAAGCCTGTTCGGAGACCTGAAAATGAAAAACGCACTGACCAGTTCCCTGCTGACCCTTACCCTCCTCGGTGGAGCCGCCCACGCCGAGAGCATAGCTCCGCTGCGCGGCACCCTGACTTTCGTGGGAAGGATCGTCAACGGCCTGTGCAACACACCTACAAGCACCTGGCGGCAACACCTCGGACGCGACAACGGAATCAGCCCGAGGAAAGCACCACGCCCCGAAGCGGCAGGAAGCTGCGCAGGCGTAGGGCAGACCTCGTCGGTCAGCCTGGCACCCATCGCCGCGATCAGCTCACGCGGGGCGGGTACAGGCGTGATTACCGTGACCTTCCACTGAGGCCCTGGAGGGTAGGCGTGAGGTGGGGATTCAAGGCGTCGGCCGCTGGCAGGACTTCAGCAAGCGGCGGATGGCCTTGCTCACATTGCGCCGCCCCGGCACCTCGTCCATCGAGAACCAGCGGCAGTCGGCGATCTCATTGAGCGGCACGGCCTGCTGCTCGGAAGGCATCGGCGTTTCGAATACGTAGTGCAGGGTCTGGTAGAGCTCCAGCGGCGCCACATAGTTGAGCGCCTCGACTGCCAGCCCCGTTTCCTCCGCCAGCTCACGGAAGGCGGCCTGGCCAGGGGCTTCGTTCTCCTCGATCCGGCCGCCGGGCAGCGTCCATTTGGACTTGGACTTGCGCACGAACAGGATCTGGTCGTCGCGCCTGCAGATCACGGTGGCCCGTTCTTTGATCGCTCTGCCCATGTCATCACCTCTGCAACTGCATTCCGGGATCGGAGTCGCCATGAATCCGCAGCATGAAAGGCGCCATTCCTGGCAGAGCATCCATGCACCAGCGCGCCTAATTCATACGATAGGCAGCCTTGGCAGAAAATTCCGCTTCTTTTCGTCGCCGTGCCGTCTGGGCCGGGACTTGCAAGAAAACCTTCATGGAAATGACGCGCCGCCAGGGCGGGTTGTGACGGTTCGACGGGGCCGGGAACAACCAACGCCTGCGTGTATCGCCCATGCAGGCGATACGCGCAGGTGGTGCCGGCTAGGGCAGGGAGGCGATGCGGGAGGGGCCGACGCTGCTGACGCAGCGCACGCTCAGATGCTGGTAGCGCGGGTCTTCCGGATCCTGCTCGGGCAGGCTGTACTCGATACGGCACTGCTTTTCAGCACCTTCGCCCCATCGCACCTGCAACGCGCCGGAAGGCTCCAGCCCCCGCAGGAAGGCGCGCCCCCCCTGCCCCACCAAGGCGATGCTATTGCCTTCGGCATCCAGCACCTCGGAGCCCAGGGGCGGCACCTCGCCGTCTTCCCGCTGGATGTGCAGCAGCACGGGCACGCCGATCAGGGTCGGATAACTGAGCATGACCACGGCACCATGACGCGGCGCGACGGACTGCTCGGTGACCTGCAACTCGACGTTGCGCAGCGTGCCCACCGGGTCGATGACCACCTGGTTGCGTCGGTAGGGTGACAGGCCACCGACCACGGCATAGCCATTGCCGGCGATGCGCACGCCATAGTCGTTGCTGACATAGGCCCCCTGCGCCCCCTTGGCCTCCACCACCGCCAGCGTCTCGCTCTGGTTCTGGGTGAAGTTGACGCCGCCCGGGTGCATGACCAGGCTGCCTTGGGCGCCGAGGCTTTCCTGTCGGTAGCCGGTGCCTTCGCTATAGCCGGCGCTCAGGGCGACGGTTGAGGCCCGGTAGTTGAGGCTGCCCCCCCCGTTGCTGCTGCGCTCGCCATGCTCGCGGTTGTGCGCGCCGTAAAGGCTGTAGTTCAACTGGTTGTGCTCCCCCGTCGAACCGCTGAGGCTGGCCTGGGTGTTGCTGCGCCCACTGGAGAAACTCGCCGAGGTGCTCAGGCTGGGGGAGCCGACGCCACGCCCGAGGGGCACGGTGAAAGACAGCAGGTACTGGTTCTCGTAGCCACGGTTCTGTCTCGTCCGTGCGGCGGAGACGCTCATCGAACCCCACTGAAAGCCATTGGCGTAGCCGCCCTGGTAGGTTATGTCGCTGCTCTGGCCGGCGTTCCAGTAGTTCTGCGCCGAGCCGCTCAGGTACAGGCTGCCGCGCCGGCCACCCAGAGGCTGGTTGACGTTGGCCTGGAAGCGGCTGCGCTGGCGGTAGGGAATGCTGTCGGGCGCGCCATAGGCCTGGGCGTAGTCGCCGAAATCCAGGTAGCCCTCGCTGGAGAAACGATAGGCGGCGACGGTGAAGTTGGTCTGTGTGGCATCCACCAGCTTGCTGTAGGTGATGCGGTAGCTCTGCCCCTTGTCGGGAGCCTCCGACAGGGCCCGGTTGGGCTGCTCCGAAACCTGCGAATGGGTGACATCCAGGGCCACGGCGCCAATCCCCGTGCTCAGTGCGATACCGCCCTGGGCCGCCATGTATTTCTCCGCGATGATGCTGCCGGTGTAGGCGCTCCAGTGGTTGGAGATACCGCGCTGGTAGGTACCCAGGATGAATGTCGGCACGCGATCCTGCCCCCTGGAGCGGTATTCGCCGGCCGTGAGGTTGAAGCGCGACATGCCCGGGCGAAGCAACTGCACCACCGACGCATAGGGCACGACAAAGGTTCGCTGGCGCCCGTCCGCCTCGGTCACCGTCACCTCGATATCGCCGGAATAGCCCGAGTCGTAGAGGTCGTCGATGCTGAAAGGCCCGGGCGCGACCGAGGTTTCGTAGAGCACCGATTCCCCCTGGCGCACCGTGACCTTGGCGTTGGTCTCGGCGACACCGCGGATCACCGGTGCGAAGCCGCGCAGGGAGTCAGGCAGCATGCGGTCATCCGAACCCACCTGCACGCCTCGGAAAGGCACGCTGTCGAACAGGTCGCCCGGCGTGTAGTAATCGCCCAGGGTCAGCTGCGAGCGCAAGCCGGTGAGATCCCGCTGCACATAGGTGCTGGCGTTGCTGTAGTGGCTGCGGCTGGGCCCACCGCTCTGCTCCGAGCGGGTGTAGAAGCCATTGCTGCGCAGGCGCCAGTCGCCCAGGTTGAGGCCATTGTTCAGTCCCACGCTGATCTGCTCGTTGCGCATGCCGCTGCTGCTGTTGCGGTAGGCACTGGCGTTGTAGCCGATGAAGGCGGCGCTCACGCCCGCATCCCAATCCCTGGGGTCCACCTGCCCGCGCGCCGCGCGCCCCAGATACGCCTGGGGCAAGCTGAGGTAGGCGCTGAGCTCGGAAAGGTCGATATCGACACGGGCGTCGGGGACCAGTTTTTCCAGCTCGATGCAGTCCTCTGCAGCGATCAATGCCTGTGCAGCCCGGGGGTCGGGCAGTTTCTGCAGCTCGATGCCGAACAGACCGACCTGCTCGGGCTTGAAGCAATAGCCCGCTCCCCCCTCCCTCTCGACCACCCGCACTTCGTGGCGGCCCTGCCAGCTGGAATTGACATAGACATCCAGGCGGTAGGTGCCCGGTGGCAGCGATGTGCCCTTGGCGAACCTCGACAGGTCGACGCCTTCGCTGTCCTGCCCCTTGAAGAAATCGGGGTTGAACGCAGCATAGCGAGGTGTCGGCCCCCCATCATCGGCATCGGCCAGACGCCACTCGGCGCCACTCACCACAACGGCGATGGCAAGCACCAGGTGCTCACCACGCTTGCGCCGAAGTCGGCGCCGCACACGAGCAGAAGAGCGACAGTGACGCCTGCCGCCCATGTCAGTACGCGAACTCATTCAGGGTCCCTCCACCACTAGGTGATGAGATGGAGCGCTGCGGGTTGGTCGGTGCGGCGCACCAAACCTCGTGGCTCAAGGCTCCAGCCGGGCCTCGTGCCGGGACGGAGCGCCGTAATCGTTTATCCAATGCAGGACCACGGCCGCGGAGGCGCTCGGCGCTGCCGGGTCGGTCAGGGGGAAGTCATGGCTGGCGTGGGGCGCCACCATCCCGCCTTGTGAGGGATAGGTGCGACCGCGGTCCTGCACGGCCAGGTCGCTCAGCGAAACGTGGAAGGCGCTGCCGTTGGTCGCACGCAAGGCCGCACCGCTGCTGGTGGAAACCAGCTGCCAGGTCACCTGCTCGATTGCCTTGTCGGGGCTGCCGGCAAGCTTCTCGGGCCGATAGAACAGCTTCAACCGGGTACGGATGGCGAACTGCATGTAGTTGCCGTCATCGGCTTCGGGCAGGGGCGGCACATCCAGCATGTTGAACCAGAACACCGTCTCCCGATCCTGGGGCAGGGCCTCCTCGATGAAGGCCACGCGCAGGCTCTGGCCCTTGCCCGGGTCGACCCGGAATATCGGCGGCGTCAGCAGGAAGGGGGCATCCGCCTGTTCGGGTCGCGTGGCAGGGTCGCCGCGATCGATCCAGGCCTGGACCAGGGACGGCTGATCACCGTCGTTGCTCACCCGCACGCTGATTTCCTGCTGCTTGGCGGGATAGACGAAGCGGGTGCCGTTGACCACCACGTTGGCGCTGGCCGGCAAACAGGCGAGGAGCGCAATAAGCGTGATGAAGCGATGTGCGATAGAGAGGCGATACATCTGAATCCCCATAGGAAAGTGCCCGCCCAGGCGAACCTGGGCGGGGACGGGTCACTCGTAGTCCATGGAGTACTCGACGGTGGTCTTCACGCCACCCGCGGTCACCGCCTCGCCGGCCGGCGCCATGTATGCCGCGTGGTAGAGCAGCGTGGCGCTGCCGCCCGTGACCTCGACCTGCTGCGAGTTGCTGTTGTTACGCAGGTCGATGTGCTGCTGGGCGTCGTTGAGGATGCGCACCTGGACGTTGGAGCCACCCGCCTGGGTGTTCTTCAGGTCACCGGTGGCGGCATCCACGTTGCCGCCGGGCTCGAAGTGAGCACGGACCTTGGTGGCGCTGCAGCCGGAGAACTCCAGGGTGAAAGGTGTCACCCCAGAGACCTGGCCCGCAGGCAACGAAGACATCGCGATGTTGGAGAGCGGCACCAGTTTGTCGCCACTGCCCTGGTTGATGGTGCAGGTCTTGTCGGAAACCTCGCCGGTAATGGTGATGGTGCCTTCCGCGGCCAAAACAACGCTGCCAAGGCCCAAGCCAATCGTGGCCGCACTGGCTACGAATAATTTCTTCATCTGAGTCTCCCTAGCGGCGCCTGGATAGGTACGCCGGATTCGGTTCCTGGTTCTTAAACCGGAAAGCCGCCAGATTGAGCGACGTTCCAGACCTTCGGAGGTTCGCTGTGGGACGCATTTCCGAAGCCGATGAATGATAACGAGGGAGCCCAGAAGGCCCTGCCTGAGTCGGCCCAAGGCGTCTGTAGGAAAAGACTCCAAAGTCCTAGGAAAGGAACGCAGCCCTGCAAAAAGCTCTTCGTCCGAGAAAATTACCGCGCCCCATGTAGGACAAAGCCCGCTTGAGCGGGCTTCAGAAGTGAGGGGACTGGGGAGCTAGGCTAGATATCCTGTCGCGGTGCCAGGTCGTTGCGACGGGCGAACTCGATGAGCTCCAGCAGCGAGTCCAGGTTGAGCTTCTGCTGGATACGACTCTTGTAGGTGCTGATGGTCTTGTTGCTGAGCAGCATCAGCTCGCCGATCTGCTTGTTGGTGAGGCCCGAGGCCAGGTACTGCAGCACCATGATTTCCTGGTTGGACAGCCGCTCGACCAGCTCCGCCTCGCTGACCAGGTTGGGCTGCCCGGCGTTCAGCACGTCAGCCGGAAAGAAGGAGAAACCGGCACTGATGGAGTTGATGGCGATCACCAGGTTCTGCAGGTCCTCTTCCTTGCTGACGAACCCCTTGGCCCCAGCCTGCAGGCAACGCTGACAGAAACCCTCCGCCGGCTGTGACGTAAGCACCAGCACATGGCTGTCGACCTCCATTGCGCGAATGCGCGAGATGACATTGAGGCCGTCCAGTCGAGGGATGCCGATATCGAGAATGACGATATCCGGCTCATGCTCGCGAACCAGTTGCAGGGCATCGACGCCATTGTCCGTCTCGGCCAGCACTTCCAGCCCATTGCGCTCCAGCAGCATGCGCACGGCAAGGCGGATGACAGGGTGATCGTCGACTATCAGGGCACTTCTCATGTCGATATCTTCCGAGTGGGCACGGGCACGACGCCAAGGCACGGCGGGTGGGGCTGCGCGCTGGCGCTGATGAGTTTTCCTACAAGCCAAGGGGAAGGTTCGCCTAGCTCGGCGATCACTCTCCTCAGTAACGTAATCGGCCACGCGATTCTGCCGAGTAAAACCGATGAAGAACATAAGCATTCTGGTTCTGGAAGACGAACCGTTCCAGCGCCTGTTAGCCATGGCCGCCTTGGAAAAGCTGGGCTTGAAGAGCATCCGCGGCGCCGGGGACGGCACCGAAGCACTGGCCATGCTTCAGGAATGTGGTGGCGTCGATATCGTGCTCTGCGACCTGCGCATGGCCGGCATGGACGGCCTGGCCTTCCTCCGACATGCCAGCCAACGGGGCCTGACACGGGCGGTGGTGTTGAGCAGCGCGGTTGAGCCGATGCTGCGCCAGGCCACCATCTCGATGATCCGCTGCCTGGGCCTGGAGTTTCTCGGCGACCTCGGCAAGCCCTTCGACATCGGCCGCGCCAGCCAGCTGCTGCGCGCCTTCGAGCCCGAGCCGGGGCTGCCGGTCGGCACACCGGAGGTGATCGAGATCCCCTCCCTGAACGACCTGCTCGACGGCTTCGAGCGCGGTGAGTTCGAGGCCTGGTTCCAGCCCAAGTTCGATATGCGCAGCGGTGCCCTGCAAGGTGCGGAGTTGCTCGCCCGTTGGCGCCACCCGCAATACGGCGTCCTCAGCCCGGCGCATTTTCTGCCCCAGGTCGAAAGCAATGGCCTGGTCGACCGCCTGTTTTGGCAACTGTTCGAGCAGGGGCTGGCGCTACAGCGTGACCTGGCCACCGTGGGGCAACGCATCGAATTGGCGTTCAACATCCAGCCCAGCCAGTTGAGCGACCAGAAAATGGTCGAACGCATCGCCCGCCGCCTGGAGGAAAGCGGCCTGCCCGCCGATGGCTTGAACTTCGAAGTGACCGAAACGGGCCTGCTGCGGGCGCCCGCCGCCAGCCTGGAGAACCTCGTCAGGTTGCGCCTGATGGGCTGCGGCCTGGCCATGGACGACTTCGGCGCTGGCTACTCCTCGCTCGACCGCTTGTGCGAACTGCCCTTCAGCCAGATCAAGCTCGACTCTTCATTCGTGCGCAAGCTGCAGAGCCACCCACGTTGCGCCGCCGTGGTCAGCAGTGCCGTAGCCCTGGCCAGCACCATGGACATTTCCCTGGTGGTGGAAGGGGTGGAAAGCCCGGAGCAGAAGAAGCGCCTGCTGGAGCTGGGCTGCTCCCTGGCGCAGGGGTTTCTCTTCGCCCGCCCCATGGACGGCGCCGCCTTGAAGCGCCATATCGCGCAACGATGAACCGCGCCGCAGCGCAGCTCAGGCCTCCTGCAGGTACTCGCGCAGGCCGCTCTCCAGCGCTGTCAGCGCACGCGCAAGCGCATCGCCCGCCTGCTGCAGCCGAACCCCATCGGGCGGCGCATCGGCAGCGGCCGCCATCAATTGCCGGCAGGCCGCTATCACCCCCGCCGCCTTGACGACCCGCGCCGCGCCGATCAGCCGGTGAGCCAGTTCGGCAAGCCCCTCGACATCGCTCGCCTCCAGCAACGGCGCCAGGGCCGCGAGATCCTTGCGGTTGGTCGCCAGCAACTCGCCCAGCAGATTTCTCACCAGCGCTTCATCGCCCCCGGAGAGAGGCTGCAGCGGGGCCAGGTCGAACAGCGCCCCGTCATCCAGTGACTCCGCGCCCTGCTGGCGCTCCCGGGCATGGCCGCCAAGCGCGAGCTGCAGGGCATCCAGGCCGATGGGCTTGATCAGGCATTCATCCATGCCGGCGGCGAGACCCCGCTCGATCTCCTCGGGCTGGGCGTCGGCGGTGAGCCCGATGATGCACACAGCCGCCAGGCCCCGCTCGCGCTCCTCCAGGCGGATGGCAGCCGCCAGCTCGGCACCGCTCATGCGCGGCATGTGGCAGTCGGTGGCAACGGTATCGAAGCGTCCTTCGCGCCAGCGTTGCAGGGCTTCTTCGCCATCTCCTGCTTCCTCCACCTCATGGCCAAGGAAGACCAGCTGCTGCTGCAGGATCTGCCGGTTCACCGGGTGATCGTCCACCACCAGCACGCGCAACCGACGTGAAGCCACCACCGCAGCGGCCGGCGCGGCCTCCAGCGGCGGTACGGGGTCCAGGCGGTGCAGGCGCAAGCCCACCTCCACCCGGGTGCCGCGCCCCGGAACGCTGTCGAGGCTCAGGCGCCCGCCCATCATTTCGCAGAGCGAGCGGCTGATGACCAGGCCCAGCCCGGTGCCATCCACCGGCTGGCCTGCCCGCTCGATCCGGGAGAAGGGGCGGAACAGGCGCGCCTGGTCCGCCGGCGAGATGCCGATGCCGCTGTCCTCGACGCTCAAGCTGACCCTGAGCATCCCCGCCTCCGAGGTGTCCCCTTCCACGCGCACCGCGACCCGCCCGTGCGTGGTGAACTTGATGGCGTTGCTCACCAGGTTGGAAAGAATCTGTTTGAAACGCTGCCCATCCACCAGCACATCGCCCTGGATGCTGCCGTCGATCTCCAGCACCAGCTCCAGGCGCTTCTGCCGCGCCAGGCCGTCGAACACCCGAGCCACCGATTCGACCAGCTCGCGCAGGTTGGCGCGCCCGGGCGCCAGGCTGAGCCGCCCCGACTCGATACGCGCGATATCGAGGATGTCGCCGATCAGCGTCAACAAGCTCCTGGCAGAGCCATAGGCGACCTGGATGCCCGCCGGGTCGATGGGCCCGCTCTCGGCGCGCTTCAGGGCCAGTTCGAGGATGCCGATCACCGCGTTCATCGGTGTGCGGATTTCGTGGCTCATGGTGGCGAGGAACGCCGTTTTGGCGCGACTGGCGTCGTCGGCCTGGCTCTTCGCCGCCTCCAGCTCGCGGACCAGGTGATGGTGCTCGGTAATGTCCAGCCAGCCGCCGATCACCCCCTTTATCGCGCCGGTGGAATCCTGGAAGGGCTGGATCCAATGCTCGATCCACAGCCGTCGCCCACCCAGCTCCAGCTCGTGTGTGCCCTGGATCAGGCCCCCGCCCTGCATGGCCTGGAGGTAGCTCTCGTGGAAGAGCGGCGCGGCCTCGAAGGCCAGCGGCAACTCCGCCACCGTGCGGTCCAGCACCTGCTCCCGCTCCAGGCCCAGGGTCTGCAGGTAGCTGCGGTTGCAGGACAGCATCCGGCCAGCCGTGTCACGCACATAGACAGGGGGCGGCATGCTGTCGATCAGGGTTTCGATGAAGCGCAGCTCGTCGTTGAGCTGCCGCTCCGCCGCCCGCCGCTTGCGCACCTCACGGCGCAGGCGCAGCCCCCAGGCGAGCACCAGCCCCAGCAGCACCAGGGCACCGATGACGATCTGCAGGATCAGCTGGTTGTAGTCGCGCCAGGTCTGCGCACTCATGGCCGGGCTGCCGCGCCAGCGATTGGCGGCGGCATTCAGTTCGTCCGGCGCCAGGCTGCCGAGCGCCTTGTCGAGGATCGACTGCAACTCGACATCGCCCCGGCGCATCGCAAAGTTCGCGGTGGCCGGGTCGATGGGCACCAGGGACGCCACCGCTAGCCGATTGCGGAACAGCCGCACCACGTAATAGCGAGCAGTGGGCAACGACACCAGCGCCGCATCGGCGTCGCCGCTGTAGACCAGGTTCATGGCATCCAGGGACGAGGCCGCCGCCAGCAGCTCCGCGCCGGGGTAGATGCCCCGCGCCTCTTCGGTCGCCACATGGCCGGCGGCGATGGCCAGGCGCTTGCCATCGAGGCCGTCGAGCGGCTCGGCAAGGCCGTCTTGCGCCCGTCTCGCCACCAGTACGAAAGGATTGGTGACCACCGGCCGGGTGAAGCGCAGCGCGCCTTCACGTTCGCGCCCCTGGGTGAGGATGGCCAGGTCGAAGCGCCCCTGGCGCAAGCTTTCCATCTGGTCGGCGAGGCTGCCCCGGCGGCTGACCGCCTCGAACCGCAGGCCGGTGCGCAGGGACACCATCTCCAGCAGGTCGGCGGCGATGCCGCGGAACTGGCCCTGGGCATCGAAGAACGCCATCGGCGCCATGTCGTCGTCGATCACCAGGCGTACGCGCGGGTGACGCTCCACCCAGCGCCGCTCCTCCGCCGTCAGCGGCAACGGCTCCAGCGCCGGCATCACGCCGCTGCCCACCCAGCGCTTGGCGATGCCCTCCAGGCGCGAGCGGCCCAGGGCGCGCAGGGCCGCGTCCAGGCCGCGAAGCAATTGCGGGTCCCCAGGGCGAACGATGAAGGCCACGCCATCGGCCTGGAGTTCAGCGAAGCGTTCGAAGCGCACCAAACCGTAGAAGCCCCGGTTGATCCGGTAGTAGGCGGTCAGCACGTCGCCCAGGTACAGATCGGCCTTGCCGAAGGCTACGGCGGCCAGCGCCTCGTCCACCGAGCCCGCCGCCACCAGGTGCGCCCCGGGGAAGCTCTGGCGCAACGCGGGATCGGTGAGGTATTCGGTGGTGGTGGCGATGGTCAGCCCGGCCAGGTCGGCCGGGAATTCGCGACCATCCTCCTGGCGACGAAACAGCGCGGCGTGCTCGATGGCGAACGGCTGGCTGCGCGCCACGGCAGCACCACGCAAGCCGTGGCTGGATGCGCTGGCCATATCGATCTCGCCATCCTCCAGCGCCCGGGCCACGGCGGCCTGGTCGGGCAGCCTGCGCAGGACGACGCGCATGCCGAGCATCTGGCCAACCAGCGCCACCACATCCGCAGTCATGCCCTCGAAACTGCCATCGCGCTGCAGCATCGCCAGCGGCGCCTCGATGTCACCCGCCACCCCCAGCACCAGCTCGCGCTTCTGCCGCAACCAGTGCCAATCGCTTTCGCCAAGGGTGAGTTCCTGCTGGTCTACCCGTAGCTGGCTGGCCAGACGCAGGGGGATGGTTTCCTGGGAAGCGGCCCGGGCCGACAGGGCGAGCGGCAACAGCCAGAGGCTCAGGCAGAAGTACTGCACAAGTACGCGGAGTGAGAAATGACGGAGCACCGGGCCGACCTGTTTCTAGGCGTTGGACGAAAGGAACATTAGTTGAAGAGCGGCAATTCGTTAATCGTCCGAGTGTATTTAAAAACTGCCTACATAGGCTGTAGGAAACTTCCCAAACATCCGGACCCGGCCTTCACCGCGAATATACTTCCCGCCTCACGTATTCAGCCAACTCCCCAGGCTCCACGGCCAAAAGGCCCGTGGCCACTGGCGTGGCCCACTGTGGTCACGTCAGGAATATTAGGAATTGTCTGAAAGACTTCAACATAACTTCTGAAGAAATATCCCATAGCGTCGGATCGACCTACAGCGGTTATTGATCCGCCTTGGATAACTTGTTTGCGCCGCGCCCACCGGCAATTGCGCAAACACTCACCACGAAAACTTGCCCTTTAATCGAACGGCTTTGCGTGCGCGCCGTAGACCATTGGGAAACTCGCTAAGGAGTACTGAATAGATGAGTAAGATTCTGCTTATCGACAACCAACCGATGATCCGCTTCGCCACCCGCGTGTTGCTGGAGCGCGAGGGCTACGACATGGTCGGCGAGACCGAGAACGGTGTGGAAGGGCTGAGCCTGGCCCGTTCGCTCAAGCCGGACCTGGTCATCCTCGACATCGCCATCCCCAAGCTCGACGGCATGGAAGTGCTGACCCGCCTCGCCGCCATGGACGTCAACCTCAAGCTGCTGGTGCTGACTTCGCTGCCCGCCGCGCTCTACGCCAACCGCTGCCTGCAGGCCGGCGCCACGGGCTACCTGTCCAAGCAGGAGCAGGCCGTCAGCCTGATCGCCGCGACCAAGTCGGTGCTCTCCGGCTACAGCCTTTTCCCCAGCACCGTGCACCTGCCGGTGCCGTCCCAGGCCGGCGAAGACACCCAGTTGCTGGATAGTCTCTCCGACCGTGAGCTGGCGGTGCTGCAGAACCTGGCCAATGGCAAGAACAACAAGGAAATCGCCGAGCAGCTGTTCATCAGCCACAAGACGGTGAGCACCTACAAGTCGCGCCTGATGGACAAGCTCAAGACCCGCAACCTGGTCGACCTGATCGACTTCGCCCGCCGCTACGCCCTGCCCACTCCCTGACCGCTCACCCCGCCGCTCGCGCGGGCGGCAGGCCGATCACCCGTGCCACATGCACGGGTGGCGGCAGTTGCCGATGCGCCGCCGCCAGCCCGCCGACCCTCTCGGCGACCGTGCTGGCGAACGGCGTCGAGCACGCAGTCGCACTGTCCACGCTCATCAACATCTGCTCGCTCGCCGCCAGCAACGCATCGCCACCCTCGGGGTACAGCCCGTGGTGGATGTGCAGGCGCTTGGCGTCGTGGGCGAGCACCTGGGTGCGCACCTCCACCCCGGCGCCGAGCTTCACCTCGGCGAGAAAGTTGAGGTGGCACTCCAGCGTGTAGAGGGTGTGACCGCTGCTCGCACGCCCCGCCTCGTCCAGGCCGATATGCTCCATCAGCGCGTCGGTGGCGTAGCTGAAGATCAGCAGGTAGAACGCATCGCGCAGGTGGCCGTTGTAGTCCACCCATTCGGCGGGAATGGCGGTGCGGTAGGTGGTGAGGGCTTGGCTCATGGCGATTCCTGGCGATGGCCCTCTCCTGGGGAGAGGGCCGGTTCGAAGTAGCGGAGGGTCCGTAGGGCTTCAGTCGGCGAAGGCGAAGCCGTGCTTCTCCTTGGTCGCCTTCACCGCGTCGAGCACCGCCAGCAGGCAGTCATCACGATAGCGCTCCAGCTCGGCGATGCTGCGCGAGCCCTGCTGCTCGCTGGTGCCTTCCACCACGCCGTCGATCAGCGCTTCGGTCAGCTCCGGGGCCGGCAGGTAGGTCCAGGGCAGTTGCAGTGCCGGGCCGAACTGCGCCATGAAGTGGCGCATGCCGGCATTGCCACCCGCCAGGGTGTAGGTGAGGAAGGTGCCCATGAAGGACCAGCGCAGCCCTGCGCCGAAGCGGATCGCATCGTCGATCTCGCCGGTGCTGGCAACGCCGTCGTTGACCAGGTGCAGCGCCTCGCGCCACAGCGCCTCCAGCAGGCGGTCGGCGATGAAGCCGGGCACTTCCTTGCGCACATGCAGGGGTCGCATGCCCAGCGCGGTGTAGATCTGTATCGCCGCCTGCACGGCCTCCGGCGCGGTCTTCTCGCCGCCCACCACTTCCACCAGCGGCAGCAGGTAGACCGGGTTGAACGGGTGGCCCACCACGCAACGCTCCGGGTGCACGGCGTCGGCGTAGAACTCGCTGGGCAGCAGGCCCGAGGTGCTGGAGCCGATGATCGCCTCCGGGCGCGCCGCCGCGCTGATGCGGGCGTGCAGGTCGAGCTTCAGGTCGAGCCGCTCGGGCGCGCTTTCCTGGATGAAGTCGGCGTCGCGCACGCATTCCTCGACCGTCTCGACGAAACGCAGGCGTTCCTGGGAGGCGCCCGGCGCCAGGCCCTGCTTCTGCAGCGCCGGCCAGGCGTTGGCGATACGGGTGCGCAGGGCGGCTTCGGCACCGGGCGCCGGGTCCCAGGCAACGACGTCGAGGCCGTGGGCCAGGGCGCGGGCGACCCAGCCGCTGCCGATGACGCCGCTGCCGAGGGCGGCGAAGGTCTTGATGTGGGTGATGAAGGCCATGGTGGCTCCTGATCCTGTGTCCGATAGGGGGGTTCCCGGGCTGAAGCCCGGGCTAGGGGAGAAACGTCAGCCGCGGCGCTTGAGGTTCATCTTCTCGCGGCCCTCGGCCGGGCTCAGGGCACGGCCACCAAGGCGCTCGATGATCTCCACCGCCCGCTCCACCAGCTGGCCGTTGCTGGCGTGCACGCCACGGTCGAGCCAGATGTTGTCCTCCAGGCCGACGCGCACGTTGCCGCCCAGCAGCATGGCCTGGGCGACCATGGGCATCTGCGAACGGCCGATGCCGAAGCCGGCCCAGGTGGCGCCCGCCGGCAGGTTGTCGGCCATGGCCTTCATGGTGGTGGTGTCCGCCGGGGCGCCCCAGGGGATGCCCAGGCAGATCTGGAACAGCGGGTCGTCCAGCAGGCCTTCCTTGAGCATCTGCTTGGCGAACCACAGGTGCCCGGTGTCGAAGATTTCCAGCTCGGCCTTCACCCCCAGCTCGGTGATGCGCTTGGCGCCGGCGCGCAGTTGCGCGGGAGTGGAGACGTAGATGAAGTCGCCATCGCCGAAGTTGAGCGTGCCGCAGTCCAGGGTGCAGATCTCCGGCAGCAGCTCCTCCACATGCTTGAGCCGCTCCAGCGGGCCCACCAGGTCGGTGCCGGCGCCGAACTCCAGGGGCTGCTCGCCCTTGCCGATCTCCAGGTCGCCGCCCATGCCGGCGGTGAGGTTGATGATCACGTCGGTGTCGCTTTCGCGGATGCGTTCCACCAGCTCGCGGTAGAGCGCCACGTCGCGGCTGGGCTTGCCGGTGCGCGGGTCGCGCACGTGGCAGTGGGCGACCGTGGCGCCGGCCTTGGCCGCTTCGATGGCGGCGGCGGCGATCTCCTTCGGCGTGACCGGGATGGCCGGGTGCTTGCCGACGGTATCGCCGGCGCCGGTTACCGCACAGGTGACGATGACTTCATGGTTCACGGTTGCAACATCCTTTCTTGGAGGCGATCGGGTGCCGTGCGCGGCGAACCGCGCACGGGAGGAAGCGAAGCGTTGGTAACGGCAGCGAAGCTGCAGGAGCTACTTGAGCGAGGCGATGGCCGTCTCGGCGCCGTTCTTGCCGTCGAAGGTGGTCACCCCGGCGAGCCAGGCCTTGACCACTTCGGGGTTGGCCTTGATCCATTCGCGGGCGACTTTGGCCGGTGCCTCGCGCTCCATGATCGGCTGCATCAGGCGGCTCTCCTGCTCGCTGGTGAAGCGCAGGTTGGTGAGCAGGCGGTCGGCGTTGGGGCAGCGCTGGGCGAAGTCCGGCGCGGTGACGGTGGAGACGGTGGCGGCGCCGTCGTTGGGGCCGAACACGTCATTGCTGCCGGTGAGGTAGGTGATCGGCATCTGGATGTTCATCGGGTGCGGCTTCCAGCCGAAGAACACCACCGGCTTGTGGTTCTTCACCGCCCGCGACACGGCGGTGAGCATGGCCGCTTCGCTGGACTCCACCAGCTTGAAGCCGCCGAGGCCGAACTGGTTCTCGTCGATCATCTTCTTGATCGCCGTGTTGGCCCCGGAACCGGACTCGATGCCGTAGATCTTGCCGTCCAGCTGGTCCTTGTAGCGGGCGATGTCGGCGAAGGTCTTCAGCCCCTCTTCCGCCGTGTAGGTGGGCACCGCGAGCACGGCCACGGCGTCCTCCAGGGACGGCTTGGGCGCCACCTTCACCGACGCGCTGTCGAGGAAGGGCTGGATGTTGTCGTCCATGATCGGCTTCCAGTAGCCGAGGAACACGTCCACCTGCTTCTTCTGGATGCCGGCGAAGATGATCTGCTGCGACGCCTGGGTCTGGGTGGTTTCGTAGCCGAGGCCGGCCAGCAGCTCGGAGGCCACGGCGGTGGTGGCGACCACATCGGTCCAGCCGACCGCGCCGATGCGGATCTTCTGGCAACTGGCGTCGTCCGCCGCCAGCAGGGTGGAACTGAACAGGGTGAGAAGACAGCAACCCGCGAGTGCGTTGAGACCTTTCATCGAATGCTCCCCTACAGCCGTACGGTTATCGGGCCACGCGGCCCGTCTGTTGTTGTGCCGGGGCGCTTGGTGCCCCGCCGTTCGCGGGCCCTGTTGCACCCGTGGCAGCCAGATTACGCAGCGCCAAACCGGCCAAATCGAACTAAAACGACCGAATGTTGAACGGGAACGACCTCCTGCATTGCCTTGTCCGCCGTCCTGCCTTTTAGTGTGACAACGCCCCGACAGGACGCCCCGATGCCCCAGACCCTGTGGTTCCTCCTGCTGCCCGGTTTTTCCATGATGGGCCTGATGTCCGCCATCGAGCCCCTGCGCGTGGCCAACCGCTTCCGTGGCGAACTCTACCGCTGGCGCCTGCTGAGTGTGGACGGCGGAGCGGTGGAAGGCAGCAACGGCATGTCCCTCAACGTCGATGCGGCGCTGGAGCGTCCCGGCACCAAT
This sequence comes from Pseudomonas sp. PDM13, assembly GCF_025685765.1. Taxonomy (NCBI): domain Bacteria; kingdom Pseudomonadati; phylum Pseudomonadota; class Gammaproteobacteria; order Pseudomonadales; family Pseudomonadaceae; genus Pseudomonas; species Pseudomonas sp. PDM13. Next base: position 175,370 of record NZ_JAOTQU010000009.1, on the reverse strand, counting down.
GACAGCCTGTTCGTGGTGGCCGGCTTCGAACCCCTGGCCAGCTTCACCCCGCGCCTGGCCCACTGGCTCAAGCGCGCCGACCTCGACGGCGCCACTCTCGGCGGCATCGACACCGGCAGCTTCGTGCTCGCCGAGGCCGGCCTCTTCGCCCGCCAGCGCCTGACCCTGCACTGGGAAGCCATCGACGCCTTCCAGGAACGCTACCCCGGCCTGCTGCCGACCCAGGAGCTGTTCGAAATAGACGGCCGCCGCATCACCAGCGCCGGCGGCACCGCCACCCTCGACCTGATGCTCACCCTGATCGGCCGCGACCACGGCGATGAACTGGCGGTGGAGGTCTCCGAGCAGTTCGTCCTCGGTCGCATCCGCACCCGCCAGGATCACCAGCGCATGCAGATCACCCGTCGCTACGGCGTGCACAACCGCAAGCTGGTGCAGGTGATCGGCGAGATGGAGCGCCACAGCGAGCAGCCCCTGGGCTCCGCCGAGCTGGCCGCCCTGGTGGGCGTCACCCCGCGTCAGCTGGAGCGCCTGTTCCGCCTGCACCTGGACGACACGCCGTCCGGCTTCTACCTGGCCCTGCGCCTGGAGAAGGCCCGCCAGCTGCTGCGCCAGACCGACATGGGCGTGCTGGAGATCGGCCTCGCCTGCGGCTTCGAATCCTCCTCCTATTTCTCCCGCTGCTACCGCAACCGCTTCGCCGCCTGCCCCAGCCAGGACCGCCACGAACACCCGGCCAGCGAAACAGCGCCGCCCGGCACGCGCACGCAACGCCCGGCACGATCAGCGACGGATCAGCGCATCTGAGCGCAGATCGGCGCCGTTCACCCCGCACTCCCCATCGCGCCCTGGCGCATCGGCCAGCCCCGCGGCCAACCGTCTTGCCCATCCACGACCCCGCATTGACGCTTTCGGCAATACCCCGGTCGTTTTTGCGCGATAGCGCCGAAAGCCCCGGCGATATGCTCGGTTCAAAGCGCCGGCAGAAGATTCGGCGCACCAAGAATCAAGGGGACAGCCTGATGAGCCCAGCCGAATTGCACGCCGACAGCATCGTCATCGATGGCCTGATCATCGCCAAATGGAACCGCGAACTCTTCGAGGACATGCGCAAGGGCGGCCTGACTGCGGCCAACTGCACCGTTTCCGTATGGGAGGGCTTCCAGGCCACGGTGAACAACATCGCCGCCAGCCAGAAGCTGATCCGCGAGAACAGCGACCTGGTGATGCCCGTGCGCACTACGGCGGACATCCGCAAGGCCAAGGAGCAGGGCAAGACCGGCATCCTCTTCGGCTTCCAGAACGCCCACGCCTTCGAAGACCAGATCGGCTACGTCGAGGTGTTCAAGCAGCTCGGCGTCGGCATCGTGCAGATGTGCTACAACACCCAGAACCTGGTGGGCACCGGCTGCTACGAGCGCGATGGCGGGCTCTCCGGCTTCGGCCGCGAGATCGTCGCCGAGATGAACCGCGTCGGCGTCATGTGCGACCTCTCCCACGTCGGCTCCAAGACCTCCGAGGAAGTCATCCTCGAATCCAAGAAGCCCGTCTGCTACTCCCACTGCCTGCCGTCCGGCCTCAAGGAACACCCGCGCAACAAGTCCGATGAAGAGCTGAAGTTCATCGCCGACCACGGCGGCTTCGTCGGCGTGACCATGTTCGCGCCCTTCCTCGCCAAGGGCATCGACTCCACCATCGACGACTACGCCGAGGCCATCGAATACACGATGAACATCGTCGGCGAGGACGCCATCGGCATCGGCACCGACTTCACCCAGGGCCACGGCCAGGACTTCTTCGAGTACCTGACCCACGACAAGGGCTACGCCCGCCGCCTGACCAACTTCGGCAAGATCATCAACCCGCTGGGCATCCGCACCGTGGGCGAATTCCCCAACCTCACCGAAACCCTGCTCAAGCGCGGCCACCCCGAACGCGTGGTGCGCAAGATCATGGGCGAGAACTGGGTGAACGTCCTCAAGGACGTCTGGGGCGAGTAACGCCAGCCCGAACCGAACACGAACGTAGGGTGGATGACGCTCTTTTCATCCACCAGCCCCCCGCGCGGTGGCTCATCTCTGCGGTGGATGGATGAAGCGTCATCCACCCTACACCTGACCTGAATTCGGAGTTATCCACATGGCCAAACACGCCCCCGAACTGCCCATCGAAGTCGACAGCGAAACCGGCGTCTGGACCAGCGACGCGCTACCCATGCTCTATGTGCCGCGGCACTTCTTCGTCAACAACCACATCGGCATCGAAGAGGTGCTGGGCGCCGACGCCTATGCCGAGATCCTCTACAAGGCCGGCTACAAGTCCGCCTGGCACTGGTGCGAGAAGGAAGCCGAATGCCACGGCCTGGAAGGCGTCGCGGTGTTCGAGCACTACATGAAGCGCCTGTCCCAGCGAGGCTGGGGCCTGTTCAAGATCCAGGACATCGACCTCGACAAGGGCACCGCCAGCGTCAAGCTCGAGCACTCCGCCTTCGTCTACGTCTACGGCAAGGTCGGCCGCAAGGTCGACTACATGTTCACCGGCTGGTTCGCCGGGGCCATGGACCAGATCCTCCAGGCGCGCGGCAGCAGCATCCGCACCGTCGCCGAACAGGTCTACAGCGGCTCGGAAGCAGGCCACGACGACGGCCTGTTCACCGTCAAACCCCTCTGAGGCGAGGCACGGCACCATGGCGTTCGAAGCAATGTTCCAGCCGATCCAGATCGGCAAACTGACCATCCGCAACCGCGTGCTCAGTACCGCCCACGCCGAAGTCATCGCCACCGACGGCGGCATGACCACCGAGCGCTACGTGAAGTACTACGAGGAGAAGGCCAAGGGCGGCATCGGCCTGGCCATCTGCGGCGGCTCGTCCGTGGTATCCAGCGACAGCCCGCAGGAATGGTGGAGCTCGGTGAACCTCTCCACCGACCGCATCATCCCGCACTTCCAGAACCTCGCCGACGCCATGCACAAGCACGGCGCCAAGATCATGATCCAGATAACCCACATGGGCCGGCGCTCGCGCTGGGACGGCTTCAACTGGCCGACCCTGATGTCGCCTTCCGGTATCCGTGAGCCCGTGCACCGCGCCACCTGCAAGACCATCGAGATCGAAGAGATCTGGCGCGTCATCGGTGACTTCGCCAAGGCCGCGCGCCGCGCCAAGGCCGGCGGCCTGGATGGTGTCGAGCTGTCCGCCGTGCACCAGCACATGATCGACCAGTTCTGGAGCCCGCGCGTCAACAAGCGCACCGACGAATGGGGCGGCACCTTCGAAGGCCGCATGAAGTTCGGCCTGGAAGTGCTCAAGGCGGTGCGCGAGGAAGTCGGCCCCGACTTCTGCGTGGGCCTGCGCATCTCCGGCGACGAGTTCCACCCCGATGGCCTGTCCCACGAGGACATGAAGCAGATCGCCAAGTACTACAGCGACACCGGCATGCTCGACTTCATCGGCGTAGTCGGTTCGGGTGCCGACACCCACAACACCCTGGCCAACGTCATCCCCAACATGAGCTACCCGCCGGAGCCCTTCCTGCACCTGGCGGCCGGCATCAAGGAAGTGGTCAACGTCCCGGTGCTGCACGCGCAGAACATCAAGGACCCGAACCAGGCCACGCGCATCCTCGAAGGCGGCTATGTCGACATGGTCGGCATGACCCGCGCGCACATCGCCGACCCGCACCTGATCGCCAAGATCAAGATGGGCCAGGTGGACCAGATCAAGCAGTGCGTCGGCGCCAACTACTGCATCGACCGCCAGTACCAGGGCCTGGACGTGCTGTGCATCCAGAACGCCGCCACCACCCGTGAGTACATGGGCCTGCCGCACATCATCGAGAAGACCACCGGCAAGAAGCGCAAGGTGGTCATAGTCGGGGGCGGCCCGGCCGGCATGGAGGCGGCGCGCGTCGCCGCCGAACGCGGCCACGACGTCACCCTGTTCGAGAAGAAGGACCAGCTCGGCGGGCAGATCAGCATCGCCGCCAAGGCACCGCAGCGCGACCAGATCGCCGGCATCACCCGCTGGTACCAGCTGGAGATCGCCCGCCTCGGCGTCGACCTGCGCCTGGGCACCGGCGCCGATGTCGACACCATTCTCGACCTGCGCCCGGATGTCGTGGTGCTGGCCAACGGCGGCCACCCCTTCATCGAGCAGAACGAACACTGGGGCGCGGCAGAAGGCCTGGTGGTCAGCTCCTGGGACATCCTCGAAGGCAAGGTCGCCCCCGGCCGCAACGTGCTGGTCTACGACACCATCTGCGAATTCGGCGGCATGTCGGCAGCGGACTATCTTTCCGAGAAGGGCTCCCAGGTCGAGATCGTCACCGACGACACCAAGCCCGGCGTCGCCATGGGCGGCACCACCTTCCCCACCTACTACCGCAGCATGTATCCCAAGGAAGTGATCATGACCGGCGACCTGGTGCTGGAGAAGGTCTACCGCGAGGGCGACAAGCTGGTGGCGCTGCTGGAGAACGAATACACCGGCGCCCGCGAGGAACGCGTGGTCGACCAGGTCGTCATCGAAAACGGCGTGCGCCCCGACGAGAGCCTGTACTACGCGCTCAAGCAGGGCTCGCGCAACAAGGGCCAGATCGACGTCGACGCGCTGTTCGAGATCCGCCCGCAGCCCTGCCTGGCCGAAACCGGCGACGGCTACCTGCTGTTCCGCATCGGCGACTGCGGCGCCCCGCGCAACGTGCACGCGGCGATCTACGACGCCCTGCGGTTGTGCAAGGACTTTTAAAAGCAGCCACAAGCGGCAAGGGGTAAGCCGCAAGCAAGAGCCGGAGCGGGACTCGGCTCTTGCTTGCAGCTTGAAGCTTGTCGCTTGCCGCTGCGGCCAAGGTGGTTATCCATGTTGAGCACATTGCTTCCGATCCTTCTTTTCACCGCCCTGGCACTGGCCGTACTCGGCGCCGCCAAGCGCTTCCTCATGTGGCGTCGGGGCCGGCCGGCGAAGGTCGACTGGCTGGGTGGCCTGCTGGCCATGCCGCGCCGCTACCTGGTGGACCTGCACCACGTGGTCGAGCGCGACAAGTACATGTCCAAGACCCACGTGGCCACGGCCGGCGGCTTCGTCCTGGCGGCGCTGCTGGCGATCCTCGTGCATGGCTTCGGGCTGCACAGCCGCATCCTCGGTTTCGCCCTGCTGGGTGCCACGGCGCTGATGTTCGTCGGCGCGCTGTTCGTCGCCAAGCGCCGCCTCGACCCGCCCTCGCGGCTGTCGAAAGGCCCCTGGATGCGCCTGCCCAAGAGCCTGCTGATGTTCGCCGCGAGCTTCTTCATCGCCACCCTGCCGGTGGCCGGCATCCTGCCGGAAGGTTTCGGCGGCTGGTTCCTCGCGGCCATTCTCGCCGTGGGCGTGGCCTGGGGCGTGTCCGAGCTGTTCTTCGGCATGACCTGGGGCGGGCCGATGAAGCACGCCTTCGCCGGTGCCCTGCACCTGGCCTGGCACCGTCGCGCCGAACGCTTCGACGGCGGTCGTTCCACCGGCCTCAAGGCCCTGGACCTGGCCGACCCGAGCGCGCCCCTGGGCGTGGAAAAGCCCACCGACTTCACCTGGAACCAATTGCTCGGCTTCGACGCCTGTGTGCAGTGCGGCAAGTGCGAGGCCATGTGCCCGGCCTTCGCCGCCGGCCAGCCGCTGAACCCGAAGAAGCTGATCCAGGACATGGTCATCGGCCTGGCCGGTGGCAATGACGCCAACTTCGCCGGCAGCCCCTACCCAGGCAAGCCCCTGGGCGAACACAGCGGCGGCCCGCACCAGCCCATCGTCGCCCTGCAGGGCAAGGCCCTGGTGGACGCCGAGACGCTCTGGTCCTGCACCACCTGCCGCGCCTGCGTCGAGGAGTGCCCGATGATGATCGAGCACGTCGATGCCATCGTCGACATGCGCCGCCACCTCACCCTGGAAAAGGGCGCTACCCCGAACAAGGGCGCCGAGGTGCTGGAAAACCTCATCGCCACCGACAACCCCGGCGGCTTCGCCCCCGGCGGGCGGCTCAACTGGGCGGCGGACCTGAACCTGCCGCTGATGAGCGAGAAGAAACAGGCCGACGTGCTGTTCTGGGTCGGCGACGGCGCCTTCGACATGCGCAACCAGCGCACCCTGCGGGCCTTCGTGAAGATCCTCAAGGCCGCCGAGGTCGACTTCGCGGTGCTCGGCCTGGAAGAGCGCGACAGCGGCGACGTGGCCCGGCGCCTGGGCGACGAAGCCACCTTCCAGCAGCTGGCCCGGCGCAACATCGCCACGCTTTCGCAGTACCGCTTCACGCGCATCGTCAGCTGCGACCCCCACAGCTTCCACGTGCTGAAGAACGAATACGGCGCCCTTGGCGGTCACTACCAGGTGCTGCACCACAGCACCTTCATCGACGAGCTGGTACAGGGCGGCGCGCTGAATCTCGGCCAGAGCAAGGCCGGTGCCGTCACCTACCACGACCCCTGCTACCTGGGCCGCTACAACGGCGAGTACGAGGCCCCACGCGCCGTGCTCAAGGCCATCGGCATCGAGGTGAAGGAAATGGCCCGCTCCGGCTTCCGCTCCCGCTGCTGTGGCGGCGGCGGTGGCGCACCGATCACCGACATCCCCGGCAAGCAACGCATCCCCGACATGCGCATGGTCGACATCAAGGAGACCGGTGCCGAGGTGGTGGCCGTGGGCTGCCCGCAGTGCACCGCGATGCTCGAAGGCGTGGTCGCACCGCGCCCGGAGATCAAGGACATCGCCGAGCTGGTGGCCGAGGTGCTGGTCGAGGCCCCGGCAGAAGCGAAGAAGCCGGCAGCGGCGAAACGCGAAGCCGTGGCGGAGGTGCATTGATGCAACGCCTTGCCCACCTGCGCCCCTCCCGCACGGAGATTCAACGATGAGCGACATCATCCGCCGCGACCCGCGTGCCGAGCGTATCGCCCGCAATCGCCTGCACCCCCTGCATGCCGCAATGCAGCAGCAGGGACAGACCAGCTGGATGGGGCCCAACGGCGTCATCCGCAAGAACCCCCACGCCATCGCCGCCGGCTTCATCGGCCCCGCCGGCATCAAGCGCATCGACCGCAGCGGCGCCCAGCAGGGCACCAGCAGCAAGCGCAGCGGTGCCAGCGAGGCGGTGCAACTGCCGCTGCATGTGGTGGCGCAACCGGCCTTCTACATCGCCGTGGTGCCGGACATGGTCGGCGGCCGCCTAGGCAGCCACGACAAGGACCTGCTCGGCCTGGCCAACAAGCTCGCCGGCCCGGACGGCGCGGTGGTCGCGGTGCTGTTCGGCGACGACAAGGAAACCGCCTTCGACAGCGCGGGCGTCGACCGCATCCTGCGCATCCAGGGCGAGGCCTTCGACGGCTACGCGCCGGAAGCGCGGGTGCTGGCCCTGAGCGCCGTGGAAAGCCAGCTCGCCCCGCGCCACTGGTTGCTGCCCGACAGCCGCAGCGGCGGTGGCGAACTGGGCCGGCGCCTGGCCGCCAAGCTCGGCGAGCGCCCCGCCACCCGCGTCTGGCAGGTGGATGGCGAGCACTGCAGCGGTCGCGCCGGTGCCGGTCGCGAAGACCTGGTGCGCGCCACGCCGCGGCTGATCCTGGCCGCCGCCGAGTGCGCCGAGCCGGTCAGCGAGACCCGCCACGAAGCCAGCCCCATCGAGCTACAGGCCAGCATCGCCCGCAGCCTGCCGCGCATCGAGGACCTCGGCGCGGTGGCCGTTGACCCGGCGCAGATCCCCATGGCCGAGGCCGAATTCATCCTGTCCGGAGGCAACGGCGTGAAGGACTGGGCACAGTTCCACGAAGCGGCCAAGGCACTGGGCGCCACCGAGGGCGCCTCCCGCGTCGCGGTGGACGACGGCCACATGCCGCGCAACCGCCAGGTCGGCGCCACCGGCACCTGGGTCACCGCGCGGGTCTACCTGGCGGTGGGCATCTCCGGCGCCATCCAGCACCTGCAGGGCATAGGCGCCTGCGACAAGGTGATCGCGGTGAACATGGACCCGGGCTGCGACATGATCAAACGCGCCGATCTCTCGGTGATCGGCGACTCCGGCGCCATCCTCGCCGCGCTGATCGAACGGATCACCGCACACCGTCAGGGAGGTGCACGCGATGCCGCATGACGCACTGAACATCGTCGCCCTGGTCTCGGTCGGCGCCCACCCCACTTCCGGCCGCCCACGGCGTGCGGAACAGGACGCACGTGCAGTGGAACTCGGCCTGCGCCTGGGTGGCGAACGCCTGCAGGTGCTGCACGCCGGCAACCCGCGCGAGGAGGCCCTGCGCGCCTACCTGGGCATGGGCCTGGCGCAGATCGCCGTACTCGAACAACCCGCCCAGGCCGACGCGCTACCCGCCCTGGCCGATTACCTCGCCGACGCCGGCGCGCAACTGGTGCTCACCGGCAGCCAGGCGGAAACCGGCGAAGGCTCGGGCATGCTGCCCTTCCTGCTAGCCGAGCGGCTCGGCTGGCCGCTGGTGGTGGGCCTGGCCGAAGTGGAAAAGGTGGAGAACGGCGTGGCCCAGGTGCTGCAAGCCCTGCCCCGAGGACAACGACGCCGCCTGCGGGTGCGCCTGCCGTTTCTCGCCAGCGTCGACAACGCCGCCCCGGTGGCACGCCAAAGCGCCTTCGGCCCGGCGCGGCGCGGCACGCTCAAGGCCTGCGACGTCGAGGTGGTTGAAGACGCGCTGCTGGCCGAGGCACGCTTGCAGCCGGCCCGGCCCAGGCCCAAGCGCCTCAAGGTGATCAAGGCCAAGACCGGCGCCGAGCGCATGAAGGCGGCCACGGCCAAGGCTTCAGGCGGAGGCGGCAAGGTGCTCAAGGACCTGTCGCCAGACGAGGGCGCCGAGGCTATCTTCAAGCTGTTGATGGAAGAAGGAGTGCTGCGCTGACGCGCAGCCCGATGACCGGAGGAGACAGGCCATGATGCATGCCGATCTGATCGACCAGGAAGATTTCCGCGAGCGCCTGGTGGCGCTGGGGCTGCCCATTCCCTCGGGGGTGAGCGCCGAACAGGCCTGCGAGCACGCTGTGAGCGGCCTCAGCCCCGAACGCGCCGTGGCCCTGCGGCGCCTGGTGGAGGAACTGCTGGGAGGCCGCGCCACCCTGCTGCCCAATGTGCGCGAGGCCATCTCCCGCACCCTGCTGCCGGCGCTGGTACCGCGCTGATCCACCCGCAACGAAAAAGGGCGCCGATGGCGCCCTTTTTCATGCCGGCTCGAAAAGCATCGCGAATGAATTCGCTCCCACAGGAATGGAGCCCGCAACAATGCATTGGCGTCGCGTTGTGGGAGCGGTTTCAACCGCGAAGAAACCGCGGCACGGCGGTGAGATTGAAATGACCGGGGCCGCTGTGCGGCCCCGGGAGGTTTTACAGGCGCACGCTGGCGAAGGTGGACTCGCCCTGGGCGCGGGTGAGGGCCGCCATGGCGGTGGAGGACGAAGGCCGCATCAGGTCCTCGGGCATGGGCACCAGGGCGACCACGTTGGCGTTCTGGTTGGCCCGCTCGTCACGCGGCGGAATGCCGAAGTACTCGCGGTAGCACTTGGAGAAGTGCGGCGTGGAGACGAAGCCGCATACCGAGGCCACTTCGATGATCGACATGGCGGTCTGCTTGAGCAGCTGGCGCGCGCGGATCAGGCGCAGCTTCAGGTAGTAGCGCGACGGCGAGCAGTGCAGGTACTTCTGGAACAGGCGCTCCAGCTGGCGGCGGGACACATCGACATAGCAGGCCAGCTCGTCCAGATCGATGGGTTCCTCGAGGTTGGCCTCCATCAGCGCGACGATTTCCTGCAGCTTCGGCTGGTTGGTGCCGAGCATGTGCTTGAGCGGCACGCGCTGGTGGTCCTGCTCGTTGCGGATGCGTTCGTAGATGAACATCTCGGAGATTGCCGCCGCCAGTTCGCGACCGTGCTCGCGGGCGATCAGGTGCAGCATCATGTCCATCGGCGCGGTGCCGCCGGAGGAGGTGTTGCGGTTGCGGTCGATGGAGAACAGGCGGGTGGTGATGGCGGCGCGGGGGAAGGCCTCCTGCATCGCCGCCAGGCATTCCCAGTGCACGCTGCAATCGTAACCATCGAGCAGGCCGGCCTTGGCCAGCGCCCAGCTGCCGGTGCACACGGCGCCGAGCTGGCGGCCCTGGCGCGCCTGGGATTGCAGCCACTGCAGATGTTCACGGGTAACGCTGTGCTGGATATCGACGCCGCCGCAGACGATCACCGCATCCAGTGCCGGAGCGTTCTCCAGGCCCGCATCGGGGGTGATCTGCAAGCCATCGCTGGCGCTTACCGGCAGGCCCGTCTGGGTGAGGGTGAACCAGCGGTAGAGCTCCTTGCCGGACAGCTGGTTGGCCATGCGCAGCGGTTCCACCGCGGAGGCCAGTGAAATCAGGGTGAAGTTGTCCAGCAGCAGGAAGCCGATGGATTGGGGTGCGCGGTTCTGGGGCTGGGAGCCCTGGTTGAACTGTGACATCTGAAAACCCTCACGCTAAGCACGCTGTGAACCTTCGTTGCGAGGTTCTCTTCTTATGGTTCTGGTACGGCGACTGACCCAGATGGTTACGCCTGATACGAGGCAAAGGTCATGCCTAAATTGTTCAGCCGTTCAATAAAAATGCATAAGCGCATCCAAACCCCATGCCAGCGGGGCTAGGCGAGAGCGACAGAAATATTCTGTTAACGACCGCCAGGCCGCGTGGTTCCTGGGGCCTGGGGTATTAGGTAGCACCCGCTGGTGGTGCCGTTGTCACCCCGCTACGTCCGGGAATACCGGGCGTAACAGACGGGCGGCAGCGCAGGTGACCGAGCGGTCACACGAGGCGCTGGCAGCGGCCCGGGGCGTCGCACCAAAAGCTGGCAGGGCGACGCGCCGGGGAGCGAAAGCGGGTCAGCATTCGATGGCGCTGACGGCCAGGCCGCCGCGCGAGGTTTCCTTGTACTTGTCGTGCATGTCCGCGCCGGTATCGCGCATGGTGCGGATCACCCGGTCGAGGGAGATGAAGTGCTCGCCGTCGCCACGCAGGGCCATCTGTGCCGCGTTGATGGCCTTCACCGCGGCGATGGCATTGCGCTCGATGCAGGGCACCTGCACCAGCCCGCCCACCGGGTCGCAGGTCAGCCCGAGGTTGTGCTCCAGGCCGATCTCGGCGGCGTTCTCCAGTTGCTCCGGGGTGGCGCCGAGCACTTCGGCCAGGCCGGCGGCGGCCATGGCACAGGCCGAACCGACCTCGCCCTGGCAGCCCACCTCGGCGCCGGAGATGGACGCGTTCTTCTTGCACAGGATGCCCACGGCGGCGGCACCCAGCAGGTAGTCCACCACGTCGCCGTCGGAGGCCTCGGGGTTGAACTTCATGTAGTAGTGCAGCACCGCCGGGATGATCCCCGCCGCGCCATTGGTGGGCGCGGTGACCATGCGCCCGCCGGCGGCGTTCTCCTCGTTCACCGCCAGGGCGAAGAGGTTGACCCACTCCATGGCGCTCATGGTCGAGCCGATGACATTGGGCTTGCCCAGTTCCTGCAAGCTGCGGTGCAGCCTGGCGGCGCGGCGGCGCACATTGAGGCCGCCGGGCAGGATGCCTTCCTGGCTCAGGCCGTTGTCCACGCATTCGCGCATGGCGTCCCACAGGCGCAGCAGCCCGCTACGGATATCCGCCTCGCTGCGCCAGGCCTTCTCGTTGGCCAGCATCAATTCGGACACCCGCAGGCCATGGCGCTTGCACAGCTGCAGCAGCTCCTCGGCACTGGAGAAGTCATAGGGCAGCCGGGTGTGATCCTGGTCGAGCTGGCCGGCGGCGGCCTGCTCGGCATCGACGACGAAGCCGCCGCCGACGGAATAGTAGGTGTCGCGGTGCAGCTCGCCGTCCTCGCCCACGGCCACCAGGGTCATGGCGTTGGGGTGGTAGGGCAGGTTCTCGTCGAGCAGGCGCATGTCACGCTGCCAGTCGAAGGGCACCGGCAGGCGGCCATCCAGCGGCAAGGTGCCGCTGGCGAGCAGCTCGGCGATACGCGGGGCGATCTGCTTGGGGTCGATGCGGTCCGGCCACTCGCCCATCAGCCCCATGATCACGGCGCGGTCGGTGCCATGGCCGATGCCGGTGGCGGAAAGCGAGCCGTAGAGGTTCACCTCCAGGCGCGTCACCCGCTCCAGCAGCTGGCGCTCACGCAGGGCGCCGACGAAGAGCACCGCAGCGCGCATGGGGCCGACGGTATGGGAACTGGAAGGACCGATACCGATCTTGAACAGGTCGAACACGCTGATAGCCACGATGGTCTCCGCGACGGGTGATGGGGCGTCGCCGACATCATCTGCATTTCCGCCGCGAGCCGGCGTCCCACACCGACCCGCTCGTGTCCAAATACGCCGCGGCGTCGTGGATGAAAAAGCGACAGCACCTTCCTGCTTGCGACCTGCTTCGTAGAAGCCCGCACGACTTCGTCACATGATCCGGGCGCACCCGCACCGGCCAGCAGCAGTCCGTTCGCCGCGCGGACAGGCGATCGCCATCCCCTCGACTCTGCTGTGGAAGTCCCCATGAACCCATTGATCCCCCGGTTCCTGGCCGTAGCGCTCTGCACCCCGCTGCTGGCACAGGCCGCCGTTGAACCGGAATCCTGCAAGACCGTCCGTTTCGCCGATGTCGGCTGGACCGATATCACCGTCACCACCGCCGTCACCCGCTACGTGCTCGCCGAGCTCGGCTACAGCACCCAGGTCAAGCGGCTCTCGGTGCCCGACACCTACAAGGCGCTGTCGGAAAAGCAGATCGACGTCTTCCTCGGCAACTGGATGCCGAGCATGGAGAACGACATCGCGCCCTACCGCGAGAACGGCAGCGTGGACACCCTCGGCGCCAACCTCAAGGGCGCCAAGTACACCCTGGCGGTGAACCAGGCCGCCTATGACGGCGGCCTGAAGAGCTTCGCCGACCTGGCAAAATTCAAGAAGGAACTGGGCGGCAAGCTCTACGGAATCGAGCCCGGCAACGATGGGAACAAGTTGATCCAGAAGATGATCGACGACAAGGCGTTCGGCCTCGCCGACTTCAAGCTGGTGGAGTCCAGCGAGAGCGGCATGCTCGCGCAGGTGAAGCGCGCCGAGCACCTCAAGCATTGGGTGGTGTTCCTCGGCTGGGAGCCGCACCCGATGAACAACCAGTTCCAGATGCATTACCTGGCCGGCGGCGACGATTACTTCGGCCCCGACTTCGGCGGCGCCACCGTCTACACCAACACCCGCGCGGGCCTGGCCAAGGAATGCCCCAACCTCGGGCGCCTGCTGGGCAACCTGGAGTTCAGCCTGGATATGGAGAACCACCTGATGGGGGCCATCCTCAACCAGAGCACCAACCGCCGGCGCGAAGCCAAGGCCTGGCTGAAGGAGCATCCGGAGCAATTGGAGAAGTGGCTGGTGGGCGTCACCACCCGCGACGGGAAAATGGCGAATGCCGCTCTCGGGCTCGCCGCAGCGCCGTGAATTTCGCTTTTTCTCGAATCCGCTGTAGCCCCCGGCAGCTCTTGCCTGAGGCTGTGTCAACCCCTGAAACCCGCGCCCTGCGCGGGTTTCAGCATCCCCAACAGGTGAAAAATTTCTGTTATGGTTTTTTTCGGCAACCGGCCTTGTGTCGTCGCCCAACACGTCAGGGTCGTAAACCGACAATTGCCCGGCTACCGAGGCTATATCGTTGACTCAGCCGATTTCGTCGCTGTCCTTTCAAGCCTGAACTGACAGACCTGGGCCCTCAGCCCTGGACCGAAGAACAGAAAACGGCGGAGCCAATGTCTAAGGCGCCCGCCCTACAAGAAATTTCGGATGTACGCACACCTCAGGACGAGGTGTTGATCGACCCAAGGACAGGGTTTCGTAGCACTGCCAGAGGGTTTGGAAAGCGGTTTGCAAAACAGCGGAATGATGGTCAGGAACTCAAGGAATCGAACACTCGTCCATACACCCCAGGTGTCATGGCGAATCCTCGAATCCGTGCAGTGCCTAGCCCGCTCCGCCGGTTGCGCGATTCTCCTGCCAGGCCCTGGAACCAGTAAACCCACACAGGCAATAACAGTCGGCATCGCCTGTCGGCGCGTCCCCGTGGCGCCCGTCCGGTCCCGTGTAGCTGATCTGGATGTCTACTGAAGGGGAACCATCCCATGCAGTCTGGAAAAATCGTTGTCCAGAACCTCTACAAGGTTTTCGGCCAACAGCCACAAGAAGCCATCGACTTGCTCAAGCAAGGCTGGAGCAAGGAAAGGATCCTCGCCGAACGTGGCGCGGTGATCGGCGTCAGCGACGTGTCGTTCAGCGTCGAGGAAGGCGAGATATTCGTGCTCATGGGCCTCTCCGGTTCGGGCAAGTCCACGCTCATCCGCCTGATCAACCGCCTGATCGAGCCCACCGCCGGTGACGTGTTCATCGACGGCCAGAACGTCGCCAAGCTGCCCAAGGCGCAACTGATCGACCTGCGTCGCCGCGACATGAGCATGGTCTTCCAGTCCTTCGCCCTGATGCCTTCGCGCACCGTGCTGGACAACGCCGCCTTCGGCCTCGAAGTGGCCGGCAAGGGCAAGAAGGAACGCGAGCAGCGCGCCATGGAAGTACTGGAGCAGGTGGGCCTGGCGCCCTTCGCGCAGAAGTACCCCCATGAGCTGTCCGGCGGTATGCAGCAGCGCGTCGGCCTGGCCCGCGCCCTGGCGGTCGACCCCTCGATGATCATCATGGACGAGGCCTTCTCGGCCCTCGACCCGCTCAAGCGCCGCGAGATGCAGGACGTCCTCCTGGCGCTGCAGAAGACCCACCGCCGCACCATCATCTTCGTCTCCCACGATATCGAGGAGGCCATGCGCATCGGCACCCGAATCGGCATCATGGAAGGCGGCAAGCTGGTTCAGGTCGGCACCCCGCAGGAGCTGATCGAGAAGCCCGCCAACGACTACGTGCGCAACTTCTTCGACACCGTCGACACCAGCCGCTACCTCACCGCTGGCCAGCTCAAGTCCGATAGCGTCCCGCTCTACGTGCACAACGGCAAGGCGCCCAACGCCCAGCAGGTGTGCCAGGAGCTGCAGGCGCTGGACAAGCACTACGCCTTCATCGTCGACGAGGACAACAAGTTCCGCGGCTCCATCAGCCTGGAGAAGATCGCCCTGCTGGTGGAAGAAGGCCAGAACAAGTGCCTGGAGCCTGAGCTGCTCAAGCACATCGTGCCGGTACCCGAGGACCTTCCGCTGGAACAGGTGATCGAACGCCTGGTGGACAACGAAGGCCCCATCCCTGTCGTCGACCAGGACGGCCATTACTGCGGCGCCATCAGCAAGGGCCGCCTGCTTAGCCGTCTGCAGGGAGAATGACCATGAGCGAGAAACTGGATCTGGGCAGCTGGGTCAACGACGTCGTCCAGCACCTGCTGGACAACTACAGCGGCGCCTTCGAGAACATCGGTGCGGTGGTCAGCGGCTTCTCCGAGCTGATCGAACGCTTCCTCATGTGGCCACCGGCCTGGCTGGTGATCGCCGTCTTCGTCGGCCTCGGGCTGTGGCGCATCGGCGTCAAGTTCGCCCTGTTCACCGCCGCCGCCTTCGTGCTCATCGTGCTCACCGGCTTCTGGGAACAGACGGTGGTCACCCTCGGGCTGACCTTCTCCTCCACCCTGATCAGCCTGCTGCTGGGCGTGCCCCTGGGCATCTGGGCGGCGAAGAGCGAACGAGTCGCCTACATCATCCGTCCCATCCTCGACTTCATGCAGACCATGCCGGCGTTCGTCTACCTGATCCCCGCCGCCATGCTCTTCGGCCTCGGCCGCGTGCCCGGCATCATCGCCACGGTGATCTTCGCCATGCCGCCGGCGGTGCGCCTCACCAGCCTCGGCATCCGCCAGGTGAACAAGGAAATAGTCGAGGCCGGGCAATCCTTCGGCTGCACCAGCTGGCAGCTGCTATACAAGGTGCAGCTGCCGAACGCGATGCCGTCGATCATGGCCGGGGTCAACCAGACCATCATGATGGCGCTGTCGATGGTGATCATCGCCTCGATGGTGGGCGCCGGCGGCCTGGGCAACGACGTGCTCGCCAGTATCCAGCGCCTGGACATCGGCCTGGGCTTCGAAAGCGGCATGGCCGTGGTGCTGCTGGCGATCATCCTCGACCGCATCACCGAAAGCTTCGGTACCCCGCAAACCGCTTCCCGCGGCCGCCTGTTCGGCTGGCTGAGCGCGCGGGCCAAGCTGCAACGGCAATAACGTATACCTAGAAAACAGAAGCCATCACTTTCCAGTAGCAGGGAGTTGCAGATGATGAACATGAAGAAGATCGCGGGTGCCGGCTTGCTGGCCTGCGCGCTGATGCAAGGCGCGTGGGCACAGGATCCGGAGAGCTGCAAACAGGTGCGTTTCGCCGAGATCGGCTGGGCCGACATCTCCGCCACCACCGGCGTCGCCATGGTCCTCACCGAGGGCCTGGGCTATACCCCGCGCAAGATCATGGCTTCGGTACCGATCGCCTTCACCGGCGTGAAGAACAAGCAGATCGACGTGTTCCTCGGCTACTGGGCGCCCTCCATGGACGCCGTGATCGAGCCCTTCACCAAGGACAACGGCGTGAAGGTGCTGCCGACCGCCAACCTCGAAGGCGCCAAGTACACCCTGGCCGTGCCCACCTACGCCGCCGAGGCTGGCCTGAAGAGCTTCCAGGACATCGCCAAGTTCAAGGACCAGCTAGGCGGCAAGATCTACGGCATCGAGCCGGGCAACGATGGCAACCTGCTGATCGACAAGATGATCAAGGGCGACCAGTTCGGCCTCGGCGGCTTCCGCATGGTCGAGTCCAGCGAGGCCGGCATGCTGGTCCAGGTGCAGCGCGCGGTGAAGAAGAAGGAGCCGGTGGTCTTCCTCGGCTGGGCCCCGCACCCGATGAACACCCAGTTCGATCTCACCTACCTCTCCGGTGGCGATGACGTGTTCGGCCCGGACTTCGGCGCCGCCAAGGTCTACACCGTGGTACCGCCGGATTACGAAGCGCGCTGCAGCAACGTCGGCAAGCTGTTGAACAACCTGCAGTTCAGCGTCGAGATCGAAAGCCAGTTGATGGACCGCGTCCTCAAGAAGGAAGACCCGGTCGTGGTCGCCAAGGACTGGATCAAGGCCAACCCGGCGATCCTCGACAAATGGCTGGCCGGCGTCACCACCCTCGATGGCCAGGACGGCGCCGCTGCCGTCAAGAAACACGTCGGCCTCTGATTTTCCGCTTCCCGTCTCCTGCGTCCATGGCCCTGATCGGGCCATGGCATGCAGCGCCATGCAGCCCGCGCAAGAACGGGCTAATGGCATCCAACGTAGCTAGCTGCCAATCCCACCTGATGGAGCAATACGTATGCGAAAGCTGAAGTCCCTGTGTCTGCAATCCATCGGCATCGCCGCCCTGGCCATCGGCCTCGGCAGCGCCCATGCCGCTGACAAACCCACCCTGAAGATCGGTTACGTCAATGGCTGGGACGATAGCGTCGCCGCCACCCACGTCGCCGGCGAAATCCTCAAGGAGAAACTCGGTTACGGCGTCGATCTCAAGCCGGTGGAGCCCGCCATCATGTGGCAGGGAATCGCCCGGGGTGACCTGGATGGCACCCTCTCCGCCTGGCTGCCCGCCACCCACGGTGAATACTTCGAGAAGCTGAAGGACAAGGTCGTGGTCCTCGGCTCCAACTACAAGGGCGCCAAGATCGGCCTGATCGTGCCCGACTACGTGCAAGCCAAATCCATCGAAGACCTGAACACGTACAGCAAGGATTTCGACGGCAAGATCACCGGCATCGACGCCGGCGCCGGCGTGATGCGCCGCACCGAAGACGCCATCAAGCAGTACAACCTCGACATCAAGCTGATGCCCAGCTCCGGCCCGGCCATGGCCACCGCGCTGACCCGCGCCGAGAAGGCCCAGAAGCCCATCGTCGTCACCGGCTGGATCCCGCACTGGATGTTCGCCAAGTGGAAACTGCGCTTCCTCGAGGACCCGAAAAAGGTCTTCGGCGATGACGAGCACGTCGACACCGTGGTCAACCCGGGCCTGGAAGCCAAGGCGCCGGAAGCCACCGCCTTCCTCAAGAAATTCTCCTGGAACGGCGAGGAAGTGGGCGCCGTGATGCTGGCCATCCGCGAGGGCGCCAAGCCCGAAGAGGCCGCTAAGGCCTGGATCGCCAAGAACCCCGAGCGCGTGGCCGAATGGCTTAAGTAAGCGCTGGCAACCTCTCGACGGCGATGCGTGCCCCTAGTGCGCATCGCCGTTTTTGGTTATGTGCTGCGCCCTCTTCGGCGCATCAGGCGGCATGCCTTTGACCGACAGGTCATGTCCGTAACGACCTTCTTGATTGATCGATCAAATTGATACGCCCTAGACTGCGCGCTTTCCTTCGTCCGAATTCGTCGTCTGGAGAGCCTGATGCCCAAGGTCGGAATGCAGCCGATCCGCCGTTCGCAACTGATCAACGCGACCCTCGAAGCCGTCGACCAGGTCGGCATGGGCGATGCCAGCATCGCCTATATCGCCCGCCTCGCCGGTGTCTCCAACGGCATCATCAGCCACTACTTCCAGGACAAGAACGGCCTGCTCGAAGCCACCATGCGCCACCTGATGCTGGCCCTGAGCAACGCCGTGCGCCAACGCCGCGCAGCCCTGGGCGACGACTCCGCGCGGGCCCACCTGCGCGCCATCATCGACGGCAACTTCGACGACAGCCAGGTCAACGGCCCGGCCATGAAGACCTGGCTGGCGTTCTGGGCCACCAGCATGCACCAGCCCGCGTTGCGCCGCCTGCAGCGGGTCAACGACCACCGCCTCTACTCCAACCTGTGCTGCGAGTTCCGCCGCGTGCTCGCCCACGAACAGGCCCGCGCCTCCGCCCGTGGCCTGGCCGCGCTGATCGACGGCCTGTGGCTGCGCAGCGCCCTCACCGGCGATACCTTCAACGCCCAGCAGGCGCTGCAGATCGCCTATGACTATCTCGACCTGCAGCTGGCCAAGGCGGCTGGCTGACGCGCGTAATGGCGGCGCTGCACGCCGCGTGGCGATTGAAATCGCCCCTACACGCCACAAATGAAAACGCCCCGGGGTTTCCCCTGGGGCGCTGTTCATTGTGGGGTGATCAGACCGGCCCCGGCACCACCACCGGCGAGTGCCGGTTCATCTCCTGGACTTCCATGTCGATACGCATCGCCTTGAGCAGGGCGAACATGTAGAGCAGCAGCACCACCGAGAACGGCAGGCCGGCCAGCACCACCACCGTCTGCATGGCGGTGAAGTTACCGGCGAACAGCAGGCCGATGGTCACCAGGGTGATCAGCACCGACCAGAAAATGCGCAGCCAGTTGGGTGCATCCTCGTCCAGCTCGCCGCCCTTGCGCGACAGGTTGGCCAGCATCACCGAGCCGGAATCCGCCGGGGTCAGGAACAGCACGAAGCCCACGCAAATCGACAGGCCGATCACCGCCTTGGCCCAGGGGTAGTGCTCCAGCAGCAGGTAGATGGACATCGCCGGCTGCTCCAGCGCCGCCTTGCCCAGTTCGGCCGCGTTCTGGTCCATCACCAGGTCCAGGGCGCTGTTGCCGAAGATCGACAGCCAGGCCAGGGTGAAGCCGAGCGGGATCAGCAGCACGCCGCAGACCAGCTCGCGCACCGTTCGGCCACGGGAGATGCGGGCGATGAACATGCCGACGAAGGGCGCCCAGGAAATCCACCAGGCCCAGTAGAAAAGGGTCCACAGGCCCATCCACGCCTCGCTCTTGCCGGACTGGCCGGTGTAGACGTAGAGGTCGAAGGTCTTCAGCACCAGGCCGTTGAGGTAGTCGCCGAGGTTCTGCACCAGGCCGTTGAGCAGGTGCAGGGTGTTGCCGGCCAACAGCACGAACAGCAGCAGGCCACTGAACAGGATGATGTTGAGGTTCGACAGGCGGCGGATGCCCTTCTCGATCCCCGACACGGCGGCCAGGGTCGCCACTGCGCTCATCACCAGGATCACCGCCAGCAGTGCACCCTGGCTGTGGGGCAGGCCGAACAGGTACTCCAGGCCGGAGGACACCTGCAGCGAGCCGATGCCGAGGTTGGTCACCAGGCCCAGCAGGGTGACGAAGATGCCGAAGCAATCCACCGCGTTGCCCACCGAGCCCTTCATCAGGCGCTCGCCGAACAGCGGGTAGAGCGCCGAACGCAGCGCCAGTGGCTGCTTGTGGCGGTAGGCGAAGTAGCCCACGGCGAGGCCGACCAGGGCATAGATCGCCCAGCCGTGCACGCCCCAGTGGAGGAAGGTCAGCTGCAGCGCCTGGCGCGCCGCGTGCTCGGTGCCCGCCGCGCCTTCCGGCGGGTTGTACAGGTGGTCGATGGGCTCGGAAGCGGCGAAATACAGCAGCGAGATGCCGATGCCCGAGGAGAACAGCATCCCCGCCCAGGCGCCGTAGCTGAAGTCCGGCCGGTCGCCGTCCGCGCCCAGGCGCAGGTTGCCGTAGCGGGAGAAGGCCACGTAGAGCACGAAGAACAGGTAGGCCCCGATGGCCAGCATGTAGTACCAGCCGAAGCTGCGCGAGAGCCAGCTCTGCGCCTTGTTCAGCCAGAGCCCGGCCCCTTCGGGGAAGAGGATCAGGGCGACGGTGAGGATCAGGATCAACGCGGTGGACCCGAAGAACACCACGGGGTTGAGCCGCGCACGCGACTCGGGGTGCAGCGCAAGGGAAGCGGTACTCATTTGGAGAAGAGCTCCAGGGCAGTGAAGGCACGCGCCTGACGGCGCAACGACAGACCCGCGCCGCCCTGCCGACCCGCTCATGTAACCCGGCGAAGCCTCTGCAATGCGGCCTGAAGAGGTGCGGCGAACTGCCGCAGCCCCGTTCATGGAGCGCAGCTTATTCTTTGTTGTTTGAACGTTCAATAAAAATAAAGTAGGCTCGTTTTCACTCTTCCGGGCACCTTCGTCGCGCCCGGAATTCCGACAAAGGGCCCGCCCCGAGCACGGCCCGCCTTGCGCAAACGAGACCTGAGAGGACACACCCCATGGCCCGATTCGAAGACCAGAAGCTCTACATCGGTGGTCGCTACGTCGACTCCACTAGCGGCGCCACCTTCGAGAGCATCAACCCGGCCAATGGTGAAGTTCTCGCCAACGTCCAGCGTGCCGGCAAGGACGACGTCGAGCGCGCCGTCGCCAGCGCCATCGAAGGCCAGAAGGTGTGGGCGGCGATGACCGCCATGCAGCGTTCGCGCATCCTGCGTCGCGCCGTGGAGATCCTCCGCGAGCGCAACGACGAACTGGCCGCCCTGGAAACCCTCGACACCGGCAAGCCCCTGGCCGAGACCCGCGCCGTGGACATCGTCACCGGTGCCGACGTGATCGAGTACTACGCCGGCCTGGTGCCCGCCATCGAAGGCGAGCAGATCCCCCTGCGCGAGACCAGCTTCGTCTACACCCGCCGCGAACCCCTGGGCGTGGTCGCCGGCATCGGCGCCTGGAACTACCCGATCCAGATCGCCATGTGGAAATCCGCCCCGGCCCTGGCCGCCGGCAACGCGATGATCTTCAAGCCCAGCGAAGTGACCCCGCTGACCGCCCTCAAGCTGGCCGAGATCTACACCGAAGCCGGCGTGCCGGATGGCGTGTTCAACGTCCTCACCGGCAGCGGCCGCGAAGTTGGCCAGTGGCTGACCGAGCACCCGCAGATCGAGAAGATCTCCTTCACCGGCGGCACCGCCACCGGCAAGAAGGTGATGGCCAGCGCCTCCAGCTCCTCCCTCAAGGAAGTGACCATGGAACTGGGCGGCAAGTCGCCGCTGATCATCTTCGAGGACGCCGACCTCGACCGCGCCGCCGACATCGCCGTCATGGCCAACTTCTTCAGCTCCGGCCAGGTCTGCACCAACGGCACCCGCGTGTTCATCCCGCGCGTGCTGCAGGCCCGCTTCGAGGCCAAGGTGGTCGAGCGCGTCAAGCGCATCCGCCTGGGCAGCCCGCAGGACGAGAACACCAACTTCGGCCCGCTCACCAGCTTCCCGCACATGGAAAGCGTGCTCGGCTACATCGAGTCCGGCCGCAAGGAAGGCGCGCGCCTGCTGATCGGCGGCGAGCGCGTCACCGACGGCGACTACGCCAAGGGCGCCTACGTGGCCCCGACCGTATTCACCGACTGCCGTGACGACATGACCATCGTCCGCGAGGAAATCTTCGGCCCGGTGATGAGCATCCTCGTCTACGACACCGAAGAAGAAGCCATCCGCCGCGCCAACGACACCGACTACGGCCTGGCCGCCGGCATCGTCACCCGCGACCTGGCCCGCGCCCACCGGGTTATCCACAAGCTGGAAGCCGGCATCTGCTGGATCAACACCTGGGGCGAGTCGCCCGCCGAGATGCCCGTCGGCGGCTACAAGCAGTCCGGCGTCGGCCGCGAGAACGGCCTGACCACCCTCGCCCACTACACCCGCATCAAATCGGTGCAGGTCGAGCTAGGCGACTACTTCTCCGTCTTCTAAACGGCAGCCCGAAGCTGGAAGCCAGAAGCCTTGAGCGCTCTGGCTTCCAGCCCACCCAGCCATTTAAAGAGAGAGCCTTATGCCTCAAGAATTCGACTACATCATCATCGGTGCCGGTTCCGCCGGTAACGTGCTGGCCACCCGCCTGACCGAGGACGCCAACACCAGCGTCCTGCTGCTGGAGGCCGGTGGCCCCGATTACCGCCTGGACTTCCGCACCCAGATGCCCGCCGCCCTCGCCTACCCGCTGCAGGGCCGCCGCTACAACTGGGCCTACGAGACCGACCCCGAGCCGCACATGAACAACCGCCGCATGGAGTGCGGGCGCGGCAAGGGCCTGGGCGGCTCCTCGCTGATCAACGGCATGTGCTACATCCGCGGCAACGCCCTGGACTTCGACAACTGGGCCAAGACGCCCGGCCTGGAAGACTGGACCTACCTCGACTGCCTGCCCTACTTCCGCAAGGCCGAGACCCGCGACATCGGCCCCAACGATTACCACGGCGGCGACGGCCCGGTGAGCGTCACCACGCCCAAGGCCGGCAACAACCCGCTGTTCCACGCCATGGTCGAGGCCGGCGTGCAGGCTGGCTACCCGGCCACCGACGACCTCAACGGCTACCAGCAGGAAGGCTTCGGCCCGATGGACCGCACCGTGACCCCGGAAGGCCGCCGCGCCGCCACCGGTCGCGGTTACCTGGACCAGGCCCGTGGCCGGCCCAACCTGACCATCGTCACCCACGCCACCACCGACCGCATCCTCTTCACCGGCAAGCGCGCCAGCGGCGTCGCCTACCTGCACGGCGATGGCAACGAGCCGGTCACGGTAAACGCCCGCCGCGAAGTGCTGCTGTGCGCCGGTGCCATCGCCTCGCCGCAGATCCTCCAGCGCTCCGGCGTCGGTCCGGCCGCCCTGCTGCGCGAGTTCGACATCCCCCTGGTGCACGACCTGCCCGGCGTCGGCGAGAACCTGCAGGACCACCTCGAGCTCTACCTGCAATACGCCTGCAAGGAGCCGGTCTCCATCTACCCGGCCACCAAGTGGTGGAACCAGCCAGCCATCGGCGCCAACTGGCTGTTCCGCGGCAAGGGCCTGGGCGCCAGCAACCAGTTCGAGGCCGGCGGCTTCATCCGCACCCGCGAAGAGTTCGCCTGGCCCAACATCCAGTACCACTTCCTGCCGGTGGCGATTAACTACAACGGCAGCAAGGGCGTGCAGGAGCATGGCTTCCAGGCGCACATGGGCTCCATGCGCTCGCCCAGCCGCGGTCGCATCCGCCTGAAGTCCCGCGACCCGCGCGAGCACCCGAGCATCCTGTTCAACTACATGTCGTCCGAGCAGGACTGGCAGGAATTCCGCGACGGCATCCGCATCACCCGCGAGATCATGGCGCAGCCGGCCCTGGACAAGTACCGCGGCCGCGAGCTGAGCCCGGGTGCCGAGGTGCAGACCGACGCCGAGCTGGACGACTTCATCCGCAACCACGCCGAAACCGCGTTCCACCCCTCCTGCTCCTGCAAGATGGGCAGCGACGAGATGGCGGTAGTCGATGGCCAGGGCCGCGTGCACGGCCTGCAAGGGCTGCGTGTGGTGGATGCGTCGATCATGCCGGAGATCATCACCGGCAACCTCAACGCCACCACCATCATGATCGCCGAGAAGATCGCCGACCGGATCCGTGGCCACCAGCCGCTGCCCCGCAGCACCGCCAGCTACTACGTCGCCGGCGACGCCCCGGTACGCACCCAGCCGCAGCGCAAGGCCGGCTGAACCCCAGGGGCGGCGAGTACCGCCCCTTCATTCCTGCAACCCGGGCTCCGGCCCGGGAGCCCCGCCCTACTCCGGCAGCTCCTGACGGATCATCCAGTGCCCACCCGGCGGCATCAGCCGGCTGATATCGAAATGCTCCAGGCTTTGCCGGTCGAGCATCTGGATGCGCGGGCTGACCCAGCGCGCCTCACCCTTGCCCTCCAGCGCCCGCACCGCCAGGTCGATGGCGATGCGCGCCTGGAGTACCGGCGAATCCGTCGGTGCCGCCAGCACCAGCCCCTGGCGGATGTCCTCCACCACCCGTTCGGTGGCATACAGCGAGACCACCTGGGTCTGGAAGCGCGACGGCGACGCCTTGACCAGCTGCGCGGCGAAGGCGGCCGCTTCGGCATTGGCCAGCAGATAGTCCAGGCGTGACTCACGCCCCAGCAGCCCGCGCACCAGCGCCGCCTGGGTCGAGCGGTCCACGGGCCCGTAACCGCCATCTGCCAGGCGCACCGACGTGCTGTCCATGGCCGTGCGCAAGCCGCGCTCGGCGTCCAGCACCCAGCCCGCGTCCTTGGGGCCCGGCAGCCAACCCAGGTTGATCGGCCCGTCCCCCGCCCGCTCGCGTATATAGCCCAGGGCCTCCCGCGCCATATCGGCGAAATCCACCCGCGCGTGGGCGGTCACGCCATCGCAGTCGATGCCGTTCACCAGGTCGATCACCGGCGTGCCGTTTCTTTTCAACTGCTCGATCTCATGGCACAGGCCACGGGCCTCGATGGCGCCGATGACGAAGGCGTCGGCACCGAGCTGGATGCAGCGGGCCAGCTGGGCGCGCTGCATGGCCGGGAACTGGTAGCCGCCGGCTTCGTAGATGCCCAGCTGCACGCCCTGGCGCCGGGCTTCCTCGTCCAGCCCCCAGGCGACGCCCCACCAGTAGCGGTCGATGCCATGGGGCAGCAGGGTGCAGATGCGCCAGGGCCGGCTGGCATGGTCGAGGGGGACATAGTCGCGGGCCTGCCCGTCGGCGATCACCGGTACCGGGAACCACTGCGCCGCATGGCAGGGCGCCAGAGCCAACAGGGAAAGCAGCAGCGCACAGCAGATCCGCATAGGGGCCATTCCGCAGCAAACGCGAGGGGGAGTGAACCTAGCCTAGCAGCCGGCGCCGCTCGCGGCGGGATGACAGCCCGGCCGGCGGCGCCTAAAGTCCGCAGGGTCGCCCGCCCAAGGAATCCCATGGCCGATCTGCCCAGCCTCGACGCCCGCACCGCCCGCCTGCTGCCCTGGCTGGTGGCCGTCGCCTTCTTCATGCAGGCCCTGGACGGCACCATCCTCAACACCGCCCTTCCCGCCATGGCCCGCGACCTGGCCGAAGACCCGCTGCGCATGCAGTCGGTGATCATCGCCTACATGCTCACCGTGGCCCTGCTGATTCCCGCTTCGGGCTGGATCGCCGATCGCTTCGGCACCCGCCGGATATTCTTCGGCGCCATCGTCCTGTTCAGCCTCGGCTCGTTGTTCTGCGCCCTCTCCGCCACCCTGCCGCAGCTGGTCGCCGCCCGCGTGGTGCAGGGCCTGGGCGGCGCCCTGATGATGCCGGTGGGGCGCCTGGTGGTGCTGCGCGCCTACCCGCGTACCGAGCTGGTGCGGATCATGAGCTTCATCACCCTGCCCGGCCTGTTCGGCCCGCTGATCGGCCCCACCCTAGGCGGCTGGCTGGTGGAATACGCCACCTGGCACTGGATCTTCCTCATCAACCTGCCCGTCGGCCTGATCGGCGGCTGGGCCGCCTGGCGCTTCATGCCCGACCTGCGCTCCAGCGGCCCGGTGCGCCTGGACGTCTACGGCTTCCTGCTGTTCGGCACCGCCATGGTGCTGATCACCATCGCCCTGGAGGGCCTGGGCGAACTGCACCTGCCCCATGTGCGGGTGATGCTCCTGCTGCTCGGCGGCCTCGCCTGCCTGGCCGCCTACTGGCTGCACGCAGTGCAGGTGGAACAGCCGCTGTTCGCGCCCTCGCTGTTCCGCACCCGCACCTTCGCCGCCGGCATCCTCGGCAACCTGTTCTCGCGCCTGGGCAGCGGCGCCCTGCCCTTCCTCACGCCCCTGCTGCTGCAGGTGGCGCTGGGCTTCCCGCCGGCCCAGGCGGGGATGACCATGATCCCCCTGGCGCTCTCGGCGATGATCGCCAAGCCCCTGGCCAAGCCGTTGCTCGACCGCCTCGGCTACCGCCGCCTGCTGCTGGGCAACACCCTGCTGCTCGGCGGCATGATCGCCAGCCTGGCGCTGATCGACGCCGACACGCCCTACCCGTTGCTGCTCCTGCACCTGGGTGCCCTGGGCGCGGTGAACTCCATGCAGTTCACCGCCATGAACACCGTCACCCTGCTCGACCTCGACGACCACCAGGCCAGCAGTGGCAACAGCCTGCTCTCGGTAGTCATGCAGCTGTCCATGAGCCTCGGCGTGGCGGTGGCCGCGGCGCTGCTGGGCGGCTTCGGCAAACCCGACGCGCCCTCGGTGCTGGCGGCCTTCCAGGCCACCTACCTGTGCGTCGGCACCCTCACCCTGCTGGCGGCGGCGATCTTCTTCCAGCTGCCGCCGGACAGTGGCCGCGCCGTGCGTCGGGTACCCGGCGATATCGACCACTGATACGCCGCTGCGACACCGGGACGGCAAGGTGGCCCGGCGCCATCCTGCTAAAATGCGCGCCTATCCGATTGCCAGGCCCCGCCCGTGACCACCAACGCCTTTTCCGCCCTGCCCCTGTCCGCCGCCATGCTGGCCAACCTCGACGCCCTCGGCTACCACGAGATGACGCCCATCCAGGCCCTGGGCCTGCCGGTGATCCTCAAGGGCCAGGACCTGATCGCCCAGGCCAAGACCGGCAGCGGCAAGACCGCTGCCTTCGGCATCGGCCTGCTCGACCCGCTCAACCCGCGCTTCTTCGGCTGCCAGGCCCTGGTGCTGTGCCCGACCCGCGAACTGGCCGACCAGGTGGCCAAGGAAATCCGCCGCCTGGCCCGCGCCGCCGACAACATCAAGGTGCTGACCCTCTGCGGCGGCGTGCCCTTCGGCCCGCAGATCGGCTCCCTGGAGCACGGCGCGCACATCATCGTCGGCACCCCGGGGCGCATCCAGGAGCACCTGCGCAAGGGCACCCTGAAGCTCGACGGCCTCAACACCCTGGTGTTGGACGAAGCCGACCGCATGCTCGACATGGGCTTCTACGACAGCATCGCCGACATCATCGAGCAGACCCCGGCCAAGCGGCAGACCCTGCTGTTCTCCGCCACCTACCCCAAGGGCATCGCCGAACTGGCCGGGCGCTTCCTGCGCAACCCGCAGCAGGTGAAGGTCGAGGCCCTGCACGACGACAGCCAGATCGAGCAGCGCTTCTACGAGATCGACCCCAACCAGCGCATGGACGCCGTGGTCCACCTGCTGCTGCACCATCGCCCGCAGTCCAGCGTCGCCTTCTGCCACACCCGCCAGCAGTGCCAGGAGCTGGTGGAACACCTGCAGGCCAACCGCATCTCGGCACAGACCCTGCACGGCGAGCTCGAACAGCGCGACCGCGACCAGGTGCTGACCATGTTCGCCAACCGCAGCTGCAGCGTGCTGGTGGCCACCGACGTCGCCGCACGCGGCCTGGACATCGCCGGCCTGGAGGCGGTGATCAACGTCGAGCTGTCCCGCGATCCGGAAATCCACGTGCACCGTGTCGGCCGCAGTGGCCGTGCCGGCGAGAAGGGCCTGGCCCTGAGCCTGGTGGCACCCGCCGAGGCCAGCCGCGCCCAGGCCATCGAGGACCTGCAGAAGGCCCCGCTGAACTGGCAGCGCCTGGATGAACTGGTATTGAAGAACCGTGACCCGCTGCTGCCGCCAATGGCTACGCTGTGTATCAACGGTGGACGCAAAGAGAAGGTGCGCCCTGGCGACATCCTCGGCGCGCTGACAGGTGAAGCTGGC
Source organism: Pseudomonas sp. PDM13 (assembly GCF_025685765.1). NCBI lineage: Bacteria > Pseudomonadati > Pseudomonadota > Gammaproteobacteria > Pseudomonadales > Pseudomonadaceae > Pseudomonas > Pseudomonas sp. PDM13. The sequence goes on along the minus strand of NZ_JAOTQU010000009.1, from coordinate 147,168 downwards.
ATTCCGGGTGCACAGGTTGGCAAGATAGCCATCTTCGATTTCCAGGCTTTCGTGGCCGTGGACAGGAACATCGTCAAACAGGCCTTGAAACGCCTGAGTGACGGCAAGATCAAGGGCCGCTCGTTCAAGGTGCGCGCCCTCTAGTAACGCCCCGGAAAGGTTCGCCCTGTATGACAGCGCTGGCGGGAGGCCCCCGCCACGCAGCAATGGAGTAGGTCGTGCGCAATATTCTGGTCGTCGAAGACAGCCCGCTGGTCCTCAAGATCCTCGAACACCTGTTCCGCCAGGAGCCGGATCTGCAGCCGCTGTTCTGTGCCTCCCGCGCCGAGGCCGAAGTGCTGCTGGAAACCTCCGCCTCGCTGTTCTTCGCCGCCATCGTCGACCTCAACCTGCCGGATGCACCGGACGGCGAGGTCGTCCCCCTGGTGTTGCGCTACAAACTGCCCTGCATCGTCCTCACCGGCTCCTATAACGAGCAGCGCCGCGACGAGCTGCTGCTCAAGGGCGTGGTCGACTACGTGCTCAAGGAAAGCCAGCACTCCTACGAGTACGCCTTCCGCCTGCTGCACCGCCTGGCCCGCAACTGCGGGGTGAAGATCCTCGTCGCCGAGGACTCCGACGCCACCCGCAACTTCGTGCGCCGGGTGCTCACCCCGCACCTCTACCAGGTCATCGAAGCCCGCGACGGCGACGAAGCCCTGCGCATCCTCCAAGAACAGCCGGACATCGACCTGCTGCTGGTGGACCACGGCATGCCCGGCATCAGCGGTTTCGACCTGGTGAAGATGCTGCGGCAGAAGATGCGCCGCAACGAGCTGATCATCCTCGGCCTCTCGGCGGACCAGAAAGGCTCGCTCAGCGCCATGTTCATCAAGCACGGCGCCGACGACTTCCTGCGCAAGCCCTTCTGCTCCGAGGAACTCAACTGCCGGGTGATGTCGACCCTGGAGCGCCGCGACCTGATGCGCGCGCTCAAGCAGGCGGCGCTGTTCGACTCGCTGACCAACCTCTACAACCGCCGCGCCTTCTACGAGCAGGGCCTGCAGCTGTTCCAGCAGGCCCAGCGCGCGGGCCAGGAACTGAGCGTGGCGATGCTCGACCTGGACTTCTTCAAGCTGATCAACGACGAGTTCGGCCACGCCAGCGGCGACACCGCCCTGGTGATGTTCTCCCGGGTGCTGGCCCACGCCCTGCCCGACGCCCTGCTGGGCCGTCTCGGTGGTGAAGAGTTCGCCGTGGTCAGCAAGAGCGACGCGGCTACCCTCAAGGCCACCCTCGACCAGCTGCGGCGCAACTGTGCACGGCTGAAGTACGCCCCCGACGCGCCGCCGCTGTCGTTCAGCGCCGGCATCTACCAGGGGCCGCCGGAAGACCTGGAAAGCCTGCTCCACGAAGCCGACCAGCGCCTCTACCAGGCCAAGCACGAAGGCCGCGGGCGGACCATCGCCAACCGCTAGAAGCCGTGGCGCTCGAAGATGCGCTGGTAGGTCCCGTCATCCCGCATCGCCTGCATCGCCCGGTCGAAATCCGCCACCAGCTGGCGGTGCCGTGGGTGGCTACGGCGTACCAGGATCGCCAGGTCGTTCTCACTCAGGGGCCGTGGCAGGAATTCCAACTGCCCCTTCAACTCCTTGAGCTCGCGATTGAGGTGATAGCGCGCCACCAGCTCGTCTTCCAGGGTCAGTTGCACACGCCCGGCGGCGAGCATGCGCGCGCCCATCTCGAAGCCCATCACCGGCACCCGGTCGAGGGTCGGGTCATGGTCGAACTCGGCGGAGTAGGCATAGCCCCGCACCACGGCGATGCTGTAGGGCCGCAGGTCGGCCAGTGTCTCGAAATTCACCTTCGCGCCGCGATGGCGGAGGAAGCGCACGCGGTTGATCAGGTACGGCTTCGAATACAGGCCGTAGACAGCGCGGGCCTTGTCGTACCAGGCGTTGACCACCACATCGTAGTCGGCCACCTCCAGCCCGCGCAGGGCACGTGCCCAGGGCACTTCCACGTACTCGGTGGTGTGCCCGGCGCGCTGCAGCGCGGTCACCACCAGGTCCACCGCCAGGCCACCCTGGGGCAGGTTGGCGTCGGTGAACGGCGGCCAGGTGTTGGCCACCAGTCGCAGGTGCTCGGCGCGTGCAGCCCCCGTGCAAAGCAGAACGAGCAACAGCAAACAACTGCAGGTCTTTTTCATCCATGGCTTCCACTGGGGCTGGGACGGCCGGCACCGCCAGACTGCACGCATTTCCCTTCGCCAGCCAGCGGAGAACGCTGGCTGCGACACCTCCATAGGGTAGACTTCGCCACCGGCGCGCGCCTTGGCCGAATCGACTTCTGAGGGTGGTTTCTTGTTCGTTACTGATGTGGTGATTATCGGGGCCGGCGCCGCCGGATTGTTGTGCGCGTCCAAGGCCGCCGCGCGCGGTCGCCGGGTGCTGCTGCTCGACCACGCGAACAAGGCCGGCAAGAAGATCCTCATGTCCGGCGGCGGCCGCTGCAACTTCACCAACCTCTACACCGAGCCGGCCAACTTCCTCTCCGCCAACGCCCACTTCTGCAAGTCGGCCCTGGCCCGCTACACCCAGTGGGACTTCCTCGAGCTGGTCAACAAGCACGGCGTCGCCTACCACGAGAAGAAGCTCGGCCAGCTGTTCTGCGACCACAAGGCCAGCGACATCCTCGCCATGCTGCTGGCCGAGTGCGACGAACACGGCGTCGACCTGCGCCTGGACACGGCGGTCACCGCCATCGCCCGCCACGAGGCCGGCTACGAGCTGCAGACCGCCATCGGCGCGGTGCGCTGCCAATCCCTGGTGATCGCCACCGGCGGCCTGTCGATCCCCACCCTGGGCGCCACCGGCTTCGGCTATCAGGTGGCCCGCCAGTTCGGCCACGAAGTGCTGCCGACCCGCGCCGGCCTGGTGCCCTTCACCATCACCGACCAGCTCAAGCAGATGTGCACCGAACTCTCCGGCACTTCGGTGGACAGCCTGGTGAGCTGCAACGGCGCCAGCTTCCGCGAGAACATCCTGTTCACCCACCGCGGCCTCAGCGGCCCGGCGATCCTGCAGATCTCGTCCTACTGGAACCCGGGCGAGGCGATCTCGATCAACCTGCTGCCAGCCCTGGACGTTCCCGCCTGGCTGGTGCAGCAACAGGGCGAACGGCCCAACGCCGAGCTGAAGACCCTGCTGGGCGAACTCTTCACCCGCAAGTTCGCCACCCTGCTGGCCGAGCGCTGGTTCGCCTCGCGGCCGATGAAGCAGTACAGCCTGGCCGAGCTGCAGGCCATCGCCGAAGCCCTGACCGACTGGCAGCTCACGCCATCGGGCACCGAGGGCTACCGCACCGCCGAGGTCACCCTGGGCGGGGTCAGCACCCACGAGGTGTCGTCCAAGACCATGGAATCGCAGAAGTCCCCAGGGCTGTATTTCATCGGCGAGGTGCTGGACATCACCGGCCACCTCGGCGGCTTCAACTTCCAGTGGGCCTGGGCCTCGGCCCACGCCGCCGCGCAGTTCGTCTGAGCCCGGGGCATGCCTGAGGGCGGCAGCACCTGCGCATTCCCGCCAGCGGGTGTAACCCGCCTCGCCCGGGCGGCATCCAAGCGGTAACCTCTTGCCGATCGGCCCACGCACACCCGCGCAGGCCGAGCCCCTGGAACGCATGCCCACAAGGCCGCCATGTCATCGACCTCGCTCCGTCATTCCCTGCGCCGCCTCTGGGCCCAGGACAAGTTCAGCTACAGCCTGCGGGTGTTCGTCGCCCTGACCGGGAGCATGGCGCTCTGCTGGCAGCAGGACCGCATGGAACTGCTGATCCCGCTGTTCCTCGGCATCATCGCCAGCGCCCTGGCCGAAACCGATGACAGCTGGCAGGGCCGCCTCAACGCGCTGCTGGTGACCCTGGGCTGCTTCAGCGTGGCCTCCTTCTCGGTGGAACTGCTGTTCCCCTACCCCTGGCTGTTCGTCTCCGCCCTGGCGCTGGCGGCCTTCGGCCTGACCATGCTCGGCGCCCTCGGCGAGCGCTACGCCACCATCGCCTCGGCGACGTTGATCCTGTCGATCTACAGCATGATCGGCGTCGACCAGCGTGACGGCATCGGCCATGATCTGTGGCGTGAACCGGCGCTGCTGGTGGGCGGCGCGGCCTGGTACGGGCTGCTCTCGGTGATCTGGCAGGCGCTGTTCACCCACCAGCCGGTGCAGCAGAGCCTGGCCCGGCTGTACCGCGAGCTGGGGCGCTACCTCAAGCTCAAGGCCAACCTCTTCGAGCCGCTGCGCGAGCTGGATGTGGAAGCCAAGCGCCTGGAACTGGCGCAGCAGAACGGCAAGGTGGTGGCGGCGCTGAACGCGGCCAAGGAGATCATCCTGCACCGCGTCGGCAATGGCCGCCCCGGGCCCAAGGTGAGCCGCTACCTGAAGCTGTACTTCCTCGCCCAGGACATCCACGAGCGCGCCAGCTCCTCGCACTACCCCTACAACCAGCTGGCCGAGGCCTTCTTCCACAGCGACGTGCTGTTCCGCTGCCAGCGCCTGCTGCGCCAGCAGGGCGGCGCCTGCCAGGCCCTGGGCCAGGCCATCCAGATGCGCCAGCCCTTCGACTACAACGACGGCACCCAGGCCCTGGACGATCTGCACCGCTCCCTGGAGCACCTGCGCATCCAGAGCAACCCGGCCTGGCGCGGCCTGCTGCGCTCGCTCAACGCCCTGGCCGGCAACCTCTCCACCCTGGACCGCCTGCTCACCGATGCCAGCAACCCCGATGCCCTCGCCGAAGCCCAGGACAGCAGCCTGCTGGACCGCTCGCCCAAGGGCCTGAAGGATGTCTGGGAGCGTCTCAGGCAGAACTTCACCCCCACCTCCCTGGTGTTCCGCCACGCCTTGCGCATGGCCATCGCCCTGTCCACCGGCTACGGCGTGCTGCACCTGATCCACCCCAGCCAGGGCTACTGGATCCTGCTCACCACCGTATTCGTCTGCCAGCCCAACTTCGGCGCCACCCGGCGCAAGCTGGTGCAGCGGATCATCGGCACCGTCATCGGCCTGGCCCTGGGCTGGGCGCTGTTCGACCTGTTCCCCAGCGCCCTGGTGCAATCGCTATTCGCGGTGGTCGCCGGGGTGATCTTCTTCGCCAACCGCGCCACGCGCTACACCCTGGCGACGGCGGCGATCACCCTGATGGTGCTGTTCTGCTTCAACCAGATCGGCGACAGCTACGGCCTGTTCGTGCCGCGCCTGGTGGATACCCTGCTGGGCAGCCTGATCGCCGCCCTGGCGGTGATCTTCATCCTCCCCGACTGGCAGGGCCGCGGCCTGCACCGCGTGGTCGCCAACGCCCTGGCCTGCAACGCCCGCTACCTGCGCCAGCTGGTGCAGCAGTACAGCGGCGGCAAGCGCGACGACCTGGCCTACCGCCTGGCCCGGCGCAACGCCCACAACGCCGACGCGGCGCTGTCCACGACGCTGGCCAACATGCTCATGGAGCCGGGGCACTTCCGTAAGGAAGCGGACATCGGCTTCCGCTTCCTGGTGCTCTCCCACACCCTGCTCAGCTACCTCTCCGCCCTCGGCGCCCACCGCTCCAGCGAGCCCATGGCCCTGGAAGGCAACCTGCTGGGCGACGCCGCCGAACGCATCGCCACCGCCCTGGAAGAAATCGCCACCGACCTCGCCGCGCGCAAGCCGGTGACCATCCACAGCGACCCGGAAGAAGCCCTGGCCAAGGAGCTGGAGCAACTGCCCGAGGACATGGACGAACGCGCCCGCCTGGTACAGACCGAACTCGGCCTGATCTGCCGCCAGCTCGGCGCCCTGCGCACCCTGGCGGCGCACCTGGCGAGTGGGAAGAAGGTGGAGTGATCTAATCCGCTCGGGACCTGCACCTCTGTAGGGGCGAATTCATTCGCCCCTACCGTCCAAGGAAACCCTGCGCTCGGACAATCGCGAATGAATTCGCTCCCACAGAAAAGCACGGTGCCCCGTGGGAGCGAATTCATTCGCGAAGCAGGCCGCAGGACTGCCATCACCTCACAGCCACACCGCGTCCCAATGCGGGTAATCACCAAGGCGCTGTACCAGTCCCGCCCTCAGCGGGTTGGCGACCACATAGCGCGCAATCGGCAGCAATTCATCCTCACGCCTCAGCGCCCGGTCATGGAACCCTGGCTGCCAGACCTTCCCTCCATCGTCCAGCAACGGGCCCAGGCGCCTTGCGGTGCGGCCCTTCAGCGCCTTGACCACCGATGACAAGGGCATTGGCCCGTTGAGCCGCATCAGCCAGTGGAAATGATCGGGCATCACCACCCAGGCCAGTGACTGCGCCAAGTTGCCGTGTTCCAGGCGCCTCAGCTCACCCACCAATAACCGAGCGTGCATGAAATCGGCGAAGAGCGGGCGCCGCTCGGCCGTGGTCGCGGTGATGAGATAAACCCTGCCCGCTTCGAAAACGCGCCCCTTGCGCAGATCGCGACTGCCCATGAGCCTGCCCTCCTTCCATGGAAGCAGGGACTCTAATCAACGGGGAAAGACATGGCCGCGCGAGCGTGCCCAGGAAAACGCCGGTCTATGGGTAGCCGAAGACCGACGAGTTCAAAGCATCGCGAATGAATTCGCTTCCACGGTCGTCTCCACCGCCATCTCCGCCATCAACTCCTTCACCGTCTCGCCCACCTTGCGTACGGCGGCTTCCTGCTCGGCGTCGGGTTTGCGCGAGTAGTTCATGCGCAGGCAGCTGCGGTACTTGCCGGAGGCGGAGAACAGGCTGCCGGAGGCGATCTGTACGCCCTTGTCGAGCAGGGCGCGGTTCAGGCGCAGGGTGTCGAAGCCCTCGTCCAGCTCCACCCAGAGCATGAAGCCACCCTGGGGCCGGCTGACGCGGGTGCCTTCGGGGAAGTACTTCATCACCCAGTCGATCATCTGGTCACGGCCGTGCTGGTACTGGCTGCGCATGCGCCGCACGTGGGGCTCGTAGGCGCCGCTGGCGAGGAATTCGGCCAGGGCGATCTGCGGCTGGGTGGCGGTGGCGCCGGTGGAGATGTACTTCATGTGCAGCAGCCGGTCGAAGTAGCGACCGGGGGCGATCCAGCCGATGCGGATACCGGGCGCCACGGTCTTGGAGAAGGAGCTGCACAGCAGCACGCGGCCGTCCTCGTCGAAGGACTTGATGGTGCGCGGCCGCGGGTAGCGGTAGGCCAGGTCGCCATAGACGTCGTCTTCGATGATCGCCACGTCGTAACGCTGGGCCAGGGTCAGCAGGGCGCGCTTGCGGGCCTCCGGCATGATGTAGCCGAGGGGGTTGTTGCAGTTGGGGGTGAGCTGGATGAGCTTGATCGGCCACTGCTCCAGGGCCATTTCCAGGGCCTCCAGGCTGATGCCGTTGATCGGGTCGGTGGGCAGTTCCAGGGCCTTCATGCCGAAGCCCTTCAATGCCTGCATGGCGCCGTGGAAGCTGGGCGAATCCACCGCGACTATGTCGCCCGGCTGGCAGATGGCGCGGATGGAGGCGGACAGCGCCTCGTGGCAGCCGGTGGTGATGATCAGGTCGCTGGCGGGAATCTGGCAGCCCGCATCCACCAGCAGCCGCGACACCTGTTCGCGCAACGGCAGCGAACCCTGGATGGCGTCGTAGTAGAGGCCGCCCAGGTCCGGGCGCCGGGCGACCTGAGCCAGGCTGCGCATCAGCGGCCGCAAGGTGGGGCTGGAGACATCGGGCATGCCCCGACCCAGTTGCACCAGGCCGTCGCGGGCGCCGCGCTTGACCAGTTCCAGCACGTCGCTCCATTGCGACACGTCCACCGGGCGCTGCGCCGCGCGGGTCATGGCCGGCAGCGCCGGGGCCTCGCGGCGGGGCGGTACGAAGTAGCCGGACTTCGGCCGTGGCACGGCGAGGCCGCCATCCTCCAGCAGGCGGTAGGCCTGCTGCACGGTGCTGAGGCTGACACCGTGCTCCTGGCTCAGGGCGCGTACCGAGGGCAGGCGGTCGCCAGGGCGGTAGTAGCCCTGCTCGATGCGTTCGGCGAGGGTTTCGGCGAGCTGGGTGTAGAGCTTCATGACAGTTCCCCTTGCGCAGGGCGGGTTGCGCACAGACCGGTACAGATTACGGGTAAATTGTGGATTCAGACGCGAAGACGCGCAATCTGTATGAAAAAAATATCCACGCCGTGAATCTGTAATGCTTTTCGTCGCCCATTCATCATGCTCTCCATACACCTGCACTCCAGCATGAGGAGAACGACATGAACGGCCTGAGCGATACGCGGCTGAGCCTCCACGGGAAAGAACTGGAGCTGGAGCACCTGTGCGTCCGCGCGAATGCCCGCTTCGCCGAAGACGGTCGCTGGCATCGCTTCTGGCGCCGCCTGCACACCCGCAAGGCGCTGCTGGACCTGGACGAGCAGGCGCTGCGCGATATCGGGCTGACCCGCGAGCAGGCCCTGGAAGAGGCGCTGAAGCCGTTCTGGAAGCTGTAAGGAAGGCCGGCCGCCCGCAGGCGGCCGGTTGCCCGGCGATCAGGCCAGGCGGAAGCGCGCGGTGTTCTGGTTCAGCGCCTGGCTGCCGCGATGCAGTTGCTCGGCGGCGGCCTGCACCGACTGGGCGCCATGGAGCAACAGGCTGGCGGCCTGATCCACCTGCTGGATATTGCCGCTGACCTCGTCCGCCGTGGCGGCCTGTTCTTCGGCGGCGGTGGCGATCTGCGCCAGGCGATCACTGACCCGCTGCACCGCGTCGGCGATGCCGGAGAGGTCGTCGCCCATACTCAGCACGCTGCCCACGTCCCCCTCGGCCTGCTTGAACGCGGCCTCCATCAGCGCCACGGCCTGGCCGACCACGCCTTGCAGGCTGGCGACGGTGTCACCGATTTCCTTGGTCGAGTCCTGGGTGCGCTGGGACAGGCTGCGCACCTCGTCGGCGACCACGGCGAAGCCACGCCCCTGCTCACCCGCACGGGCGGCTTCGATAGCGGCGTTGAGCGCCAGCAGGTTGGTCTGCTCGGCGATGCCCTTTATCACATCCACCACGCGGTTGATCTGCTGGGCCTGGTCGCGCAGTTGCTGCAACGAGGAGACGGTGTCCCCCAGGCGCGTGCTCAGCTCGCGCATGCTGGCCCCGGTGCGGGCGCTGCGCTGGTTGCTCTGCATGGCGATCTCACGGGTCTGCTGGGCATCCTGGGCGGCGCCCTCGCAGCTCTCGGCCACGCTCTGGGCGGTGGCCGCCAACTGGTGCGCGGCGGCGGCGATCTGGCTGACCTGGCCCTGCTGCTGCTCCACCGAGGTGAGGGTGTCCTGGGCCTGGGCGTTGAGTTGCTGAACGGTGCCGCCCAACTGGCCGCTCTCGAGGTTCACGCCTTCCAGCGAGCTGCGCAGTTGCGCCAGGGCGGCGTTGAGGGCTTCGGCGATCTGCGCCAGGTCGTCGCTGCCGTGCACGGTGGCCGCCACGCGCAGGTCGCCGGCACGCAGGCCTTCGGCCGCTTCGGTGATGGCGGCGGTGCCCCGGCGGATGGCAGCGTTGAGGCACAGCAGCATGTACAGGGCCAGCAGGGTGAGCAGGCTGAAGCCGCCGATCACCTGGACCATGCTGCGCAGCGCCTGGGTGCGGAAATCACCGAGACGCGCCTGGAAGCGTTCGGTCAGCGCCTGTTGCAGGGCCACCAGCTGGCCGTCGAGGCGCTCCACCTGCTGGACGAACTCGGCGGTGCCGAGGGTGAAGGGGTTGGCTTCGAACATGCCCTTGTCGACCCGGGCGAGGAAGTCGTTCATGGCCTGGTCGGCCTGGCGGAACGGGGCATCCAGCGCAGCATTGACGTCGGACGCCTGGGCGATGGCGTCCTGGGCCTTGCGCAGTTGCCGCTCGGTGTCATCCAGGGCACGGCGCAGGTCACGCACGGCGACCCGGCTCTGCAGGGTGAAGTGCTGCGACACCACCGCGCCATGGGCATTGGCGGCGAAGCTGCCGAGCAGCTCCTGGGCGCGCGGCTGCACGTAGGTGAGCTGCTCCATCATCAGGTAGGTGTCCATGCCCGGGTCGAGGATCAGCCCGGTCTCGGTGGCCACCTGCTCACGCAGGGATTGCAGGCTCTGCAATACGTCCTGGAAACGCTCCAGGGCATCAGGCAGCGCCAGCGGCGCCAAGGCCTGGAAGCTGATGCGCTCGCTGCGCGAACGGGCTTCCTCGAACAGCTTGCGGCTCTGCTCGCCGAGCTGCTCCGTCTTCAGTTGTGCATCGACCTTGGCCAGGGCTTCCTGCAGGCGGCCGCTGCGCTGCTCGAGCAGGGACTTGGCGGCGTCCTCGGTGCCCTTCCAGCGCGCCAGCAACAGGCGCTGGGTGCCCACCTCGTGCTGGGCATCGGCCAGCGTGGCGATCACCCGCATGCCACTGAGCTCGCCATCCACCAGGCCGAGGCGGTCCAGGTAGGAGGTGGTGATCACCCACAGGGCATAGCCCAGGGGCAGGATGAACAGAAGGAAGAGCAGCTGGAATTTCCGCGCGAAGCTGAAACCTTCGAGCAGACGCACGCCAGGCGTGAGTAATGCTGTCATGACGACACCTCATTGGACCCGGATCGGCCGGGGGGCCGAAAACAAGCCCCATGCAAAAGCCGAACCTGGGGGTTACCCCTTTGTCGCCGGCAGCACCCCGGGGCGCTGCGCGACGCATGGCGAGGCACTCCGGCCAGCGGAACCCCGCAGCGGCCCTGCGACGGGAAGGCATTGCACCAGAACGGTGCGATTACTGAAGCAGCGACTCCACCCGCTGGATCTCGGCGCGCTGGCTGGCCACGAGGGCCAGGCCATTGCCGCTGGGGTCCAGGGCATTCATGGGGGCCTGCAACTTACGATAGGCGACAAGATCCACCAGCGGTGGCAGCAGAGCGGTAGGGCCGGCGTCACGCAGGGCGTGGAACAGGCCGAGGTTGATCAGGTCGGCGAGCTCGACGCCCGGGCCGGAGGACTCGTCCCAGGCGCCCAGGTTGCGCACCACGGAGATGTAGCTTTCATCCACCGACCATTTCTTCAGCACGATCACCCCGAGGGATTTCCCGTATTCCCGGCACAGGCGGGTGCAGAGCTCGGGGGACGGGATCTGCTGGGCATCCTTGAACGCCGAGAGGATAGCCAGGGCGCCGATGTCGCTGAGCACGCTGGCCAGCAGCACATGGTCGGACGAGGCGTGGCCGATCAGCCGCGCCAGCACGGCGCTGATGCTGCCGCGCCGAGCCAGGCGGCTCCAGGTGTCGACGAAGAGCTTCTTGTGCGCGGCGCTGTGCAGGGTGAACAGGCTCTTGATGCTGTGGACCATGGTGATGCGGTCCACCTCCAGCATGCCGAGGGTGCGGATCACATCGTCCAGGGTCTTGGGCGGCGGCGCGGTGCGCAGGCGCGTGCTGGCCGCGTGCTTGACCAGGGTGGCGCTGAGGGCAGGGTCCTTGTTGATGACCCGCGCCAGGGTAGCGGTGCTGGCATCCGGATTGGCCAGCACGCGGCGAATTTCCATGGTGATCATGGGGAGGCTGGGGAGCTGTTCTTCACCGCTCATCAACTGTGAAACCAGACGCCTATAGATCGAATAACCCGACTCTTCAGTACTCACGACAGTCCCCATATGGCCTTGTGCCAGTGTAGCCATCACCAAGGTCGCCAAACAGTGCCGCGACGCTCTGCCGACGAGCGACATGCGCGCGCGGGAACCGAACCCGGGCCGCCAGGCTCCACTCAAGTGGCGAACACCATCCCGCTATCCATTCCGATGCGCAGAGGCCCTTCCGTGGAAACCGAACGACTGTCCAAGACCCTGAACTTCATGCGCACGCAGCTTCTTCCCCTGGGCTTCTCCGGCCACATGGACAGCGACCGCAGCCTGCACGTGCTGATCTACGACCAGCGCACCCGCAAGACCATCCTCGAGACCGCCGGCATCCCCTTTTCCGCTACCTGCGGCAAGGCCGAGGCGCTGCACCTGGTGCAACGCCTGAAACGCGATATCGACGAGCAGTTCATCCGCACCCACCCCTGAACCGCCTCAGGGGATGGTGACGCCGTGCCGGGTCGCCATCTCATCCAGCCGGCCATCGCTGATCAGGCTGGCGAAGGCGCGGTCGAAATCGGCGCGCAAGGCCGCATGGTCCTCGGTCCGGGGGAAGGCGAAGTAACCGTCCTGGATGTCGATGATCGGGAGCAGCTGGTGCACGGACCCGCGCTCCAGGGCTTCGATGCGCGGCCGGGTGTTGCGCTCGTTGCTGGCCAGCAGGTCGATGCGCCCCAGCACCAGCATGCGCAGGGCGTTGTCGACGCTCTCGATGCTGTGCAGGTCCATCGCCTCGCGGCCTTCGTCGAAATGGGGACCATAGGTCCAGCCACGGATGATGCCGACACGCCGACCGGCCAGCGTGGCGTAGTCCCCCTTCCAATCGACATCCACGCCATCACGGGCATAGAACACGATGCGGTCGCGATAGAAGGCGTGCTGGCTGAAGAGGAAACGCTGCTCGCGCTCCGGCGTGCGGTAGGGGCCGATCAGGATGTCCGCGCGCCCCTGCGCCACCATCTTCTGCGCCCGCGCCCAGGGGTAGACCTCGAAGCGCACCGTGTCGCCCATGCGCTGCGCCACCTCGCGCAGCACGTCAGGGCCGAGGCCGATGAAACGGCCATCCAGGGTCTGCCCGAACAGGCGCGGAAACTCGGTCCCCACGGCCAGCCATTCGCGGGCCGACGCGAACGGCACGACCACCAGGCACAGCAGCACTGGACACAGCATCCGTAGATAGCGGCTCATGCCCGCGAATACTCGACGACAGGAATGGGGCTTGAGCCTAGCAGGCTTTTTCTGCGCCAGGCGAGCCGGCAAAGCGGGGGCTGCGAAGGGCCGACCGGAGCATTCGCCAGGGTCTTTGGGACAGCGCCTACAGATGCGCCCTGGAGTCGGGGGCTATAGTCGGTCCCGTCATGCCCGCCTCAGGACTGCGCTTATCCTGCAGCCCTCCACAGCTGGGGTTGGGCATGACACTCCCCTTCCTTGTATTCCCTCAGTTTCCCTCGCCCAGCTCGCGCCAGATCAGGTAGAGCCGCAGATCGAATTCCAACTGGTGGTAGCCCGGCAGCATGTGTTCGCACAGCTGGTAGAAGGCCTTGTTGTGGTCGCGCTCGCGCAGGTGCGCCAACTCGTGCACCACGATCATCCGCAGGAACTCGGGCGCCGCCTCCTTGAACAGCGAGGCCACGCGGATTTCCTTCTTCGCCTTGAGCTTGCCGCCCTGCACGCGGGAGATCGCGGTGTGCAGCCCGAGGGCCTTCTGCACGATATCCAGCTTGTTGTCGTAGACCACCTTGTCGATGGCCGGCGCGTTGCGCAGGTGCTCCTGGCGCAGGGCATTGGTGTAGCCGTAGAGCGCCTTGTCGCTCTGCACCTCGTGGCGCTCCGGGTAGCGCTTGGCGAGGTAATCGCCCAGGCGGCGCTGCTCGACCATCAGGCGCACCTGGTCCTGCAAATGGGCGGGGTAGGACTGGATGTAGCGAAGCGGGTTCATGGCAGATCGAAGCGGCTGGAAGAAAGCCGACATTCTACCGCCGGTGACAGTAAGCGACGCAGCCTGTCAGCGCAGCGGCAGCGGCCTCTCGACCGTTCATCGGATGCCCTCCCACGCGCTACCAGCGGCCAGCGAAACGGCGCTGCCGCTGCGCTTACGGAAAAATGACGCCAACCGAACGGCGCAAGGCGCATTCCACCTGATTGCAGCATTCCGGCCATGTACCACCTGGTTAGTTTTTGCAATTGCACGGTGATGGCAAACCCCGTTTCAGACGGCTTTTTGACAGGCCCAGTGGCGACGATCGGTGATTAACAAGGGGGTTGCGTAGCCCTATAAAGCGTTCCGCGAGACGGCGTATATGCCTTCGGACGACACGGCAGCCCAGCTGCCATTACCTAGCCTTCACTTTTAGTTCGTGTGCAGTTGGCCGGATGCCGAAGTAAGTGATTACGTCTCGCGGATGAGAAGCACCCGACTGGAAGTTCTCTTAGAGAACTCAGTCATGATCGATCTCGGAACCTGGAACCTCACCATCCCCGTCGGCACCCCGTCCGTCACCATCGATACCCCCGCACTGGTCGGCGGCTATCAGGACAACTACTTCAAAGCGGCCAACGGCACCCTGTTCTTCTGGACCCCGGTGAACGGCAGCGCCACCTCCAATGCCGTGTACCCGCGCAGCGAACTGCGCGAGACCTTCGCCGACGGCAAGCTGCGCAACTGGACCTACGGCGCCGCCGACAACTATATGAGCGCCAACCTGGGCGTGAACCAGGTGCCCTCCAGCGGCAAGATCGTCATTGGCCAGATCCACGCCTACGGCAGCACCAGCCCGCTGCTCAAGCTGGAGTACCAGTACAAGACCAAGACCGGTACCGGCAACATCGTCGCCAAGGTGCGCAACACCCCCACCGACGAAGATGGCGCGGTGGTCACCCTGCTCAGCGGCGTGAAGCTGAACCAGCGCTTCACCTACGTCATCAACATGTCGCCCACCGGGCAGTTGAGCATCCTGGTCAACAGCACCCTGTTCACCCAGCAGCTGGCTTCCAGCTGGGCGCCCAAGCCGCTGTACTTCAAGGCGGGTGTCTACGCCCAGGACAACGCCGGTGATGCAACCGAAGCCGGCAGCGCCACCTTCTACAACCTGAAGCTCGAGCACCGGGCCCTGGCGACCACCGCCAAGTAAGGACGCAGCATGTGGGTTCCAGGCCCCGAAAAGCAGAAAGCCCCGCGAATGCGGGGCTTTCCGTTTCCAGCGAAGGGAAAACTCAGTTGACCTTGGCGGTCAGCTCACCCTTGGCATAGCGCTGGTACATGCCTTCCAGGGAGATCGGCTTGATCTTCGAGGCGTTACCAGCGGTGCCGAAGGCTTCGTAGCGGGCGATGCAGATGTCACGCATGGCGACGATGGTCTTGGCGAAGAACTTGCGCGGGTCGAACTCGCTCGGCTGCTCGGCCATCATGCGGCGGATGGCGCCGGTGGAAGCCAGGCGCAGGTCGGTGTCGATGTTGACCTTGCGCACGCCGTGCTTGATGCCTTCGACGATTTCCTCGACCGGCACACCGTAGGTTTCCTTGATGTCGCCGCCGAACTCGTTGATCACCTTCAGCCACTCTTGCGGCACCGAGGAGGAGCCGTGCATCACCAGGTGGGTGTTGGGGATGCGCTTGTGGATCTCCTTGATGCGCTCGATGGAGAGCACGTCGCCGGTCGGCGGCTTGGTGAACTTGTAGGCGCCGTGGCTGGTGCCGATGGCGATGGCCAGGGCATCGACCTGGGTCTTCTTGACGAAGTCCGCGGCTTCTTCCGGATCGGTCAGCAGCTGGCTGTGGTCCAGCACGCCCTCGGCGCCGACGCCGTCTTCTTCACCGGCCATGCCGGTTTCCAGGCTGCCCAGGCAACCCAGTTCGCCTTCCACGGACACGCCGCAGGCGTGGGCGAAGGCCACGGTCTGCTGGGTCACGCGGACGTTGTAGTCGTAGTCGGCCGGGGTCTTGCCGTCTTCACGCAGGGAGCCGTCCATCATCACCGAGGAAAAGCCCAGCTGGATGGAGCGCTGGCACACGTCCGGGCTGGTGCCATGGTCCTGGTGCATGCACACCGGGATGTGCGGGAACTCTTCGATGGCCGCGAGGATCAGGTGGCGCAGGAAGGGCGCGCCGGCGTATTTGCGGGCACCGGCGGAAGCCTGGACGATCACCGGGGAATCGGTCTTGTCGGCCGCTTCCATGATGGCGCGCATCTGTTCCAGGTTGTTGACGTTGAAGGCCGGGACGCCGTAGCCGAATTCGGCGGCGTGGTCCAGCATCTGGCGCATGCTGATGAGTGCCATGGTGTTTCAGTCTCCCGAGTGGGTGGGCATTCGAAATGCGAAGCCTGCCGCAGGGGCAGGCCATGTTCAAGTTCCATGAAGGACGGCGAACGTCCTCCCGTAAAAACCGGCCGGCGATGAAGCCGGCCCGGTGAAATCATCGGCGCCGGTTCAGGGCGCCTTGCAGCCGCGGCCGATCAGGTCATCGGTGGCGACCCAGTAGACCAGCCCTTCGTCACCCTTGGTGTGGAAGGCCAGGCGGCTGTCGCTATAGAGCACGCCGGACCCCGAAGGTTCTCGGGTCAGGCGGTAGACGATATCGCCACCGCCCAGGCGCAGGTCCACCTGCTCCTGGTTGGCATCGGCGAAGCGCCACAGCACCTCGGCCTGGCTGTCGCAGACCCAGCGGGTCCACTCGTCGGCCGGCGCCTGGGCGCCCGCACAGCCGCCCAGCGCCAACAGCGCCGCGAGGGCGAACATGCCTTTCATCCTTTCACTCCCTTGGCCAGAAGGCCGTTCACCCGCAATGGGTCATGGACAGTGCTGCTCCTGGCTGCCGTTGACGGTGGGGTCACCGCTGCTCTGGGCCTCGACGCGCTGGTCATCCTGGGATTGCGGCAGGATGACCTGGGGCGGGCTCATCACCTCGCAGGTGGACGGCGCGGAAGCACCGCCCGCACAGCCGGCGAGCATCGCGAACAACGACAGCAGGATCAGGTTGGTACGCATGGCGGCAACTCCTTTTCTCGGGTCCTGTTCAAGGGACCACGGGCCACCGCCATGGTTTAGCCGCTATTTCAGGCCCTGATTCAGGCCTTGGCGCGTTGTTCCAGCACTTCAACGGCCGGCAGCACCTTGCCCTCGACGAACTCGAGGAACGCACCACCGCCAGTGGAAATATAGGAGATGCGCTCGCCAACGCCGTACTTGTCGATGGCAGCCAGGGTGTCGCCACCGCCAGCGATGGAGAAGGCCGGGCTCTCGGCGATGGCCTGGGCCAGGACCTTGGTGCCGTTGCCGAACTGGTCGAACTCGAACACGCCCACCGGGCCGTTCCAAAGGATGGTCTTCGACGACTTCAGCAGCTCGGCGAACTGGGCGGCGGTCTGCGGGCCGATGTCGAGGATCATGTCGTCGTCGGCGACGTCGGCGATGGCCTTGACGGTGGCTTCGGCGGTTTCGGCGAATTCCTTGGCCACCACCACGTCAACCGGCAGCGGCACGCTGACCTTGGCGGCGATGGCGCGGGCGGTTTCCAGCAGGTCGGCTTCGTGCAGGGACTTGCCCACCTTGTAGCCGGCAGCGGCGAGGAAGGTGTTGGCGATGCCGCCGCCGACGATCAGCTGGTCGCAGATCTGGCTCAGCGAGTTGAGCACGTCGAGCTTGGTGGAGACCTTGGAGCCGGCGACGATGGCGGCCATCGGGCGGGCCGGGTTGCCCAGGGCCAGGCCCAGGGCTTCCAGTTCGGCGGCCAGCAGCGGGCCGGCGGCGGCGACCTTGGCGAACTTGGCCACGCCGTGGGTCGAGCCCTCGGCGCGGTGGGCGGTGCCGAAGGCGTCCATCACGAAGACGTCGCACAGGGCGGCGTACTTCTGCGCCAGCTCGTCGGCGTTCTTCTTCTCGCCCTTGTTGAAGCGCACGTTCTCGAACAGCACCACCTGGCCGGGGGCGACATCGACGCCGTCCAGGTAGTCGGCCACCAGGGGCACGTCACGGCCCAGGGCCTTGGCCAGGTACTCGGCCACCGGCGCGAGGCTGTTCTCTTCGGAGAACTCGCCTTCGGTGGGACGACCCAGGTGCGAGCAGACCATTACCGCCGCGCCCTTCTCCAGTGCCAGCTTGATGGTCGGCAGGGAGGCGAGGATGCGCGCATCGCTCTTCACGACACCGTCCTTCACCGGGACGTTGAGGTCTTCGCGAATCAGTACGCGCTTACCCTGGAGGTCGAGGTCGGTCATTTTCAACACGGTCATGGGGGTCAGTCCTTCACGGGGCTGGATGTTGTGGAAGCAGCGGAAACCCGCAGGTAGTGGCCTGCGGTGTCGAGCATGCGGTTGGCGAAGCCCCATTCGTTGTCGAACCAGGCCAGCAGGTTGACCAGGCGCGGGCCGGACACGCGGGTCTGGCTGCCGTCGACGATGGCGGAATGGGGGTCGTGGTTGAAATCACAGCTGGCGTGGGGCAGCTCGGTGTAGGCCAGCAGGCCCTTGAGCGGGCCGCTTTCGGCGGCCTCGCGCAGCACGCGGTTGATCTCGGCGGCACTGGTGTCCCGTGCGGTCTGCAGGGTGATGTCGAGGCAGGACACGTTCACTGTAGGCACGCGGATGGCCTTGGCCTGGATGCGCCCGGTCAGTTCCGGCAACAGGCGCTCGATACCCCGGGCCAGGCCGGTGGAGACCGGAATCACCGACTGGAAGGCCGAACGCGTGCGGCGCAGGTCTTCGTGGTGATAGGCGTCGATTACGGGCTGGTCGTTCATCGCGGAGTGGATGGTGGTGATGGAGACGTACTCCAGACCCACCGACTCATCGAGAAGTTTCAGCAGGGGCACACCGCAGTTGGTGGTGCAGGAGGCGTTGGAGACCAGGGTCTCGGTGCCGACCAGGCTGTCCTGGTTGACGCCGTAGACGATGGTGGCGTCGATATCCGCCTCGCTGGCCATGGGCTGGGAGAACAGCACCCGTGGCGCGCCGGCCCGCAGGAAGCGCTCGGCCTGGGCACGGTTGGTGTACTGGCCGGAGCATTCGAGCACCAGGTCGACACCCAGCGCCGCCCAGTCGATCCCCTCGGGGGATGGGTTGCGCAACACCTTCACGCAGTCGCCGTTGATGTGCAGGCAGTCGCCATCGACCTTCACGTCACCCGGGAAGCGGCCGTGGGTGGAGTCGAAGCGCGTCAGGTACTCGATGCTGGCCTGATCGGCCAGGTCATTGAGGGCGACGATCTCGAAGCCATCACGCCCACCGCGCTCATGCAGGGCACGCAGGACGCAACGACCGATACGGCCGTAGCCGTTCAGGGCAACGCGGAAAGGAAGATTGGACATAGCCGCAAGCCGCACGCGACAAGCTGCAAGTCAAGGCGGAGGCAAGATGTGCTCTTGCTTGCCGCTTGAGGCTTGCAGCTTGCAGCTGGCGTCAGTCCTCCAACAGTTCTTCAGCAGTGGCGACGACGTTCTCGACGGTGAAGCCGAAGTGCTCGAACAGGGCCGGGGCCGGGGCGGATTCGCCGAAGCTGGTCATGCCGATCACGCGGCCTTCCAGGCCCACGTACTTGTACCAGTAGTCGGCGTGGGCGGCTTCGATGGCGATGCGCGCACCGACTTCCAGCGGCAGCACGGACTGCTTGTAGGCAGCGTCCTGCTGGTCGAACAGGCTGGTGGACGGCATGGAGACGACGCGGACCTTGCGGCCAGCGGCGGTCAGCTGGTCGAAGGCCTGCACGGCCAGGCCGACTTCCGAACCGGTGGCGATGAGGATCAGCTCGGGCTCGCCGTCGCAGTCCTTGAGCACGTAGCCGCCACGGGCGACGTTGGCCAGCTGGGCCGCATCGCGTGCCTGGTGGGGCAGGTTCTGGCGGGAGAAGATCAACGCGCTCGGGCCGTCCTTGCGTTCGATGGCCGCCTTCCAGGCCACGGCGGATTCCACCGCGTCGGCGGGGCGCCAGGTGTCCAGGTTCGGGGTGCTGCGCAGGCTGGTCAGCTGCTCGATCGGCTGGTGGGTCGGGCCGTCTTCGCCCAGGCCGATGGAGTCGTGGGTGAAGACGTAGAGCACGCGCTGCTTCATCAGGGCGGACATGCGCACGGCGTTGCGGGCGTATTCCATGAAGATCAGGAAGGTCGCGCCGTAGGGGATGAAACCGCCGTGCAGGGCGACGCCGTTCATGATGGCGCTCATGCCGAACTCGCGCACGCCGTAGAACATGTAGTTGCCGGCGGCGTCTTCGGCGGAAACGCCCTTGCAGCCTTTCCACAGGGTCAGGTTGGAGCCGGCCAGGTCGGCGGAGCCGCCGAGGAACTCGGGCAGCAGCGGGCCGAAGGCGTTCAGGGCGTTCTGGCTGGCCTTGCGGCTGGCGATAGTCTCGCCCTTGGCGGCGACTTCGGCGATGTAGGCGGCAGCCTGGGTGGCGAAGTCGGCGGGCAGCTCGCCCTTCACGCGGCGCTGGAATTCAGCGGCCAGCTCGGGGTGGGCGGCGGCGTAGGCGGCGAAGCGCTCGTTCCAGGCGGCTTCACGGGCGGCGCCGGCTTCCTTGGCGCTCCACTCGGCGTAGATGTCGGCCGGGATTTCGAAGGGTGCGTGGTTCCAGCCCAGGTTGGCGCGGGTCAGGGCGATCTCGTCGTTGCCCAGGGCAGCGCCGTGGCACTCTTCCTTGCCCTGCTTGTTGGGCGAGCCGAAGCCGATGATGGTCTTGCAGCAGATCAGGGTCGGCTGCGCGCTCTTGCGAGCGGTCTCGATGGCGGTGCGGATCTCGTCGGCGTCATGGCCGTCGACATTGCGGATCACCTGCCAGCCGTAGGCTTCGAAGCGCTTCGGGGTGTCATCGGTGAACCAGCCATGGACTTCGCCATCGATGGAGATGCCGTTGTCGTCGTAGAAGGCGATCAGCTTGCCCAGGCCCAGGGTGCCGGCCAGGGAGCAGACCTCGTGGGAGATGCCTTCCATCATGCAGCCGTCGCCGAGGAAGGCGTAGGTGAAGTGGTTGACGATCTCGTGGCCTTCGCGGTTGAACTGCGCACCCAGCACCTTCTCGGCGAGGGCGAAGCCCACGGCGTTGGCGATGCCCTGGCCCAGCGGGCCGGTGGTGGTCTCGACGCCGGCGGTGTAGCCATATTCCGGGTGGCCCGGGGTGCGGCTGTGCAGCTGGCGGAAGTTCTTCAGGTCGTCGACGGTGACGTCATAGCCGCTGAGGTGCAGCAGCGAGTAGATCAGCATCGAGCCGTGGCCGTTGGACAGCACGAAACGGTCGCGGTCGGCCCACTGCGGGTTGTTCGGGTTGTGCTGCAGGTAATCCCGCCACAACACTTCGGCGATATCGGCCATGCCCATGGGGGCGCCGGGGTGGCCGCTGTTGGCTTTCTGCACCGCATCCATGCTGAGGGCACGAATGGCATTGGCACGCTCACGACGGCTGGGCATCGCTGATCTCCTGCGGGTCTGAAAAGACGCTGAACGAAAAAAGGCGGCTATTTTCGCCCAGCGGGCAGGCATCGGGCAATGACAGATGGTCGAAGATGCGCCTCCTTGTCCTTTCAGCCCCGCGCCGGGCCCGTCAGCGGGCATAGGCAGGGGGCGCGGAACAGCTCGCCGTGCCAGGCACCGGCCAGGGTGCGACGCATCACCAGCAGCCAGACGGCGAACAGTTGCAGCGCCAGCAGGGCACCGACGGCGCCGAAGAACGCCAGGCCGGTCTGCCGCTGCAGCTCGAAGGTGGCCAGAGCGAACACACCCAGCGGGAAGGTGAAGCCCCACCAGCCCAGGTTGAAGGCCATGCGCTGGCGGATGTAGCGGCGGGTGAACAGGCAGGCCGTCACCCACCACCAGAACCCCGCGCCCCAGAGCGCCAGCCCGCCCACCAGGCCGATGCCCGGCAGCAGGTCAGCCAGGCCCTGCAGGGGCGAACCGGCAAGGGCGCCCGGCGCCGCATGCCCCAGCGCCAGCAGGCCCAGGCAGCCGGTGGCCAGCGGCCCCAGGGGCAACCAGCTGGTGGCGGCGAAATCGGTGTCCGGCAGCTTGTGCAGGGCCAGGCGCAGCAGCACCAGGGTGATCAGCGAGAAGGCCAGGGTCATCGACAGGCCCCACAGCAGGTAGCCCATCACCAGCAGCAGGCGCGCGTCGGCGGCATCCAGGTGCGGGGCGATGACGCCCGCGCTGGCGGCGGCCACCTCGGGCGCGACGATGGGCAGCAGCCAGACGGCGGTGAGCTTCTCCAGCGCATGCTCCTGGCGGGTGAACATCAGGTAGGGCACCAGCAGCGCCGCGCCCAGGGCCAGGGCCACGTCCAGCCACCAGAGGCCATGGGCCACGGCATAGGCGGTGGCGCCCCAGTGCGGGCCGCCATAGAGCACCAGGCCGTTGACCAGGGTGGCCAAGCCCATGGGGATGGCGCCGAGGAACATCGACTGCACCGGGTGCGCCAGCATCGGCTCGATGGTGTCCGGGTGCAGCAGCAGGCGCGCCAGGAACAGCCCGGCACAGGTGGCGAACAGCAAGGCGTTGAACAGCCACAGCGCCTCGCCGAGGCGGTGCAGCAGCGGCAGCTGCCAGGGCAGCGTACCCAGCACCAGGGCCAGCACACCGGTGCCCATGGTCACGGCGAACCAGCCGGGGATGAAATGGCGCACCAGGGCGCGAGGGTCGGTGAGGCGAGTCATTGGGCGAGGCATGGTGGCTCCGGTCGGGTAGTCCCGTTGCAGACGATGACTGCACAGTAAATCCGCCATGTGCTATACGAAAAATACATCCTTGATATGCACGACATGCCTTTTATTTATGAATCTTCATCACCTCAAGGTGTTCCTCGCCGTTGCCGAGAGCGGCAGCATCAGCGGCGGTGCCGAGCGCCTGCACATCAGCCAGCCGGCGGTCACCCGTGAAGTGCGTGAGCTGGAAGCCCGCCTCGGGATCACCCTCTTCGACCGCCAGCCCCGCGGCGTGACCCTGACAGAAGGCGGCCTGCGCCTGCACCGCTATGCGCAACGCATCTTCGCCCTGGAACAGGCCGCCGAAGCGGACCTGCGCAGCTTCGCCGGCCTCGACGACGGCGAACTGCGCCTGGGCGCCAGCGCCACCCTGGGCAGCTATCTGCTGCCCGACCTGATCGCCCGATTCCATGTCCGGCACCCGGAAATCCGCGTGGATCTGCAGGTCAGCAACACCCGCGAGATCACCCAGGCGCTGGCCGACGAACGCATCGCCCTGGGCTTCGTCGAGGGCGACTTCGATCGCACCACCCATGCCTTCCATCTGCTGGAATGCGATCGCCTGCTCCCGGTCTGCAGCCCCACTCACGCCCTCGCGGACCGAGGCCGCCTGGCCGCGGCCGAGCTGGCCGGCCAGGCGCTGTACCTGCGCGAGGAGGGCTCGGGCACCCGCGCCAGCATCGAGCAGGCCTATGCCCGCCAGGGCCTGGAGGTGCGTGCGCGCATGGCCATCGCCAGCACCGAAGCGCTGAAGCGCCTGGTGCGCGACGGCCAGGGCATCGCCTGGCTGTCCCAGCGGGTCATCGACGACGACCTCGCCGCCGGCCGCCTGGTCGCCCTCGAGGTGGAAGACCTGCGCATCGAGCGCGAACTGCACCTGCTGTGGCACCCGACCCGCACCCTGAGCCCCGCACCAGCAGCGTTCCTGGCGGCGATCCTGGACAAAAAATAACCACCTATCGGCAATATCAAAACTTTTTGATATTGCCGTTGCGAGCGGTTGGAGCGGGGACTAGACTGCGCTCCCTATGAACCTGCGCGTCCCCCAGATCCGCCACGACGACTGCGATGAGCTGGCCGCACTGTGCAAGGCCGGGGGCGACCCCCTGCGCCTGAACGTGCTGCGCGCCCTGGCCAACGATTCGTTCGGGGTGCTGGAGCTGGCGCAGATCTTCGCCACCGGTCAGTCCGGCATGAGCCATCACCTCAAGGTGCTGTCCCAGGCAGGGCTGGTGGCCACGCGCCGCGAAGGCAACGCGATCTTCTACCGCCGCGCCATCGCCCGGGGCGAGCGCTTCGGCGGCACCCTGCACGGGGCGCTGCTGGACGAGGTGGACAGCCTGCAGCTGCCCCTGGACGTACTGGCGCGGATCGCCGAGGTGCATGCCCAGCGCGAGGCGGTGAGCCGCGAGTTCTTCGCCCGCTCGGCGGAGAAATTCCAGGCCCAGCAGGACCTGATCGCCGGCCTGCCGCAGTACCGCGACAGCGTGCTGGCCCTGCTGGATGCACTGAACCTGCCGGCCAGCGCCTGCGCCCTGGAAGTGGGCCCGGGCGACGGGGGCTTCCTCCCCGACCTGGCCAGGCGTTTCGCCCGCGTCACCGCGCTGGACAACAGCCCGGCGATGCTGGAACTGGCGCGCAGCCGCTGCGCCGCCGAAGGATTGGGCAACGTCGAGCTCAAGCTCGCCGACGCCCTGGATGACGAACACGAGGCTGCCGACTGCGTGGTGCTGAACATGGTCCTGCACCATTTCGCCGCCCCGGCCGAGGCCCTGAAGCAGCTGGCTCACCACCTCCTTCCGGGGGGCAGCCTGCTGATCACCGAGTTGTGCAGCCACAACCAGAGCTGGGCCAGGGAGGCCTGCGGCGATCTCTGGCTCGGCTTCGAACAGGACGACCTGGCCCAGTGGGCCGGCGCCGCGGGGCTGACGCCCGGCGAGAGCCTCTACATTGGTTTAAGAAACGGCTTTCAGATTCAGGTGCGGCACTTCGCCAAGCCGGCTTCGAGAAGCGACCTCACCCACCGGTATTAAAGGAACCGTTAGATGAGCGAATACTCCCTCTTTACCTCCGAATCCGTGTCCGAAGGCCATCCGGACAAGATCGCCGACCAGATTTCCGATGCCGTCCTCGACGCCATCATCGAGCAGGACAAGCACGCCCGCGTGGCCGTGGAAACCCTGGTCAAGACCGGTGTCGCCATCGTCGCCGGTGAAGTCACCACCAGCGCCTGGGTCGACCTCGAGCAGATCGTCCGCGACGTCATCTGCGACATCGGCTACACCAGCTCCGACGTCGGCTTCGACGGCGCCACCTGCGGCGTGATGAACATCATTGGCAAGCAGTCCCCGGACATCAACCAGGGCGTCGACCGCGCCAAGCCGGAAGACCAGGGCGCCGGTGACCAGGGCCTGATGTTCGGCTACGCCAGCAACGAGACCGACGTGCTGATGCCGGCCCCGATCCGCTTCTCCCACGCCCTGGTCGAGCGCCAGGCCGAAGCCCGCAAGTCCGGCCTGCTGCCGTGGCTGCGCCCGGACGCCAAGTCCCAGGTCACCTGCCAGTACGAGAACGGCAAAGTGGTCGGCATCGACGCCGTGGTGCTGTCCACCCAGCACAACCCGGAAGTCAGCCTGAAGGACCTGCGCGAAGCGGTGATGGAGCTGATCATCAAGCACAGCCTGCCCGCCGAGCTGCTGCACAAGGACACCCAGTTCCACATCAACCCGACCGGCAACTTCGTGATCGGCGGCCCGGTGGGCGACTGCGGCCTGACCGGTCGCAAGATCATCGTCGACTCCTACGGCGGCATGGCCCGTCACGGTGGCGGCGCCTTCTCCGGCAAGGACCCGTCCAAGGTCGACCGCTCCGCTGCCTACGCCGGCCGCTACGTCGCCAAGAACATCGTTGCCGCCGGCCTGGCCGAGCGTTGCGAGATCCAGGTCTCCTACGCCATCGGCGTGGCACTGCCCACCTCCATCTCGATCAACACCTTCGGCACCCACAAGATCGCCGAAGAGAAGATCATCCAGCTGGTGCGCGAAGTGTTCGACCTGCGTCCCTACGCCATCACCAAGATGCTCGACCTGCTGCACCCGATGTACCGCGACACCGCGGCCTACGGCCACTTCGGCCGTACCCCGGAGCACAGGACCGTCGGCAACGACAGCTTCAGCACCTTCACCTGGGAGAAGACCGACAAGGTCGACGCCCTGCGTGCCGCCGCCGGCCTGTAAGGCTTCGCGACATGAAAAAGCCCCGCATTCGCGGGGCTTTTTCTTTGCTGTACCGGTACTGGCGAAAATCAGGAAATCTTCAGGCTGCCCCCGAGGTACATGAGGCCCAGGCCGGCAGCCAGTACCAGCAGCGGAGAGCGCTGCACCGGCTCGTTGGCCGCGAAGATGACCTGCGAGATCGGCGGGAAGATGAAGTTGAATACCACGCACAGCATGGAAACCTGGATGCCTCGCGCCACCGACCAGATCCAACCCGCCAACGCGATGAATAAGCCTACCGTAGCCATTTGCCACTCCCTGTGAGAAAGAGCGGCGATCCTACCAGCGCGCGCCCTTTCTGCGTAGCCCGCACTTCAGTCCAGGGTTTCACTCACCTTCGGCCCGATCTACATCCCGGGCCGTGAAGCAACGCAGCTTTCATTTCGCTGCCCTGTTGCTAGAATCCGCGCCCTCTCGCCCCTCCCTCACGAATGACTCAAGCGCCCGGGGCGAGCAAGCATTGGCGCTGGAGCCCAAGGAGATACCCATGCGCATCACGTCCATTCTTCCCGCCGCCCTGTTCGCAGCCCTGTTCGCCGTCCAGGCGCAGGCCGTCGACCTGGGCAACCCCCTGGGCGACAAGCTCAACAAGGGCTGCGAGGAAAAGAGCGCAGAAGCACAGGCCAAGCTGGATGAGGCCAAGAAGGAACAGAGCGGCCTGGGTTCCAGCCTGCTCGGCTCGGTGGCCGACAAGGCCGAGAAGCAACTGTCCGAAGGCTGCGAGAAACTCGACGAAGCCCAGAAAGGCTGAGTCGCGGGGGCCGGCGCGAGTCGGCCCTTCATGTCAGCCTCAACCGCACGTACGCCTTCCCCCAGGCAACGCCCGCCGCTCGGATCCGCCGCTTTACAGCCCCGTCCCTTGCCGTCGCACATCACGGCAGCCGGCTCCAATCCCACCAGCCTCGTTCCCTGCCAGGCGCCCCGCCGCCCTTCCACGGTGCAACACCGCCCCGATTGCCCCCCTGAGCGCTGTCCCCCAGCGAAGCCGTCAAGGATGTTCTGCTGCCTCCTTTCGGGCATGGAGCCCGTCCCACCCTCACGGAGGCCCGCATGCCCACTCCCCTGCCCACCCGCCTGCTCGCCCTGGTCCTTTGCCTGCCCGCCTTCGCCCTCGCTGATTGCCCAACCTGGAGCGATGCCCGCGCCGAGCGCGAACTGCTTGCCCTGCGCGAACAATTGACCGACTGGGAACACAGCTACCACCGCGACCGCCTATCACCCATCCCCGACGAGATCTACGACCAGGTGCATGCGCGCTTCGCCGAACTGCGCCAGTGCTTCCCCACCACCGTCGTGGAAGACACGCGGCCCCTTGGCTCCGTCGAAGGCAAGCACCCGCACCCCGTGGCCCAGACCGGCCTCGACAAGCTCGCAGACGCCAAGGCCCTGCAGGACTGGATGCGCACCCGCCATGACCTGTGGGTGCAACCCAAGGTGGACGGTGTGGCGGTCACCCTGGTCTACCGGGCAGGGCGCCTGCAGCAGGCCATCAGCCGGGGCGACGGCGAGCGCGGCGAGGACTGGACCACCAACGCCCGGCGCATCCCCGCCATTCCCGAGCGCCTCGCCACCTCCAGCGACTTGCTGTTGCAAGGCGAGCTCTACTGGCAGCTCCCCGGGCACATCCAGGCCCAGGTCGGCAGCCGGGGCGCGCGCGGCATGGTTGCCGGGCTCATGGCCAGGCACAACCTGGGCGCGGAGGAAGCCCGGGGCATCGGCCTGTTCATCTGGGACTGGCCCGGTGGGCCGGAGGGCATGCTCCAGCGCCTGGATGGCCTAGCGCGCCTGGGCTTCACCGATACCCAGCGCTACACCCTGCCGGTGCACAACGCCGAGCAGGCGGCCCAGTGGCGCGAGCACTGGTACCGCAACGCCCTACCCTTCGCCAGCGATGGCGTGGTAATCCGCCAGGGCTTGGCGCCCGCCGCACACACCTGGCAGGCGCGACCTCCGCACTGGGCCATCGCCTGGAAATACCCCTTCGCCCAGGCCCTGGCCGAGGTGCGTCGGGTGGAGTTTCTCGTCGGCCGCACCGGTCGCGTTACCCCGCGCCTGCTGCTCTCGGCGGTGACCCTGGATGATCGGCGCATCCAGCGCGTCAGCCTGGGCTCCCTGGGGCATTGGCGCGAACTGGATATCCGCCCCGGTGATCAGGTGGCCATCGCCCTCGCCGGGCTGACCATTCCACGCCTGGAGTCGGTGGTGCTGCGGGCCAGCGAGCGCGTGGCGCTGGAGGTGCCGGACCAGACAGCCCTGCACGCCCTCAGCTGCTGGCGGCCGACACCGGGCTGCCAGGCGCAATTTCTCGCCCGGCTGGAATGGCTGTCCGGCCGCGGTGGCCTGGCCATGCGCGGTGTCGGGCCGGGCACCTGGGAGCGCCTTCTGGCGGCTGGCAAGCTGGACGGCCTGCTGGATTGGCTGGAACTGGAAGAAGAGGAGCTGCAGGGCATCCCCGGGTTTGCCCAGCGCAACGCCGCGCGCTTCACCCAGGCGAGCGCCATGGCGAAACGCCAGGGTTTCCAGCGCTGGCTCAAGGCCCTGGGCCTGCCGCCCAGCAGCGGTGCGCCACTGGATGGTGGCTGGGAGCGATTGGCACGCCGCACCCAGGCCGAGTGGCAAGCCACCCCGGGCCTGGGGCCGGCCCGCGCACAGCAGTTGGAGGCCTTCTTCCGCCACCCGGAGGTGCAGGCCCTGCGCGAGCGCCTGGCATCGGCGGGCGTCGAGGGTTTCGCTCCGCCTCAGTAGGCGCGGAATTCCTTGTGGCACGCCTCGCAGGCGTCTTCGGCCTTCTGCACCAGCGGCGCCATGGCGTCCGGGTTCAGCGGGCGGGCCGCACTGGCGGCGGCGAGCTGGCCGGTGGCGGCTTCCAGTTCGCGGGCCAGGGTCTGGAAACGCTCCTGACGCTGCCAGACTTCGTCACGGGCGTCGCTGTCACCTTCGTCACGCACCTTGGGGAAGTGCTGCCACGGCTGGTGGGACAGCTGGTCGAGCTTCACCGCGTTCTCGGCGAATTTCTGCTCGTTGAAGTCGACACGGCCACGCAGCATGCCGCCCATGTCTTCACTGGTGTGCAGCATCTGCTTGAAGATCGCCTGGCGTTTGCCCAGGGGCGAATTGGGGTCGACACCGTCGCAGGCGGCGAGCGTCAGGCAGGCGGATAGCAGGATCAGGACAGTCGTTCTTTTCATGGCGGATCACGGGGTACTACGGCGAGCGGGGCGCACAGTATCGGTAGATGCCAGGCAAATACCAAGGGTGGCGACAGTTTGTCGCAGATCATTGCAAGGCCGATAAGCCGGGCGCGAGCGCCCATCCGCAGCCACAATGACAACCAACCGAAACCACCCGAGCGAGGCAACTTCATGAACCTGCCCACCCTGCTGCTACTCACTACCGGCCTCACGCTGGCAGGCACCGCCGCTGCCGCCGACACGCCACTCACCGGCTGTACGGCCAAGCGCCAGGCCATCGAATCACGCATCGAACAGGCCCGCGCCCACGGCAACGATGCGCAGGTCGCCGGCCTGCAGAAAGCCCTGGACGAAGTGAAGGCCCACTGCACCGACGCCGGCCTGCGCCAGCAGCGCGAGGACGACATCGCCAAGCGCCGCGCCGAGGTGCAGGAACGCGAAGCCGACCTGCGCGAAGCCCAGGCCAAGGGCGATGCCGGGAAGATCGCCAAGCGCGAGGCCAAGCTGGCCGAAGCCCGCCGGGAACTCAGCGCCGCCGAGGCGGAACTGCAGCGCTGACCCCAGCGGCGCCCGCCTCAGGCGGAGACGAAGAAGAAGCTGGCGATCAGCCCCATGCCGGCGAACCAGACCAGTGAACGCAGCGCCGCCCAGTCGGCCAGGTAGCAGACGAAGTAGGCGATGCGACTGGCGACGAAGGCCATGGCCAGGGTGTCCAGGGTGCCTTGCTCGGCGCCGCCGGCGAGGTGGCCGATGACCACGGCGATGCCGAATGCCGGGGTGACTTCGAAGGCATTCAGCTGGGCATTGTTGGCGCGCTTGCGCCAGCCTTCCAGGCCGGCGAGGAAGGTGCGCGGGTCATGGTTCTGCCGGGGGCCGAAATCCCCTCCGGTGAACTTCGCCGCAGCAGTGGACAGGTAGGGCAGAAACAGCGCGACCAGCACGCACCAGTAGGCTAGGGTCATTGAAGGCTCCAAGGGGGCAGGGAAAGCCCCGAGGCTGCGCCAGGTACCGTTCGTCGTCCATGGCCGGTCAAAACGTGCCGATCGGCACATCGGCCAATGGCCACGACTGTCCGTCGACGAGGTCGCCTGTTCTAATCACCCCTTTTTCAAGGACGAGAAAAGCCCATGCCCCGCCTTGCCATCCTTCTGCTCACCGCCTTGCTGCTCAGCGGCTGCGGCTACAACGCCATGCAAAGTGCCGACGAACAGGTCAAGGCCGACTGGTCCGAGGTGGTCAACCAGTACCAGCGCCGCGCCGACCTGATCCCCAACCTGGTCAGCACCGTGAAGGGCTACGCCGCCCACGAACAGGCCGTGCTCGCCCAGGTGGCCGAGGCCCGGGCCCAGGTCGGCAGTGTTCGGCTCGATGCCGGCCAGCTCACGGACGAGCAGGCGGTGAAAAACTTCCAGAACGCCCAGGGCCAGCTCAGCTCCGCGCTGTCGCGCCTGCTGGCGGTCAGCGAAAACTACCCGCAGCTGAAGGCAGACAGCCTGTTCCAGGACCTGCTGGCGCAGCTCGAAGGCACCGAGAACCGCATCACCGTGGCGCGCTCGCGCTACGTCAAGGCCGTGCAGGCCTATAACGTGCTGGTCCGCCAGTTCCCCGGCAATCTCACCGCCATGGCCTTCGGTTACCAGCCCAAGGCCAACTTCAGCGTCGCCAACGAGGCCGAGGTGTCGGTGGCACCCAAGGTGGACTTCAGCACCGCTCCGCACCGGGAAGGCTGACCATGCGCGCCCACCTGATCGCCCTGCTGCTGTTGCTGGCCAGCGCCTGCGTCAGCGCCGCACCAGCGGTGCCCGCCCTCAAGCAGCGGGTCACCGATCTCACCGCCACCCTGGACGCCAGCCAGAGCGCCGCCCTCGAAGCGCGGCTCGCCGCCCTGGAGACGGAGAAAGGCGCGCAGATCGCCGTGCTGATCGTCGCCAGCACCGGCGAGGACAGCATCGAGACCTATGCCACCCGGGTGTTCGAGCAATGGAAGCTGGGGCGCAAGGGCGTGGACGACGGCATCCTGCTGCTGGTGGCCAAGGACGACCGTGCCTTGCGCATCGAGGTGGGCTACGGCCTGGAAGGCGCGGTGACCGATGTGCAGGCGGCGCGCATCATCCGCGAGCGCATCACCCCGGCCTTCCGCGAAGGCGATTTCTTCGGTGGCATCCAGGCCGGCACCGACACCCTCTCGGGCCTGGTACGCGGCGAACCACTGCCAGAGCCCACCGCCAGGGACCGCCAACCAGACACCGTCAGCCTGCTCGGCGTCGTGCTGTTCTTCGCGCAGTTCTTTGCCGCACCGGCATTGGTCAAGCGCATCCCCAGGCCTTGGGCACGCCAGCACAGCGGCAGGCGCTACTTCTCCTGCGTCGGCCTGGTGACCCTGGCCACCTTCATCTACTGCCTGGTGACGCTGACGCCCATCGACCTGCTGCTGTTCTTCACCATCACGGCGGGCTTCATCGGCCTGTTCGTGTTCATCTTCATCGTCGCGCCGCTGTCCTCCTGGCAGTTCAGCGTCGGCTCGGGCTCGTCCGGCGGCTCATCGGGCAGCGGTTCGAGCAGCTCGTCCAGCAGCTCCGGCGGAGGCTTCAGCGGGGGCGGCGGCTCCAGCGGTGGAGGCGGAGCCTCCGGGCGCTGGTAACCGGTCAGTCCTTGAACTGGTCGCGGATGTAGCTGATCTCGGTCTTGCCGTGGGGGGCGGGCTTGCCGTCCTCGCCGAGGTTGACGAAGACCATGCGGTCGATGGTGAGGATGCTCTTGCGGGTGATCTTGTTGCGCACTTCGCAGCGCATGGTCAGGGAGGTGCGGCCGAACTCGGTGGCGGTGATGCCCAGTTCGATGATGTCGCTCTGGCGCGCCGAGCTGACGAAGTTGATCTCCGACATCAGCTTGGTCACCACGCGCTGGCTGCCGAGCTGGATGATGGCGTAGATCGCCGCCTCCTCGTCGATCCACTTCAGCAGGCTGCCGCCGAAGAGGGTGCCGTTGGGGTTCAGGTCCTCGGGCTTGACCCATTTGCGCGTATGGAAATTCATCTGTCGTTCTCCTCGCTTCGTTGACGCGAAGGATGATGGCAGAGCCCCGTTGCGCTGTCCCGGCAGCGAAATCAATCACGTCGATAGAGTGCTCGCCGCACGACGGAAAGCCTTGGGCAGATCGCCTCACACGGCTATAATCCCCCGGTTTCACGCGGCTTCATGGCCGCGCCCGCCACCTGTCCGAGGGGCGCTGCAGCAGACCTGTTCCAGAAAGGGTTTGTCAGGCTCGGATGGGGCGTTACCCAAACGCATCAACGGCGCCCATTCGCACACAACGAATGGAGAGTTCGCATGAGCGCTGTTATCACGCCTGCCGATTTCAACGATTACAAAGTCGCCGACATTTCCCTCGCTGCCTGGGGCCGTCGCGAACTGATCATCGCCGAATCCGAAATGCCCGCCCTGATGGGCCTGCGCCGCAAGTACGCCGCCAGCCAACCGCTGAAAGGCGCGAAGATCCTCGGCTGCATCCACATGACCATCCAGACCGGCGTGCTGATCGAGACGCTGACCGCCCTGGGCGCCGAAGTGCGCTGGTCCTCCTGCAACATCTTCTCCACCCAGGACCAGGCCGCTGCCGCCATCGCCGCCGCCGGTACCCCGGTATTCGCCTGGAAGGGCGAGACCGAGCAGGAGTACGAGTGGTGCATCGAGCAGACCATCCTCAAGGACGGCCAGCCCTGGGACGCCAACATGGTGCTGGACGACGGCGGTGACCTGACCGAGATCCTGCACAAGAAATACCCGCAGATGCTCGAGCGCATCCACGGTGTCACCGAAGAGACCACCACCGGCGTGCACCGCCTGCTGGACATGCTCAAGGCCGGCACCCTGAAAGTCCCGGCGATCAACGTCAACGACGCCGTGACCAAGAGCAAGAACGACAACAAGTACGGCTGCCGTCACAGCCTCAACGACGCCATCAAGCGCGGCACCGACCACCTGCTGTCGGGCAAGCAGGCCCTGGTGATCGGCTACGGCGACGTGGGCAAGGGCTCCGCCCAGTCCCTGCGTCAGGAAGGCATGATCGTCAAGGTGTCCGAAGTCGACCCGATCTGCGCCATGCAGGCCTGCATGGACGGCTTCGAGCTGGTCTCCCCCTACAAGAACGGCCTCAATGACGGCACCGAAGCCAGCGTCGACGCCGCACTGCTGGGCAAGATCGACCTGATCGTCACCACCACCGGCAACGTCAACGTCTGCGACGCCGGCATGCTCAAGGCCCTGAAGAAGCGCGCCGTGGTCTGCAACATCGGCCACTTCGACAACGAGATCGACACCGCCTTCATGCGCAAGAACTGGGCCTGGGAAGAGGTCAAGCCGCAGGTGCACAAGATCCACCGCACCGGCGCCGGTTCCTTCGACCCGGCCAACGACGACTACCTGATCCTGCTGGCCGAAGGCCGCCTGGTGAACCTGGGCAACGCCACCGGCCACCCGAGCCGCATCATGGACGGCTCCTTCGCCAACCAGGTACTGGCGCAGATCTTCCTGTTCGAGCAGAAGTACGCCGACCTCTCCGCCGAGAAGAAAGCCGAACGCCTGACCGTCGAAGTACTGCCGAAGAAACTGGACGAGGAAGTGGCCCTGGAAATGGTCAAGGGCTTCGGTGGCGTCGTCACCCAGCTGACCAAGCAGCAGGCCGACTACATCGGCGTCACCGTCGAAGGCCCGTTCAAGCCGGACAGCTATCGCTACTAACCAGCAGCGGCAAGCTTCAAGCCGCAAGCTGCAAGCGGGCACGTCTCGCTTGCAGCTTGAAGCTTACGGCTTGCAGCTGAGAAGGAACCCTTCTCCATGTCTCAAGAACGCCGCTACAGCTTCGAGTTCTTCCCCACCAAGACCGAAGCCGGGCATGAAAAACTGCTGAACAACGCGCGTCAGCTGGCTACCTACAAGCCGGACTTCTTCTCCTGCACCTACGGTGCCGGCGGCTCGACCCGCGACCGTACCCTCAACACCGTGCTGCAGCTCGATGGCGACGTGAAGGTGCCGACCGCGCCGCACCTCTCCTGCGTCGGCGACAGCAAGGCCGACCTGCGCAGCCTGCTCGAGCAGTACCAGGCCGCCGGCATCAAGCGCATCGTCGCGCTGCGTGGCGACCTGCCTTCGGGCATGGGCATGGCCAGCGGCGAACTGCGCCACGCCAACGAGCTGGTGGAGTTCATCCGCGCCGAGACCGGCGACCACTTCCACATCGAAATCGCCGCCTACCCGGAAATCCACCCGCAGGCGCGCAACTTCGAGGACGACCTGGCCAACTTCGCCCGCAAGGCCAAGGCCGGAGCCAACAGCGCCATCACCCAGTACTTCTTCAGCGCCGACTGCTACTTCTACTTCGTCGACCGCGTACGCAAGCTGGGCGTTGACCTGCCGATCGTTCCGGGCATCATGCCGATCACCAACTACAGCAAGCTGGCACGCTTCTCCGACGCCTGCGGCGCCGAGATCCCGCGCTGGATCCGCAAGCAGCTGGAAGCCTACGGCGACGACCTGGACAGCATCCAGGCCTTCGGCGAGCAGGTGGTGACCGAAATGTGCGAACGTCTGCTCCAAGGCGGCGCACCGGGCCTGCACTTCTACACCCTGAACCAGGCCGAACCCAGCCTGGCCATCTGGAACAACCTCAAACTGCCACGTTGAGGCGAAGGGCCGGCGGCAGGATGCGCCGGCCCCCTCACTCAAGGAAGAGACCATGACGATCACGCCACGCCTCGCTCCGCTCGCCCTGCTCATCGGCTTCGCCAGCCCCGGCGCCTTTGCCAGCTTCGACTTCGTCTGCAGCCCCACCTGGGCCATCGCCGGCGACCGCCTGCTGGGTTGCAGCAACCTGCCCTTCCTCAGCCCCGGCAACGACAGCCGCGCCAACCTGCAGCTGCTGCTGGCCGATGCCGGCCACCTGCGCCTGCCGGAAACGCTGAAGTCCACCAGCGGCTACGAGGACGGCTACGCCCAGGTGCCCTTCACCCTGGAGATGCTCGACCCGGCCAATGCCGAGGCAGCCGCCAGCGAGAGCAGCGGCGAAGGCGAAGAGAGCGATGCCGAGAACACCGAGGCCGAGCAGAAGGACCCGCGCAAGGAGAACCTCACCCTGGCTCTCGAGCAGGTAGGCGTGCAACTGGAAGAGAACGGCCTGGCCGAGCACTACTTCGCCGAAGGTGAGGGCAACCGCTGCCGCACCAACGACCTCGACAGCACCCAGGCCTTCGTCGACCAGTTGGCCGGCACCGAGGCGCTCTCGGCCGCCGAGCGCAAGGCCCTGGCCGATGCCCGGGTCAACCTGATGACCATCTGTGGCGAAGGCGACCCGCAACCCGAGGACGTGCTGCCCGCCGCCGGCGCGCTCACCTCCCCGGTCGCCCAGGCCTTCGGCGCCTACCTGACCGGTGCCGACGCCTTCTACCGCGGCGACTTCGCCGGTGCCGGCCAGCAGTTCGCCGGCCTCGCCTCCAGCGACCAGCCCTGGCTCAAGGAAACCGCCCTGTACATGCAGGCGCGTGTCGCGCTGAACCAGGCCCAGCAGGACGCCTTCGACGAGTACGGCGTTCCCGACCTGGCGAAGATCGACCGCAACGCCATGACCAGCGCCGAGTCGGGCCTCAAGGCCTACCTGCAGGCGTACCCGGAAGGGCTTTACCGCGCCTCCGCCCGTGGCCTGCTGCGCAAGGTCTACTGGCTGCTGGACGACCCGCGCAAGTTCGCCGCCGAGTACGCCTGGCAGTTTGCCCAGGACGAGGACAGCGACCAGCGCAACATGAGCGGCCGCGCGCTGATCGAGGAGCTCGATGTCAAGCTGCTGCCGGCGCTCAAGCCCGACGATGTCCAGGACCCGACCCTGCTCGCGGTGATGGACCTGATACGCCTGCGCAAGCCCGGCAGCGACCTCAGCCCGACCATCACCCTGGAACAGCTGCAGGCACAGAAGCAACGCTTCGCCAGCCAACCCGGCCTGCACGATTACCTCGTCGCCTCCTGGCACTTCTACCGTGGTGGCGATGCCGCCAAGGCCCTGGCCGCCCTGCCGGCTGGCGACACCCAGGCGCCCATGGGCCTGCTGGTGTTCAGCCAGGAAACCCTGCGCGGCCTGGCGCTGGAAGCCACCGGCAAGCCCGATGCGGCGCGTGAGCTCTGGCAGCAACTGCTGACTCGCCAGCCTTCCGCGCTGCAACGCGGCCAGCTGGAACTGGCCCTGGCTTTGAACCTCTCGCGCAACGGCAAGGTGGCCGAGATCTTCGCCGCCGACTCGCCGATCCGCACCGCGCCCATCCGCGAGATCGTCCTGCGCAACGTCGCCTCGGCCGACCTGCTGCGCCAGCAGGCCAAGGACAGCGCCGTACCTGCCGCCGAACGTGACAACGCCCTGTTCACCCTGCTCTACAAGGAGCTGCTGTTCAGCGACTACGCCCACTTCCAGCAAGACCTCGCCCTGCTGCCAAACCCGGCGCCCAAGGTAGAGGAAGGCGAGACCTGGGCAGTCGGGCGCTTCGCCTGGGCCGGCCAGTCCGCTCCCGGCGAGTACGCCTGCCCGCCGCTGGCCAAGGTGGCCGAGCGGCTGGAAGAAAACGACGGTGATGGCCTGGCGCTCAACTGCCTGGGCGACTTCGTCCGCATCAACGGCCTGGACGGTTTCAGCCTCAATGGCCAGCCATCGAAAGACGAACTGGGCGGCTCGACCACCGACTTCCCCGGCCAGCCCTGGTCGCGCCTGGCCGGCTACCAGCGGACCATCGACGACCCTCACGCCAGCGCCGACGAGATGGCCTACGCGCTGTTCCGCGCGGTGAACTGCTTCGCCCCCGCCGGCTACAACACCTGCGACAGCCAGGACATCGACAAGGCCCAACGCAAGCAGTGGTTCCAGGACCTGAAGAAGGACTACCCGGGCAACCCCTGGGCGCAGAAGCTCAAGTACTACTGGTAAGCGACGCGTGATCGCCAGGGCACTGGCCCTGCTGCTGGCCCTGGCGAGCCTCCCCGGTATCGCCGGGGAGCGGGTGGATGCTGCCGACTACGACGCCTTCTGGGTCTGGAGCGGCGTGCGCTCCCAGGCGGTGCTGGCCGAGGCACGCACCCTGTACATCCTCCAGGGCCAGATCGACGGACCGCGCCAGCCCGGTGACCCGCAGGCGCGCTTCATCGCCCAGGGCATGGCGGTGCCGCGCCTGTCCAAGGGTGAAGTCTGGGTGGTCTACCGCGCCCATACCCTGCGCTGGACCGAGCCCGTCTACGCCACCTTGCTCGCCCAGCTGGAGCGCTGGCGCCGCGCGGGCAACCCGGTGGTCGGCGTGCAGATCGACTTCGATGCCCGCACCCTGCACCTGGACGGCTACGCCGACTTCCTCGAACAGCTGCGCCAGCGCCTGCCCCGGCAATACCGCCTCGGCATCACCGGCCTGCTGGACTGGGGCAGCAACGGCGACCCGGCGGTGCTCAACCGCCTGGGCAAGGTGCTCGACGAGGTGGTGGTGCAGACCTACCAGGGGCGCCACAGCATCCCCGACAACGCCCGCTACCTGCCACGGGTCGCGAAGCTGCAACTGCCCTATCGCATCGGCCTGGTGCAGAACGGCGAGTGGGAGCCACCGGACTACCTGGAAGACAGCCCCTGGTTCCGCGGCTACGTGGTGTTCCTGCTCAATCCCTGACCAGCCGAACGGCACATGGGGTCACTTCCCAGCGTGGGGGGCCCCGCGTATTCTGGCCCTATGCCAGCATCCCGTCGCCTCCTCGTCCTGTTGCTGTTCGCCTGCCTCGGCTCCTTCGCCAACGCGGGGCCGCTGCGCATCGTCACCGATCCCTGGGCGCCCTATGTCTTCGTTGAGAACGGCCAGGCACGCGGCCTGGACTATGATGCCAGCGTCGAGGTGTTCAAGCGCCTGGGCGTGGAGGTGCAGTGGGACTTCATGCCCTGGAAGCGCTGCCTGATCGAGATGGAGAACGGCCAGGCCGACGCCGTGCTGGATATCTTCATGACCGAAGAGCGCCGTCCCCGCCTGCATTTCGCCGACGAGCCGCTGTCCAGCGCCGAGTTCGTGCTCTTCTATGACCGCGCCCGCCCCTACCCCTTCAACCGCCTGGCCGACCTCCAGGGCCTGAAGGTCGGCACCTCACCGGGCTACTGGTATAGCGACAGCGGCTTCCGCACCTCCGAGCTGTTCACCCGCGAGCCGGCGCCGAATCACGAGGCCAACCTCGGCAAGCTGGTGCGCGACCGCGTCGACCTGGTGGTCAACGACCGCCGCGCCGGGCTATGGCTGGCGCAGCACCTGGGGCTCGCCGAACAGGTCGCCCACCACCCCCGTCCGGTGGGCGAAGACCCGCTCTACCTGGCCTTCCGCCGCACCCCCGAACTGGGCGAACTGGCCCTGCGCTTCGCCGAGGAGCTGCGCCGCTTCAAGCTGGAGCCGGCCTACGCCACGCTGCAGGCGCGCTACCAGGTGCGCGAACAGGCCTGGGCCGACGGCCTGGATCGCAGCACACCGTTGAGCAGTCGATAGGCTGCACGCCGGAATTGCTCTGTTATACTCCCGGCTCCCGCCAGGCATACGCCCGGATGTTGGCCCCCCAAGCCAGCAGGACCGGACGGGAATCGCGCCTCCCCGCTGCGATTTTCTAGCCAGGCAGACACTCC
Organism: Pseudomonas sp. PDM13; assembly: GCF_025685765.1. Classification (NCBI taxonomy): domain Bacteria; kingdom Pseudomonadati; phylum Pseudomonadota; class Gammaproteobacteria; order Pseudomonadales; family Pseudomonadaceae; genus Pseudomonas; species Pseudomonas sp. PDM13. The sequence continues at coordinate 108,782 of NZ_JAOTQU010000009.1, read as the reverse complement.
CCCGGGCCAAGCCCTAACTAGACAGGATTTCCCATGTCCTTTGCCTCCCTCGGTCTCTCCGAGGCTTTAGTCGGCGCTGTGGAAGCAGCCGGCTATAACCAGCCCACTCCGGTGCAACAGCGGGCCATTCCCGCCGTGTTGCAAGGTCGCGATCTGATGGTTGCGGCACAGACTGGCACAGGCAAGACCGGCGGCTTCGCCCTCCCGGTTCTCGAGCGCCTCTTCCCCAATGGTCACCCGGACAAGTCGCATCGCCATGGCCCACGCCAGGCCCGCGTACTGGTCCTGACCCCGACCCGCGAGCTCGCCGCCCAGGTCCACGACAGCTTCAAGGTCTATGCCCGTGACCTGCCGCTGGCCAGCGCCTGCATCTTCGGCGGTGTCGGCATGAACCCGCAGGTCCAGGCCATGGCCAAGGGCGTCGACGTCCTGGTCGCCTGCCCCGGTCGCCTGCTGGACCTGATAGGCCAGGGCAGCATCGACCTCTCCCACGTGGAGATCCTGGTACTCGACGAAGCCGACCGCATGCTCGACATGGGCTTCATCCACGATGTGAAGAAGGTCCTCGCCCGCCTCCCGGCGAAACGCCAGAACCTGCTGTTCTCGGCGACCTTCTCCAAAGACATCACCGACCTCGCCGGCAAGCTGCTGCACAACCCCGAACGCATCGAAGTGACGCCGCCGAACACCACGGTCGAGCGCATCGAGCAGCGGGTGTTCCGCCTCCCGGCCAACCACAAGCGCGCACTGCTGGCCCACCTGGTCACCGTTGGCGCCTGGGAACAGGTCCTGGTGTTCACCCGCACCAAGCACGGCGCCAACCGCCTTGCCGAATATCTCGACAAGCATGGCCTGCCGGCCGCCGCGATCCACGGCAACAAGAGCCAGAACGCGCGCACCAAGGCCCTGGCCGACTTCAAGGCCAACAGCGTGCGCATCCTGGTCGCCACCGACATCGCCGCCCGCGGCCTGGACATCGACCAGCTGCCCCACGTGGTCAACTACGAGCTGCCCAACGTCGAGGAAGACTACGTGCACCGCATCGGCCGTACCGGTCGTGCCGGCCGTAGCGGCGAAGCCATCTCCCTGGTCGCCCCGGACGAAGAGAAGCTGCTCAAGGCCATCGAGCGCCTGACCAAGCAGCGCATTCCCGATGGCGACATGCAGGGCTTCGACGCCTCCGCCGTCGAGGCCGAGCGCCCCGAAGTGCGCCCGCCGCAGCCGGCCCGTCAGCCCCGCGCCGACCGTCCGAAGCGCGAAGCGGCCACCCCGGCCGCCACCGATGGCGCAGGCAAGCCACGCAAGAGCCGCAACCGTCGCGGCAAGGGCAAAGGCAAGGATGGCGAGAACGCCCAGTCCACCGCCTCCGCCAACAACAACCAGCAGCAGGCTCGCCCGCAGCGTCCGCCGCAGCCCGCGCGTGATCGCGACCCGGAAGAGTTCCTCGACGACGACGTGGACAACTTCGGCAACCGCGCCGATTACGTCAGCCCCTACCCGGACAAGACCCAGAGCCGCAACCGCCGTGGCGGTCAGGGCCAGGGCCAAGGCCAGAACCAGGGCAGAAGCCAAGGTCAGGGCCAAGGCGCCGGTGCACGTGGCCAGGGTCAAGGCCAGGGCCAGGGCAAGAGCCGCAGCGGTGGCGGCGGTGCCGGCCAGGGTGCTGGCAACGGTCAGCGCCGTAGCGGTGGTGGCCAGGGTCGCAGCAACGGCGGCCAGGGCCGTCGTGACGAGCCCCGCACCTCCCGCGGCCGCGAGGAGCCTGCCGTGCAGGAGCCGCGCAAGCCGCAGCCGAAGATCATCCACAAGGAATCCAAGGGTGATCGCTTCCCCACCGCGGAGCAGCTGGACCAACTGTCCAATAGCAACCGCCCCCGTGGCGAGAAGCCGGCGCTGCTGACCCGCAACCGCTGAGCTGCAACGCCATGAAAAACGCCGGCCCCAGGGCCGGCGTTTTCGTTTCTGCACCATGCACGCCCCAAACAGGACGTAGCCCGGGCTTCAGCCCGGGATGTGCGCTACGGCACTGCGTTGTGCCGGAAATGAAAAACGCCGGCATCAGCCGGCGTTCTTCGTCATCCGCGCAATCTTACTTGCGCACACCCTCGAAGGAGATGATCAGCTCGACTTCCTGGGAAGCCGGGCCGAGGTCCTTCTGGATGTCGAAGTCCTTCAGCTTCAGGGTGGTGGTGCCTTCGAAGCCGGCACGGTAGCCGCCCCACGGGTCGTCGCCTTCACCGATGAACTTGGCCTTGACCACGACCGGCTTGGTCACGCCGTTCAGGGTCAGGTTGCCGGTTACGTCGGCGGTGCCGGTACCGGTGGATTTGACGCCGGTGGACTCGAAGGTAGCGGTGGGGTTCTTGCTCACGTTGAGGAAGTCGCCGCTCTTGATGTGCTTGTCGCGCTCAGCGTGGTTGGTGTCGACGCTGGCGGTCTGCAGGGTGACCTTGATCTTGCTCGCTTCCGGCGCCTTGGCGTCGAAGCTGAAGGAGCCGTCGAAGTCCTTGAAGGTGCCGTACAGCCAGCTGTAGCCCAGGTGGCTGATCTTGAAGTTGACGAAAGCGTGCTGGCCTTCTTTGTCGATGGCGTAGTCGGCGGCCATGGCCTGGCCGGCGAACAGGGCGGCACCGAGGGTCAGCGCGGCGAGGGATTTCTTCAGCATCGGTATTTCTCCTTGTGAGGGTGCAGCTTATTTGGCGGCGCGCCCGAACATGCGGGTCAAGGTGGCGTCGCGATCGATGAAGTGGTGCTTGAGTGCGGCGAGCGCATGGACGCCCGCGAAGATCACCAGGCCCCAGGCGAGGTACTCGTGAATGGCGCCGGCGACATCTTCCTGGTCGGGGATGCTGGTCAGCGTGGCCGGCACCTCGAACAGCCCGAACACGGCGATGCCGCGGTCGTCAGCAGTGGAAATCAGGTAACCGGAAACCATGATGGCGAACAGGCCCAGGTAGAGCGCCAGGTGGCCCAGCTTGGAACCCAGGCGGGTCAGCTGGCCGTGGTTGGGCAGGGCCGGCGGCGGCGGGCTGACGAAGCGCCAGAGCACGCGGGCGAGCATCACCATGAACAGCAGGATGCCGATGCTCTTGTGGATGTCCGGCGCGGTCTTGTACCAGCCGCTGTAGTAGTCGAGACCGACCATCCACAGGCCGAGGCCGAACAGGCTGAAAACCACCAGTGCGACGCCCCAGTGCAGAACGATGCTGACGAGACCGAAGCGGGTGGGTGTATTGCGCCACTGCATCAGAAGACTTCCTTGGAAAACGGATTGATCAAGCCTAGCGGCAAAAATATCGAAGAAAAGTAGAAAATGTCGCTTTGAAATATCGGGCAATACGATAGGTAGGACGAATGGGCCCGAGCGGGAATTAGGCGTGGGAAGAGGCTTTAAGTTCTGTCCGAGGTGCACGAACGGCACCCCGGAGGCGACTGGAGGTCACGGGCGTTGCGCCCGTAGCGCCATCAGTTGAACAGGCGGGAGAAGAAGCCCTTCTTTTCTTCCTTGGCATCGGCCTTGGCCGGAGCCGGGGCGGCGGCGGCAACCTGCTCGACCGGTTCCAGGCTCTTGCCGGCGAACAGGTCACGGGCCTGGTTGGCGGCGCGCTGGCCACTACGCAGGGCGCCTTCCAGGGTGCCCGGGTAGAGCGCGTCGGTGTGCTCGCCGGCGAAGATCACCCGGCCCAGCGGCTTCTCCCACATGCGCCAGTAGAGGCTGATCTCGCCCGGGCCATAGGCCAGGTAGGCGCCGCCCACCAGGGAGTCCTTGCCGTAGCGGCGCAGCTCGTAGCCGGTGAACTGTTCGCGGGCGCCGGGGAACAGCTTGTCGAAGCGGATCAGCACCTGATCGACCATCTGCCGGTCACCGAAGGCCTGCAGCAGGCGCGCGTTGTCACCGGAGATATTCACCAGCAGGTTGGCACCGCCCTTGAGCGCGGGCTCGACCCACATCATGCCCAGGCCCTGGTCGCTGTAGACCTCGCCGGAGAGGCGCGACTTGCCCCACACCGGCTTCTTGAACTTGAGCAGCATCTGGTCGCGCCAACCGTAGTTGATGTCCTTCAGCGAGCGCAGCTGCAGGGCAGACAGCGACGGGGTCAGGCTGATCTTGTCCAGCGCCGGCAGCGGCACGGCGAGCACCACGTAGTCGGCGCTGTAGCCGGCGCCGCCCACTTTCACGGTGACGCTGTCCTTGTCCTGGACGATGGCGGAGACCCGTGCGTTGGTCTTGATGGTCTTGATCTTCTTGGCGAAGGCCTGGGCCAGCGCCGCGCTGCCACCCGGCAGGCGGGCGGCACGCAGGTCGCCTTCCGGCAGGCCGCGATAGACCCGGCCCTGCTGGGCGAGGTAGAGCAGCGACAGGCGCGATGGCTCGTCGTAGCGCGAACGGATGCGCTGGTCCACCAGGGCACGGGAAGTGGGCGGCAGCGACAGCTTGTCGAGCCAGCGCGCCACGCTGATGGAATCCAGGGTCTGCAGGGTGTGGTTGACCAGCGGCTGCAGCGGGTCCTCGATGGAGGCGGCGAGATCATCCAGGCTCTTGTCGAAGCGCTTCAGCCCCTCGACGGTGCTGGGCGCTTCCTTGAGCAGGTCGGCCTCGTTGAAGTAGCGCCCGGCAATCAGGTAGCCCGGGGTGCGCACGTACTCGGGCGCGGCCACGGTGGCGAGCTTGAAGCCCTTGAGGTAGGCATTCAGGGTCGGCTGCAGCTTGTCGGAACCGATCCACTCGGTGCTGGCCAGGCCGGAGCGCCCGCCGATGCTCGGCTTGGCTTCCAGCAGGGTGACCTGCCAGCCCTGCTGTTGCAGTTCATAAGCCGCCGTGAGGCCGGCCATGCCGCCGCCAACCACGATGGCGGCCGGTTGCTTTTCCTTGCCCTGCGCAACCGCACTGAGCACTCCCAACACAACAAACGCACAGGTGCGCAGCCAGGCAGCAGACATTGGATTCCCCCGAGGAACGGTCGTATTTCTTGAATGGCGCGCAGGATACGCCAGGCACCCGATAGCCACCAGAGATGCCCGTCGGCACCGGCCATTGTGCCGGCGCGGCGCGCTTGTCCATCTCACCCCTATTGCATAGTCTTCCCCGACCCTTTCCGGAGACCACCCCATGGGCCTGAACGCCGACTGGATGAAGCGCGATCTCGACGTGCTCTGGCATCCCTGCACCCAGATGAAAGACCACGAACGCCTGCCGGTGGTGCCCATCCGCCGTGGCGAAGGCGTCTGGCTGGAAGATTTCGAAGGCAAGCGCTACCTGGATGCCGTCAGCTCCTGGTGGGTCAACGTCTTCGGCCACGCCAACCCGCGCATCAACCAGCGCATCAAGGACCAGGTCGACCAGCTCGAGCACGTGATCCTCGCGGGCTTCAGCCACCAGCCGGTGATCGAACTCTCCGAGCGCCTGGTGAAGCTCACGCCCGCGGGGCTGGACCGCGTGTTCTACGCCGACAACGGCTCCTCGGGCATCGAGGTGGCGCTGAAGATGAGCTACCACTTCTGGCGCAACCAGGGCCGCGAGGGCAAGACGCGCTTCGTCACCCTGACCAACAGCTACCACGGCGAGACCATCGCGGCGATGTCGGTGGGCGACGTGGCGCTGTTCACCGAAACCTACAAATCCCTGCTTATGGACACCCTCAAGGTGCCCAGCCCCGACTGCTACCTGCGCCCCGAAGGCATGTGCTGGGAAGAACACTCGCGCAACATGTTCGCCCACATGGAGCGCACCCTTGCCGAGCACCACAAGGAAGTCGCCGCCGTCATCGTCGAGCCGCTGATCCAGGGTGCCGGCGGCATGCGCATGTACCACCCGGTGTACCTCAAGCTGCTGCGCGAGGCCTGCGACCGCTACGGCGTGCACCTGATCCACGACGAGATCGCCGTCGGCTTCGGCCGCACCGGCACGATGTTCGCCTGCGAACAGGCCGGCATCGCACCGGACTTCCTCTGCCTGTCCAAGGCCCTCACCGGCGGTTACCTGCCGATGGCTGCGGTACTCACCAGCGAGGCCGTCTACCAGGGCTTCTACGACGACTACCAGACCCTGCGCGCCTTCCTCCACTCCCACACCTACACCGGCAACCCGCTGGCCTGCGCTGCCGCCCTGGCGACCCTGGACATCTTCGAGCAGGACAAGGTGATCGAGGCCAACCGCGCACTGTCGATGCGCATGGCGCAATCCACCGCCCACCTGGTGGACCACCCCCATGTCGCCGAGGTGCGCCAGACCGGCATGGTGCTGGCCATCGAGATGGTCCAGGACAAGGCCAGCCGTGCGCCCTACCCCTGGCAGGAGCGCCGTGGCCTCAAGGTCTTCCAGCACGCCCTGGAACGCGGCGCGCTGCTGCGCCCCCTGGGCAACGTGGTGTACTTCCTGCCGCCCTACGTGATCACCCCGGAGCAGATCGACTTTCTCACCGAAGTGGCCAGCGAAGGCATCGACATCGCCACCCGCGACGCGGTGAGCGTCAGCGTCGCCAGCGACCTGCATCCCAATCACAGGGATCCGGGCTAAGGAGCAGCTACAAGCTGCAAGCTATAAGCCGCAAGTCGAAGCGGTTAAGCTTGCAGCTTTCCACTTGCAGCTTGCCGCTTACTTCTATGCGCCTTTCCCGCTTCTTCATCGACGCCCCTCTTTCCATCGGCCAGCACGAGCTGCCGGAAACCCAGGCCCATTACATCGGTCGCGTGCTGCGCCTGGCCGTGGGCGATGCCGTGCAGCTGTTCGACGGCTCCGGCCAGGAGTACCTCGGCGAGCTGGTGGACGTGGGCAAGAAGAATGTGCGCGTCGAGCTGCGCGAGGCCTTCGCCGGCCAGGCCGAGTCCCCGTTGCAGATGCACCTGGGCCAGGGGCTGTCGCGGGGCGAGCGCATGGACTGGGCGATCCAGAAAGCCACCGAACTGGGCGCCGCCGAGATCACCCCCATCGTCAGCGAGCGCTGCGAAGTGCGGCTTAAAGACGAGCGCGCCGACAAGCGCCTGGCCCACTGGCGCCAGGTGGCGATCAGCGCCTGCGAACAATGCGGCCGCTCGGTGCTGCCGGTGATCCACGCCCCCGTCAGCCTCGCCGACTGGCTGAAGGAAACCCAGGCCGACCTCAAGCTGGTGCTGCACCCGGTGGCCGAACCCCTGGCCAGCCACGCCAAGCCCGGCACCCTGGCCTTCCTCATCGGCCCCGAAGGCGGCCTAAGCGACGCCGAAGTCGCCCAGGCGCAAACCGCCGGCTTCCATTCGGCACGTCTCGGTCCTCGGGTATTGCGCACGGAAACCGCGCCGGTGGTGGCGCTCAGCGTGGCGCAGCAGTTATGGGGGGACTTCTAGAAGCAGCGGCAAGTTTCAAGCTGCAAGCTGCAAGCTGCAAGCCTCAAGCTGCAAGCTGCAAGCTGCAAGCTGCAAGCCTCAAGCCTCAAGCCTCAAGCCATGGAGCGTGCCCCATCTTGCAGCTTGTAACTTGCCGCTTGCAGCTGCTTCTAACTAAATAATCCCCGCATCCTCGAGCATCTGCTCGAGTGCGATGAGGTCGGGGATGCGCGCGATGTCGTTGCCCAGTTGCACGGCGTCCAGCTCCAGGGGCGCCAGGGGGACGGCGGCGCGGGGGAGGTCTGAGTCGACCTTGAGCGAGCGCGGGATGCCCTGCACCAGCAAGGCGATGAATTTGACGTGGCCACGGCCGCCCAGGGCGTTGAGCACCACCACGCGGGCGCCAGCGCCGACCTGGGGCTGGCCGTCGGAGGCGGCTTCGAAGGACAGCAGCGGCAGGCGCAGGTCACGCCAGGCCACCTGGCCGAGGAACCAGGCCGGCATGCCCGCCGATACCTGCGGCGCGCGATAGGGGATCAGCTCGGCCACCGCCACGTTGGGCACCAGCAGGGTGCGGTCGGACAGCGGCACCAGCAGGCCGGTGAGGCTGTTGGCGCTGTTCTGGTTGGCGACGGCTTGGCTCATGGTTCTTCCTTCAACGATTCTTCATTCCCGGCGTTGTCGCCCTGGGCACTCGGGCCTCAGGCGCACTGCTCCGCCAGGTGGTTCACCAGCGCCTGGGCCAGCTCGCGGGGATCGGCGCTGAAGGTGCTGTAGCCACCCTCGCGCAGGCTGTCGGGCATGCTGGCGCAGGCGCAGCTGTCGCCACGCTGGGTCCAGATCGGCGCGCCCTGGCGGCGTACATAGGCGGCGGCTGCACTGCCGTCGCTGCCCATGCCGCTGAAGGCGATGACCCCGCACTGGGCACCGTAGTGCTGGGCGAGGTTGAGCATCACCTGATCGATGGACGGGCTGTAGGGCTCCGGCCACGGGCGTTCGCCCACCAGCATGGCGCCGTCTTCGGCGAAGCTGAGTTCATGGCTGATGGGCACCACCACCACCTCACCGGCACGCACCGCATCACCGGGGCGGGCCAGGTTGACCGGCCACTGGCTATGACGGCCGACGGCCTGGGGCAGCGCCGTTTCGAAGGTCGGGTCGATGTGCTGGGCATAGATGAAGCCGACGGGCAGGCCGCCGGGCAAGGCATCAAGGAAGGCCTTCACCGCAGCCGGACCGCCGAGGGATGCCGCCAGCAGCCATACCTGGCGTGCCGGCTCACCGGCTACCAGCGGCGTGTCGGCCAGGGCGCGGGGCAGGTCCAGGCGTGCCGGGCGCTGCGCATCGCTGAGCAGGGCTTCGAGGCTGGGGCCGACGGCCACGGCCGGGTCGCCCACCAGGCGCTTGAGCTTGCCGAACAGGCGGCGCTCCCAGCGCGGGTAATTCTCCGAATGCCGCTCGGGGGCATGGCCCTCGCCGAACAGCACCGGTGCGCTGGCGCGTTCCATCAGGTTGTCGACCAGGGGCGAGTCGTCCGACTGCGCCAGGTCCACCAACCACAGGTCCACTTCGCAGGCGCTCAGGGTTTCTTCATCCAGCCGTGCCGGATCGCTGTTGAGCACCACCTGGTAACCGTTGCCCGCCAGCGCCTGCTGCAGCACATGGCGCTGCAGCGAGGTGTCGGCGATGACGGCGATACGCGCAGAGGTTTTCTCAGTCATTTCCCTTGACCAGTCGCTGGATGGTTTCAAGCAGCAGGGACTCCTGGTACGGCTTGCCCAGGTAGTCGTTGACGCCGATGGTCATGGCCCGCTCACGGTGTTTCTCACCGGTACGCGAGGTGATCATGATGATCGGCAGGTCTTTCAGTCGCTCATCGTGGCGCACCAGGGTGGCCACTTCGAAACCGTCCATGCGCGGCATTTCGATGTCCAGCAGCATGATGTCCGGGCGGTGTTCCTGCAGTTGCGAGATCGCGTCCACCCCATCCTTGGCGGTGAGCACGTTCATGCCGTTGCGTTCCAGCAGGCGGCTGGTGACCTTGCGCACGGTGACCGAGTCGTCCACCACCATCACCAGCGGCGGACGGTCGTGGTCGAGTTCCGCCGGCAGCGCGGCCTGGGTCGCGGAGCGCGGCAGCATCTGCACCAGGTGTGCGTGCATGGCGCGGATGGTCGCCAGCAGGTCGAGAATCACCACCACGCGGCCGTCACCGAGGATGGTGGCACCGGAGATGCCATGCACCCCGGAGAACTGCGGGCCGAGGCTCTTCACCACGATCTCGCGGGAGCCCGCCAGGGAGTCCACCTGGACCGCTACGGCGTGCTCGGTGGAGCGCACCAGGATCACCGGCAGCGGCAGGCTCTGGCCCACCAGCTTGGGTTGCTGGCCGTTGTTCAGCAGGTCGCCCAGGTACTTCAGTTCGTAGGCCTGGCCGGCGTACTCGAAGCGCGGGGCATCCGGCTGGTAGTAGGCCTCCAGCTCGTACGGGGAGACCCGCACGATGCCTTCGATGGTGTTCAGCGGGATGGCGTAGAGGTCTTCGCCGGAGAGCACCATCAGCGCACGGTTCACCGATACGGTGAAGGGCAGGCGGATGAGGAAGCGGGTGCCCTCGCCCGGCGTCGAGTCGATGCTCATGGAGCCGCCGAGCTGTTTCACCTCGGAGTGCACCACGTCCATGCCCACGCCACGGCCGGAGATCTGCGTGACCTTCTCGGCGGTGGAGAAGCCGGCTTCGAGGATGAACTGCAGCACCTCGTAGTCGGAGAGGTCGGACTCGCTGTCCATCATCCCGCGCTCGATGGCCTTGCGGCGCACGGCGTCGAGACGGATGCCACCGCCGTCGTCGGCCAGGGCGAGGACGATATCGCCACCCTCGCGGCCCAGGGTCAGGCGGATGGTGCCGGTTTCCGACTTGCCGGCGGCGCGGCGCGCGTCGACGGATTCGATGCCATGGTCCACGGCGTTGCGCAGCATGTGCTCCAGCGGCGCGACGATGCGTTCGAGAACGGTACGGTCCATCTCGCCTTCGGCGTTGCCGACGACGAATTCAACCTGCTTGCCCAGCTCGCTCGCCACCTGGCGGACGATCCGGCGCAGGCGCGGCACCAGGCGGTCGAAGGGCACCATGCGCGTACGCATCAGGCCTTCCTGCAGCTCGGTGTTGACCCGTGCCTGTTGCAGCAGCAGGGTTTCGGCGTCGCGGTTACGCGCCGCCAGGGTTTCCTTGAGGTCCAGCAAGTCGGACGCGGACTCGAACAGCGCACGGGACAGCTGCTGCAGTTGCGAGTGGCGGTCCATTTCCAGCGGGTCGAAGTCCTCGTAGCCGGCACGCTCGGCCTCGGCCTGGTAGCGGCTGAGGATCTGCGCCTGGGTTTCGGTGTCGAGGCGGCGCAGCTGGTCGCGGACCCGTTCGATGGTGGCTTCCATCTCGCTCAGGGTGAAGCTGAAGTCGCTCACCTGCTGCTCGACACGGCCACGGAAGATCGAGGTTTCACCCGCCAGGTTGACCAGGCCTTCCAGCAGGTCCGCCGGTACCTTGACCAGCTCCTGGGGCGCACGGCGGGAGGCGGCGTCCAGCGCTGCTTCCTGGGCCTTGCGGACGAAGGGCAGGACCTTGTTCTCGGCCATCACCTGCGGCACGGCGCTGGCAGCGACCATGGGCGCGGCCAGGGTGGGCACGGGGGCAGGGGCTGCCGGGGCCGGTTCGTGGGCTTCCGGTTCCTGGGTTTCTTCGGCGAGCACCGCGTTCAGGCGCTCGCGCAGCTGGTCGAGCTCGGCCTGCAGGCCCTCGAAACCGGATTGCACATCGAGGAACAGGCTGTCCGGCCAGGGCGCGCCTTGTTGCTGCGCTTCGGTCAGGTGCTGTTCGAGGTCGTGGCTGAGGTCGCCCAGGCGTTTCTGCCCGGCCAGGCGCGCACCACCCTTGAGGGTGTGCAGCAGGCGCAGCAGTTCGTCGATCTGGGCACCGTCCTCGCGCTGCTCTTCCCAGCGACCGATGGTGCGCTCCATGGCTTCGAGCAGGTCGTCGGCCTCTTCGAGGAAGATGTCGAGGATATCGTCGCTCTCGCTGGCATCGTCCTCGATCACGTCGACGGCGGGCTGCAGGTGCACGCTGGAGGGCATGCTCAGCTGCTCGTCCGGGTTGGCCCGGAAGCGCTTGATGGCGTCGATCAGGGCGTCGCCGCTGGGCACGCCACGCTTGTCGCGCACCGCTTCGAGCATCTCGGCGAGGCGGTCATGGCAGGCCTGGAGCAGGGCGAACAGGCCCGGGCTGGCGCGCAGGCGCCCGCCGCAGAGGCCTTCATAAAGGAATTCGAGTTCGTGGGCGAGGTCACCGATCTCACGGATCTCGGCCATGCGCGCACCACCCTTGAGGGTGTGCAGGTCACGTTGCAGGGCTTCGACTTCGAGGATGTTGTTGACGTCGTCCATCCAGCGCTGCAGCGAGGCGCCGGCGCTGTCGATGATGTCGAAACCTTCCTCGAGGAAGATTTCCACCAGTTCCGGATCACGGTCATCGAAGGCACTGGTCACGGGCTCGGCGGCGCGGGGCGCGTCGATCACCGGTGCCGGTACGAACACGGGCTCGGGCTCGGGCTCGGGCTCGGGCTCGGGCTCGATGGCAGCAGGCGCTTCGAAGTCGGTCAGGTCCAGTGCTTCCGGCTCGGCGTGCAGCTCGATCACGGGCTCAGCTTCAAGCTCGGCTTCGGCTTCGGCTTCGGCTTCGGCTTCGGCTTCGGCTTCGGCTACAACCGGCGCGCTTTCCTGGGCCTCGTCAACCAGCCACTGGTCGAGCTCGGGCTCGTCGTCGCTCACCGGTTCGGCGTGCAGCACGTGCAATTCGGGGTCGACGTCCGCAGGGGCATCGGGCAGCAGTTCGGACACGGTTTCCGCCGGCAGCTCCTCCACCACCGCGTCGATGGTTTCGATGGCCACCAGGGTGTCCAGCGGGTCGGCTTCGTCGATCAGCGCCAGGGGCGGCTGCTCTTCGTCGATGACGATGCCCTCGCCGAGTTCGGCGCTTGGGGCGTCGTCGGCCAGCTCGATCGCTTCGACCTCGGCGAGGTCTTCGATGTCGTCGAGCGGCAGCGCGACCGCGGCGGCGGAAAGGCTCAGCCCACCGTTCTGGCGAAAGGTGCGGATGGCCTGGATCAGTTGCTGCGGGTCGTTCAGCGGCAGGCGGGCCTGCAGCTGGTCGAGCAGCACGGCGAGGCTGTCGTGGCTCTGCTGCAGCAGGCCGCCGAGGGCCGGCGAGTAGCTGAAGCGGCGATCCACCAGGCCTTCGTACAGGGATTCGAGTTCATGGGCGAGATCACCGATGGGGGCGATCTCGGCCATGCGCGCACCACCCTTGAGGGTGTGCAGGTCACGCTGCAGCGACAGCAGCGAGCCATGGTTGTCAGGCTCACCCAACCAACGGTCGAGGGATTGCCCGGCGCTTTCCAGGATATCCACCGCCTCTTCGAGGAAGATGGCGACCATTTCCTCGTCGAGGGATTCATAGACGCTGGGCGTGTGGGCCGCAGGGGCCTCGACCACCGGCTCCGGCTCGACGGTCGGCGAGGACAGGTCCTCCTCCAGGCCGGCAGCGGTCAGCTCGGGCAGGGTCACCTCGTCGAACTGCGCAGGCTCTTCCATCAGCTCCGCCAGGGGCGGCAGCTCGGCGTCGGTGGCGTTCCAGTCGATCAGGCCTTCCAGGTCCGTCTCATCGAGTTCCTCGATGGTCAGCCCGGTGGTCAGCTTGGGATCGAGCAGCGCCAGGGCAGCGGGGTCGACCGCTTCCTGCAGCAGCTCGCGCAGGGCCTGCACGCGCTCGGGCTGGGGCGTGACCTGAAGGGCCGCAGCCACCTGGTCCATCATGCCGATCAGCGCTTCGTGGGCACGCTCGGCTTCGGCGAAGAAGCGCTCGCTGACGGCGAGGCTGCCTTCTTCCACGGAACCGTAAGTGTCGAGCAGGGCTTCGCAGAGCTCTTCGATCTGCGGCAGCTCGGCCATCTCGGCACCACGGCCGAGGGTGTTCAGTTCTTCCAGCAGGGCACCCAGTTCCTGGCGCTCGGACGGGTGCTCGCGCCAGCGGCGCAGCAGGTCTTCGGCATCCAGCAGGATGTCCATGCCTTCAGCGAGGAAGATGGAGATCAGCTGCGGGTCGCGTACCGCCTCGCCCCGCTCACCCAGGCGCGCGGCTTCGGCAGCGCCGAGGCGATCCTGATGCAACTGCTGCACACGCTCGAGGAACTCGGCGGTGCCGGGGATACCTGCCAGCGGCGTGGTTTCCAGTTGCTCCAGCCCGGCGCGGAACAGGTGTTCGGCGTCGCGCAGCAGCTCGGCCTCGGCCAGGTCCATCTGCACCAGGTTGGTCTTGTATTCCTTGGCCAGCTTTTCCAGGGGCGTGGCGATCTCGGCGATCGGCAGGATGCCCGCCATGTGCGCACTGCCCTTGAGGGTGTGCAGGGCGCGCTGGAGGCTGTCGGTGACCGGCTGCGGCAGGGACTGCGCGCAGTCGGCGAGGAAGCCCACCAGGCTGTCGAGGTGCGTCTCGGCCTCGTTGCGGAAGATCTCCAGCAACTGCGGGTCGAGCGGCTCTTCGTCGCTTTCGGCAACGCTCGGGGCTTCCGCCACGGACGGTGCTTCCGGCTCGCCCTCGGGCTCGACTGCCTGTGCTGAGTCCGGGGCTTCAGATTTTGGGAGTCGCTGCCCCTTCGCCAGGGCGTGCGCCTCGGCGGCCAGGTGGTCGACATCGTCGCGCTGGCGCTGGGCCTTGGCGGCGAATTCGTCGACCAGCTGCGGGAGCAGGGCGACCACGTCCTGGATTACGCCACGGACGTCTTCGTCGGGCTGGATGCTGCGATCCAGCACGCGGTTGAGCAGGTTCTCGATGGACCAGGAGAGTTCGCCGATGACCAGCGCGCGCACCATGCGACCACTGCCCTTGAGGGTGTGGAAGGCGCGACGGATTTCGGTCAGGGCTTCCTTGTTGTCGGTGTCGGCCAGCCACTGGGGCAAGAAGTCACCGATGGTTTCCAGGACTTCGCCGGCCTCTTCGATGAAGACTTCCAGCAACTCGTCATCCACCGGCTCTTCGTCGGCGGGCGGCGGCAGCAGGCTGGGCGGCACGTCGCCGGCAGGCGGGTTGATGGCCTGGGTGGGCGCGGCCATGACATCGGCCATGGACAGCGGCTTGTGTTCTTCGACAGCGGGCGCCTGTGGCTCGACGGGGGCAGCGGGCAGCTCGACCTCGGGGAGGTCGAGGCCGGTGAGCTCCATGTCGTCCCAGCTCATCGTGGACTCGGGCAGCGGTTCCAGGCTGAGGACTTCGCCTTCGAGCGGTTCGAGGCTTTCCAGCGGCGTGGCGTCCGCCAGCGGCTCCAGGTCGTCCAGATCGAAGCTCTGCAGGGGCTCCAGGCTCTCCAGGGGCTCCTGGGCGGCGTGCAGGTCCAGCGGCACGTCGAGGCTGAAGTCGATGACTTCGGGCGCTTCGGTCGGCAGCTCGCCGAGGTTCCAGTTGTCGTCGGAGACCAGCAGCTCGGCGCTGTCGACAGCGGGCGCTTCGAGGCTCAGCTCGTCCAGGGCCGGCAGGGCGTCCAGTTCGCCCAGGGCGGCGGGCTCGGTCAGCGCTTCCAGTTCGGGCAGCGGGTCGAGGTCCGGCAGTTCGTCGAAGCTGGCGACGGGTTCGGCAACCCGCTCGGGCTCGGCGTCGATGGCCGGTTCCAGCTCGGCAAGGGGTTCAAGCTCGGGCAGCGGCTCGAGTTCCGGCAGGGCGTCGAGGGCGGCCGGAGGTGTTTCCTCGGTGCTCTCGGCGGCGACCGGCTCGGCGAATTCGGCGGCGACCAGTACGTCGTCACCAGCGGCCAGGGGCTCCAGGTCCAGCGGCTCGACCAGTTCCGATTCCTCGGCGGCCAGCACTTCGATTTCCTGCAGCGGGTCGGCCAGGGGCAGCGGTTCTTCTTCCGGCTCGATGCGGTCGAGGATCGAGGGCTTTTCCTTCAGCGGGTAGCCCAGCGCTTCCAGGCTTTCCTCGGCCACGTCGAGAATCAGGTCGCCCTGGGTCGCGTGGTCTTCGGAGAGACGTTCGAGGTAGTACTCGACGCTGGTGATGGCGTCGGCGAGGGTGTCCAGGCTCTGCCAGTTGGGCACGGCCTTGCGCGCCAGGAGCTGCTCCTGAATGTAACGGTTGCAGGCTTCCAGCAGGGTGGCGGCACGGCTCAGCGGGATCATCGCCAGGCCACCACGGACCTGGGTCAGCAGCTCGGGGACGCGAGCCAGGTGCTCGTGGTTCCACTGCGAGGCGATGAACTCGATGATCGCGTCCTTGGCCTGTTCCAGGCCATTGCGCGCTTCCTTGATCACCAACTGGTGGATCTGCGCCACGTCGGTGGTGGGCAGGTGGCTTTCTTCGGCGCGGCGGTCATCGGCCGGGCCGACCATGCCATTGAGCGTGGCTTCGACATAGAGCAGCGCACCGGCGACGTCCATCAGCACGGCGTCATTGGGTTCGCGCTGGCCGAGGGACAGGCTGTGGACCACGTCGATCTGGTCGAGGAT
This sequence comes from Pseudomonas sp. PDM13, assembly GCF_025685765.1. Lineage (NCBI taxonomy): Bacteria > Pseudomonadati > Pseudomonadota > Gammaproteobacteria > Pseudomonadales > Pseudomonadaceae > Pseudomonas > Pseudomonas sp. PDM13. The sequence continues at coordinate 92,933 of NZ_JAOTQU010000009.1, read as the reverse complement.
GACCCGACGCGGCTGGCCGAAGCCCAGCACGGCGAGGGTGTCGGCGATCTGCTTGAGGGGGGCCAGCAGGGAATCCAGCTCGGCGACGCCACGGCGATCGCTGCGCACGAAGATGTCCAGGCTGTCCTTGACCCGTACCAGCTCCTCGCAGAGGGCGGTGACCACCGAGCGCATGGCGTCGCGGTCGGGGCCGGCGAGGCGGGCACGCTCCTCGTCCACCACTTCGGTGTCGGGCAGCGCTTCGTCGAGGCGGTACTGTTCCTTCAGGGCGCGGATACGCGGCGACTGGGCAGGGGCCTTGGCGATGTAGAACAGCAGGTTCTTGACCAGCTCCTCGGGAGCCGGCTGGTTGATGCCGTCGGCGCCCTGGTCGAGCAGGCGCTTGAGTTCCTTGTCGATCTGCCGCAGCAGGGTCCGCACGGAGGTGCCGTTGACCACGCTGCCATTGGCCAGGCCTTCGACCATGCCGGAGGCGATCGGCCAGAGCGTGCCGAGGGGCGCTTCCTTGCACAGGGATTCGAGGCGGGCGAAGACGCGCGCCATGTAGCCGAGGTTGGTGGCCAGGTCCTGGTTGCGGATGATCCCCACCAGGGCCAGCTGCAGCATCTGCCGCAGCTTGCGCAGCAGCACCGGCAGTTCGGCCGTGCGCATCTGCTCCAGGGCGTCCATGGACAGCGCGGGCAGGCGGCCGGAGAGGTCCGGGGAGAACAGGCTGGTTTCCGACAGCAGTTTCTCGCCCCGCGCGGCGCGCAGGTCGTTGAGCAGCGGCAGCACCACCATGGGCAGGTCGCGGCGCGCACTCTGGATGCGGTCGAGGTAGACCGGCAGCTGCAGGATGGCCTGCATCAGCACTTCCAGGGCTTCGCCCTGGTTGGTCACGCGACCTTCCATCAGCGCCTGGGCAAGCTGTTCCATTTCTTCGGCGAGCAAAGCCGCGCCGTAGAATTCGACCATCTGCAGGGTGCCGTGGACCTGGTGCACGTAGGTCAGGCAGAAACGCATGCGCGTCGGGTCCTGGGTGTTCTCGACGAACGCCTCCAGAGCCTGTCGCGCCTGCTTCAGGGTTTCCGCGATCTCGCCCTTGACCCACTCAAGGGCGACATAATCGTGCCGATCACTCATAGCCGTCTGCTATCCCTTCCGGGTGAATGCCAGAACCTGATCGTTGGCCACCGGAACCAGGTCCGGATGGTGCCAACCCACTACTTCGCCCACGCCCACCACCATCAGGCCTCCCGGCGCCAGGCGCTCGGCCAGGCGGTTGAGGATTTCACGGCGACGCCAGCGGCGAAAATAGATCAACAGGTTCTGACAGAAGATTACGTCCATGCCGGACATTGGCGCCTTCGCCAGTTCCAGCACATTGAGCCGGGCGCAGCAAACGCGCGCGGCCAGGCTCTCAACAACTTTGAAGCGGCCATCGTCCATGACCTGGAAATAACGTTCGCCCTGGTCAGCATCCAGCTGTTCCAGGCGGCGTGCCCCGTACACCCCTTCCCGCGCCTTGTTCAGGGCGCTGAGGCTGATGTCGGTACCGGTCACACCGAAGAATTCCGGCCGGTCGCTGTCCTGCAGCGCCTCGGCGGCGGCGATCGCCAGCGAATAAGGTTCCTCGCCGCTGGAACAGCCGACGCTCCAGAGCGCCAAGGGGCTGTCCAGGCCCGCAGCGACCCGCTCACGCAAGTAGGCGTCGAGCACGTCGAAGGAGGGGCGATGGCGAAAGAACCGGGTTTCCTGAACGGTGAGGCGGTCCAGCAGCGTGGACCATTCCACAGCACCACGCGGGCCGTCTGTGACCTGGCGGTAGTAGATGCTGTAGTCGTCAACGCCCAGTTCGCGCATCCGTGCAGTGAGATTGGTCTGCAGGAAGGAGCGACGCTGTTCGTTGATCACCACACCCGTGCGTTCCTCGAGCAGCGACTGCCAGTCGTGGAACTGCGCGGGCGTCATGTCGGCCAGGGGTTTCAAGGCCCACACGCCGCTTGGCTGCATGCTGTCGTGCCTCTCGCTCATGGCCGCTGCGCCGCGGCGTCAAGCCGCGGCATCTCCCTTGGTCAGGCCTGTTCCGGAGCGTCCGGCAGGTTGAAGCCGGATACCGATTTGCGCATCTCGCTGGCCATCTTGGCCAGGTTACCAATGCTCTTGGCGGTAGCAGTGGTACCTGCGGAGGTCTGCGAGGTGATCTCCTGGATCACGTTCATGGTGTTGGAGATGTGGCCCGCCGAGGACGCTTGCTGACGAGCGGCGTTGGAGATGTTCTGGATAAGGGCCGCGAGGGTCTTGGATACCTTCTCGATCTCTTCCAGTGCCACACCGGCGTCCTGTGCCAGACGCGCACCACGTACCACCTCGGAGGTGGTCTGTTCCATGGAGATAACCGCTTCGTTGGTGTCGGTCTGAATGGTTTTTACCAGAGCCTCGATCTGCTTGGTCGCGGCGGAGGAACGTTCCGCGAGTCGCTGGACCTCGTCCGCTACCACGGCGAAGCCGCGGCCCGCGTCACCGGCCATGGACGCCTGGATCGCGGCGTTCAGTGCGAGGATGTTGGTCTGGTCGGCAATGTCGTTAATCAGGCTAACGATGTCACCGATCTCCTGGGACGATTCACCGAGGCGTTTGATCCGCTTCGAGGTGTCCTGGATCTGCTCACGGATGTTATCCATGCCGGTGATGGTGTTGTGCACCACTTCGTTGCCTTTGTTGGCGATGGCTACGGAACGTTCCGCTACCGCGGAGGATTCCGAGGCGTTCGCCGATACCTGGTCAATCGACACCGCCATCTCGTTGATGGCCGCCGAGGCGCCGGCGATTTCCTGCGCCTGGTGCTCGGACGCTTCGGCGAGGTGCATTGCAGTGGCCTGGGTTTCCTGGGCCGCCGCCGCTACCTGCACGGCTGTCAGGTTGATGGTCTCTACGAGGTCGCGGAGCTGGTCGATCGAGTAGTTGATGGAGTCCGCAATCGCACCGGTGAAGTCCTCGGTTACGGTCGCGGCCACTGTCAGGTCACCGTCCGCAAGGTCGGCGATTTCGTCGAGCAGTCGCAGAATCGCCGCCTGGTTACGTTCGTTCTTCTCGGCGGTCTCGGCCAGTCGGCTGCGGGTGGTCTGAACCATGACCAGGCCGATCAGGATGATCGAACCCAGGGCCAGGGCGCCCAGCAGGTAACCGGCGAGGGTGTTGAAGCTACGGCCTTCGGCCTGCTTCTCGAAGCCGCCGGCCAGGGTGGAGGCCTTGTCCAGCAGGGTCTGCGAACCGGTGAAGATGGTGTTGGCGGATTCACGGACCTGGAACAGTTCGGGCGAGGTTTCGAGAATCTCGTCCACGGAACCGGAAACGAATTCGAACAGCTCGGAAATCTCTTGCAGACGCTCCAGGGCTTCGTTGTCGGTCACCTTGGAGATTTCCATCGCCGCGTTGCCTTCCAGCATCGCGTTCAGTACGCGACCGAAGAGGCTGGCGTCGCGGCCGAACATGTCGGCGGCCTGTACGGAATCTTCGTCACCGGCCAGTACCTTGTTCACCGAGCCGAGGATACGTTCGGCCAGCAGCGACTGGCGCTGGGCTACCGAGACCTGGTCGGCGGGCGCGCCGCTTTCCAGCAGGATGTCGACCACTTCCTCGTACTCGACCTGCAGCTGCGGAATGGTTTCCGCCAGGGTCGCGGCTACCTGGTGCAGGGAGAGAACGGTCTGTTCGCTGGCAAGGATGGCGTCGGAGTTCTGCCGCAGGCTGTTCCAGTCGGCCTGCACGGCGTCCATCTCGGCCTTCACGCCTTCCGGAGCGGGCGGCAGACCGGTGTTCTCGTCGCCATTGACGAGGATGTTCCAGCGCTTCTCGAAGTCGTTACGGGCGTCTTTCAACAGGGCGAAGGCCTCGGCCTTGCCCGCCGCCGCTTCGGTGGCGTTCTTGGCGATACGCTGGGACAGTACGCGCAGCTCACCGGAGTGGCTGAGGTATTCCTTGTCGTAGTTCGCCTGGGTGTTCAGGTATGCGAAGTTGGCGAACAACAGCACGATGGACACGATCAGGACCACGAACAGCCCTGCGATCAACGTACTACTGCGCGTTCCCGCAAGTAGATTGCCTGCGTTAAGTTTTTTCATTATCGGGCCCCCGCCTGGACCAACAACACAACGATTTCCATGTAACGCCAAAGGGCCGGCATGAACCGGCCCAACCTTGAATCAACGGCACCACCGGTGCCGCGTGCATGCCGGGGAATCGCCCCGCCACACTGAACCGCCCCTCCCGGAAACGGCCCGCCGCACCCGGCCCTGAGGCCGGATGCGGATAAAGCTATACCGCCACGTCGAGGAACACCTGGTGCTGTGCCAGCACATGAGGACTGAACACCAGCCAGGGTTGCTCGCGCTGGAACACGCCGTGGATGAACGGCTGGATCGCCGCCTCCAGGGGAGGCAGTTCCTCGGAGAACGAGTCCACCGGGAAATGCTGCATGCCGTAGACCTCGTCGACGATCAGCCCGGCGAAGATTTCCTGGTGGTCCACCACCAGCACCCGGCGCTGCTTGCGCAGGGGCGACAGTTCACCACCGAAGAACCCGCACAGGTCCATGATCGGCAACAGCCGGCCACGCACGTTGGCCACGCCCTTGACCCAGGACTTCACGCCCGGCAGCAGCGTGTGCCGCGGCTCGTGAAGCACCTCGCCGACCTCGCCCATGGGCGCCACGAACAGGCGCTCGCCCATGCGGAAGCCGATGCCGCTCCAGGTCTGTACGGTTTCCTGCTGCGCAGGGAGGCCCGCCGCCAGCGCACGGCAGCGCTGGTCGATCTCGAGGAGAAGCTGGAAAGGGGTCTGCGCGTCCGACATGCCGGCCAGGGCCTTCTTTCTTCTAGTTATCGACGGACTGTACCGGCATCAGCCGGCCAGTACTGCGTTGAGGGTTTTCAGCAGGGTGTCTTCGTCGATCGGCTTGGTCAGGTAGTCTTTCGCGCCCTGACGCTTGCCCCAGACCTTGTCGGTTTCCTGGTCCTTGGTGGTGACGATGATCACCGGAATGTGGCTGGTCTCGGCGTCCTTGGTCAGCTGACGCGTGGCCTGGAAGCCGTTCAGGCCGGGCATGACGATGTCCATCAGCACGGCGTCGGGTTTTTCCTGGCGAGCCAGGGCAACGCCATCGGCGCCATTCTCGGCCTTGAGTACCTGATGGCCGTGCTTCTCGAGCATGGCGGTCAGTTTGTACATCTCGGTCGGCGAGTCATCAACAATCAGAATACGAGCCATGTTTGTCCCCAAAACGGAAAGGCATCACCGGCCATGGGAGGCCGGACTTCAGGAGGCTTGTTCCACCGGGGTGAAATCAGGCACGTGAGTCTTGATCGCGCCGAGCAACTCTTCCTTGCTGAAAGGCTTGGTGAGGTATTGATCGGAACCAACGATGCGACCCTTGGCCTTATCGAACAGGCCGTCCTTCGAGGACAGCATGATCACCGGGGTGGATTTGAAAGCACTGTTGTTTTTGATCAGGGCGCAGGTCTGATAGCCATCGAGCCGCGGCATCATGATGTCGACGAAAATGATATTGGGGTGAGTATCGGCGATCTTGGCCAATGCGTCGAAGCCGTCGACGGCCGTAATGACCTCGCAACCCACCTTCTTCAGCAGAGTTTCAGCGGTGCGACGAATCGTTTTCGAATCGTCGATCACCATGACCTTCAAACCCTCGGAATGCTGTTCCATGTTCGCCCTACCATCGCCTCGGTGAGTCGTTATTTTGCTTAGTTCAGTGCGCCTGAGGCCCTGTCAGCGACGGGCTACGACCCAATCGTCGGGCCTTTTTAGCACACTCTCCGGACGCAAGCTACAAAGCGCCAGCCTCCGGGAATCCTAGTCCATGCGGCGAGGTTTCCCTTGACCGCGACAACCTCCAGCGCCAACCTGAGCGCCTCGTTACCGGGCCCGGAATTCTCCAGTGCCCCTCTCTATTAAACAGTTGCGGAGAACACACCCATGAGCGTTCGCCTCGGGATCGTCATGGACCCCATTGCGCACATCTCCTTCAAGAAGGACAGCTCCCTGGCCATGCTGCTGGCAGCCCAGGCCCGCGGATGGTCCCTCTACTATATGGAGCAGCAGGACCTGTACCAGAAGGCCGGCGAAGCCCGCGCCCGCATGCGGCCGCTGAAAGTGTTCGCCGATCCTCAACGCTGGTACGAGCTGGAAGACGAGAGCGACGCCCCGCTGGCCGAGCTGGATGTGATCCTGATGCGCAAGGATCCGCCCTTCGACAACGAGTTCGTCTATTCGACCTACCTGCTGGAACAGGCCGAACGCGCCGGCGTGCTGGTGGTGAACCGCCCGCAGAGCCTTCGCGACTGCAACGAGAAGTTCTTCGCCACCCTGTTCCCTCAACTGACCCCACCGACACTGGTCAGTCGCAGGGCTGATATTCTGCGCGAGTTTGCGAAAGAGCAGCGTGACATCATTCTCAAACCCCTTGATGGCATGGGCGGATCGATGATTTTTCGCCACCGCGAGGGCGATCCGAACCTTTCCGTGATTCTCGAGACCCTGACCCGTCACGGCGCCGAGCAGATCATGGCCCAGCGTTACCTGCCCGCGATCAAGGACGGCGATAAGCGCATTCTGATGATAGACGGTGAACCGGTACCCTACTGCCTGGCGCGCATTCCCGCCGCTGGCGAGACCCGGGGCAACCTGGCGGCCGGCGGCCGTGGCGAGGCGCGGCCGCTGTCCGAGCGCGACCGCGAGATCGCCGCCACCGTGGGCCCTACCCTGCGCGAACGCGGCCTGCTGTTCGTCGGCCTGGACGTGATCGGCGACAGCCTCACCGAAATCAACGTCACCAGCCCGACCTGCATCCGCGAGATCGACGCCGCCTATGACACGCGCATCGGTGATCGCCTCATGGACGTCATCCAGACCAAGCTCGCCGAGAACGGGCGCAAGCCCCAAGCTTGATGCAGCTAACAGCTTTGGACATGCAACTTGCAGCCTGCCGCCCCAGTTCGGCAGACTGCGCGCCATCCTGAGCAGACCCGATGTGCGATGAACGCAGCCGCTGATTTTTCCGACTTCCCCTCCTCCGGCGTGCGCCCGGCGGACCGGCTGGGCTTCACCCTGTTCCTCGCGGCCGTGCTGCACGTTGCCTTCATCCTCGGGGTCGGTTTCACCTTTGCCGACCCCAGCCAGATCAGCAAGACCCTGGAAGTCACCCTCGCCAGCTTCAAGAGCGACAAGAAGCCCGAGAAGGCCGATTACCTGGCGCAGATGAACCAGCAGGGCAGCGGCACCCTGGAACACAAGGACACGCCCAAGACCACCGAGCAGGCGCCCTTCCAGGACCAGGAGATCAAGAAGGTCACGCCGCCGGCCGCGCCGCAGCAGGCCGCGCGCCAGGAAGCGCCCAAGGCCGCAGTCGCCACCACCGCACCCAAGGTGCAGAAGACCACGGTCAAGCACGAGGAAGCCAAGCCCGAACCCGAAGCCCGCCCGGCACCGGTGTTCGACAGCACCCAGCTGTCCTCGGAGATCGCCAGCCTGGAGGCCGAGCTGTCCCAGGAACGCCAGCTCTACGCCAAGCGCCCGCGCATCCACCGCCTCAACGCGGCCTCGACCATGCGCGACAAGGGCGCCTGGTACAAGGACGACTGGCGCAAGAAGATCGAGCGCGTCGGCAACCTCAACTACCCCGAGGAAGCCCGCCGCCAGCGCCTCTACGGCAACCTGCGCCTGCTGGTGTCGATCAACCGCGACGGCACCCTTTATGAAGTGCAGCTCCTGGAATCCTCCGGCCAACCGGTGCTGGACCAGGCCGCCATGCGCATCGTCCGCCTCGCAGCACCCTTCGCCCCCTTCACCGGCGACCTGGCCGACATCGACCGCCTGGAAATCATCCGCACCTGGCGTTTCGAGCGCGGCGACCGCCTGTCGAGCAACTGACCGGGCGGGTGCGGCGCAACCGCGCTTGAAGCTTGCGGCGCGAAGGTCGAAACTAGCGCCCATGAAAAGCACCGCGCCCACCTACCTCAAGCACCACTTCCTGATCGCCATGCCGCACATGGACGATCCCAATTTCGCCCAGACCGTCACCTACCTCGTCGAACACAACGAGCAGGGCGCCATGGGCCTGGTGATCAACCGCCCCAACGGCCTCAACCTCAGCGATGTGCTCGAGCAGCTGCGCCCGGAGATCGACCCGCCCGCCCGCTGCCAGACCCTGCCGATCTACGCCGGCGGCCCGGTGCAGACCGACCGCGGCTTCGTCCTCCACCCCAGCGGCCTGACCTTCCAGGCCACCCTGGAGCTGGGCGACCTGGCGCTTTCCACCTCCCAGGACGTGCTCTTCGCCATCGCCGAAGGCCAGGGCCCGGAAAAAAGCCTGATCACCCTCGGCTACGCGGGCTGGGATGCCGGCCAGCTGGAAGCCGAGCTGGTGGACAACGCCTGGCTGACCTGCCCGGCCGACCCGACCATCCTCTTCGACACCGCCGCCGACCAGCGCCTCGCCGCTGCCGCCGCGCGCCTCGGGATCAACCTCAACCTGCTCACCACCCAGGCCGGGCACGCCTGATGGCCGCCAAGCCACTGCGCCTGCTGCTGGGCTTCGACTACGGCACCAAGCAGATCGGCGTCGCCGTCGGCCAGGCCGTCACCGGCCAGGCCCGCGAACTCTGCGTGCTCAAGGCGCAGAACGGCGTACCGGACTGGCAGAAGGTCGAGGCGCTGCTCAAGGAATGGCAGCCGGACGCCATTGTCGTCGGCCTGCCCCTGAACATGGACGGCACCCCCAGCGACATGAGCGAGCGTGCGGAGAAGTTCGCGCGCCGTCTCAACGGCCGCTTCAACCTGCCGGTCTTCACCCATGACGAACGCCTGACCACCTTCGAAGCCAAGGGCCAACGGCTCGCCCAGGGCCAGCGCGGCGGTTACCGCGAGAACCCCGTCGACGCCCTGGCTGCCGCCCTCCTACTGGAAGGCTGGCTGGCGGAACACCCCGGACACGAATAGCGAGGAACGCCCATGACCCTGCCCAACCCGGCCGAACTGCTGCCGCAGATGGCCAGCGCGCTGAACGCCCACCTGGCCGCGCGCGGCATCGCCAACCCCCGTTTCATCGGCATCCGCACCGGCGGTGTCTGGGTCGCCCAGGCCCTGCTGGCGGAACTGGGCAGCGAAGAGCCCCTGGGCACCCTGGACGTTTCCTTCTACCGCGACGACTTCACCCAGAACGGCCTGCACCCGCAGGTGCGCCCGTCCGAGTTGCCGTTCGAGATCGAAGGGCAGCACCTGATCCTCATCGACGACGTATTGATGAGCGGCCGCACCGTGCGCGCCGCCATGAACGAGCTGTTCGACTACGGCCGCCCGGCCAGCGTGACCCTGGTCAGCCTGCTGGACCTCAACGCCCGCGAGCTGCCGATCCGCCCCGACGTGGTCGGCGCCACCCTGTCGCTCGCCGCCGATGAACGGGTAAAATTGCTCGGCCCCGCGCCGCTCGCCCTCGAGCGCCAGGTCCTCACCCCCGCTTCCTGAAACTCCCGACCCCCAGGGCCTGCCCCATGCCGACAGACGCCAAGCGCCCGCTGCAGCTCAACGATCAGGGCCAGCTGCGCCACTTCCTCTCGCTCGACGGCCTGCCCCGCGAGCTGCTGACGGAAATCCTCGACACCGCCGACTCCTTCCTTGAAGTCGGCGCCCGCGCCGTGAAGAAGGTCCCGCTGCTGCGCGGCAAGACCGTGTGCAACGTGTTCTTCGAGAACTCCACGCGCACCCGCACCACCTTCGAACTGGCGGCCCAGCGGCTGTCCGCGGACGTGATCACCCTCAACGTCTCCACCTCCTCCACCAGCAAGGGCGAGACGCTGTTCGACACCCTGCGCAACCTGGAGGCCATGGCCGCCGACATGTTCGTGGTGCGCCACGCCGACTCCGGCGCCGCCCACTTCATCGCCGAGCACGTGTGCCCGGACGTGGCCATCATCAACGGCGGTGACGGGCGCCACGCGCACCCGACCCAGGGCATGCTCGACATGCTCACCATCCGCCGCCACAAGGGTGGTTTCGAGAACCTCTCGGTGGCCATCGTCGGCGACATCCTGCATTCCCGCGTGGCGCGCTCGAACATGCTCGCGCTCAAGGCGCTGGGCTGCCCGGACATCCGCGTGATCGCCCCCAAGACCCTGCTGCCCATCGGCATCGAGCAGTACGGCGTCAGCGTCTACACCGACCTGGCCGAAGGCCTCAAGGACGTCGACGTGGTGATCATGCTGCGCCTGCAGCGCGAGCGCATGCAGGGCGGCCTGCTGCCCAGCGAAGGCGAGTTCTACCGCCTCTACGGCCTCAGCACCCAGCGCCTGGCGCTGGCCAAGCCCGATGCCATCGTCATGCACCCCGGCCCGATCAACCGTGGCGTGGAGATCGAATCGGCGGTGGCCGACGGCGCCCACTCGGTGATCCTCAACCAGGTCACCTACGGCATCGCCATCCGCATGGCCGTGCTGTCCATGGCCATGAGCGGCCAGAACACCCAACGCCAGATCAACCAGGAAGCCGAGGTGCAGAACTGATGCGTACCCACATCATCGGCGCCCGCCTCATCGATCCCGCCAGCGGCACCGACCAGGTCACCGACCTGTACCTGGAAGCCGGCAAGGTGGCCGGCATCGGCCAGGCGCCCGCCGGCTACGAAGCCGAACACAGCATCGACGCCAAGGGCCTGGTGGCCGCGCCCGGCCTGGTGGACCTCAACGCCGCCCTGCGCGAGCCGGGCTACAGCCGCAAGGGCAGCATCGACAGCGAAACCCGTGCCGCCGCCGCCGGTGGCGTCACCAGCCTGTGCTGCCCGCCGCTGACCCGCCCGGTGCTGGACACCCCGGCCGTGGCCGAGCTGATCCTCGACCGCGCCCGCGAAGCCGGCCACACCAAGGTCTTCCCCGTCGGCGCCCTGAGCAAGGGCCTGGCCGGCGAGCAACTGGCCGAGCTGGTCGCCCTGCGCGACACCGGCTGCGTGGCCTTCTCCAACGGCCTGGCCAGTTTCGACAGCAACCGCACCCTGCGCCGCGCCATGGAATACGCGGCCACCTTCAACCTGACGCTGATCTTCCACGCCCAGGACGCTTCGCTCGCGGACGGCGGCATGGCCCACGAGGGCGCCACCGCCGGCTTCCTCGGCCTGGCCGGCATCCCCGAGAGCGCGGAAACCGTGGCCCTGGCCCGTGACCTGCTGCTGGTGGAGCAGAGCGGCGTGCGCGCGCACTTCAGCCAGCTCACCAGCGCCCGGGGCGCACAGATGATCGCCGAAGCCCAGGCCCGCGGCCTGCCGGTGACCGCCGACGTGGCGCTGTACCAGCTGCTGCTCACCGACGAGGCGCTGATCGACTTCTCCAGCCTCTACCACGTGCAACCGCCGCTGCGTACCCGCGCCGACCGCGACGGCCTGCGTGAGGCGGTGAAGAGTGGCGTGATCGGCGCCATCGCCAGTCACCACCAGCCCCACGAGGCGGACGCCAAGCTGGCCCCCTTCGCCGCCACCGAGCCGGGCATCAGCAGCGTCGAGCTGTTGCTGCCGCTGGCCCTGAGCCTGGTGGAGGACGGCCTGCTCGACCTGCCGACCCTGCTCGCCCGCCTCACCGCCGGCCCGGCCCGCGCCCTGCGCCTGCCGGTGGGCCGCCTCGCCGTGGGGGCCCCGGCCGACCTGGTGCTGTTCGACCCGCAAGCCCGCACCCGCGCCGGTGAGCAATGGCTGTCCAAGGGGCGCAACAGCCCCTTCCTCGGCCAGGACCTGCCCGGCAAGGTGCGCTACACCCTGATGGACGGGCACATCACCTATCAGGCCTGAGCCGCCCGGTAACGAAAAGCCCGCCAGATGGCGGGCTTTTTCATGCCTGGCCGAAGGCTCAACGGCGGGCGTTGAGCACCGAGACCTGGGTGTTCAGGGTCCAGAAGTCGTAGAGCACGCCCAGCAGGAAGAAGCCGCCAGTGAACAGGTAGAGGATGCCGGTGATCCACTTGCCCTGGTACATGCGGTGCACGCCGAAGACGCCGAGGAAGGTGAGCAGGATCCAGGCGACGGTGTAGTCGTGGGAGCCGGCGTTGAAGCGCAGCGAGGCTTCGCGGTCCATGGACGGGATGAGGAACAGGTCGATGATCCAGCCGATGAAGAACAGGCCGAAGGTGAAGAACCAGATGGTGCCGCTCACCGGCTTGCCGTAGTAGAAGCGGTGGGCGCCGAGGAAACCGAATATCCACAGCAGGTAGCCGATCAGCATGTTGTGGGTGTCAGGGCGTTGCATGCGTACTCCTTCAGATCGCGACCATCCGTCGACGACGGACTTGCGCAGGCTTCAGGGCCGACAAATACTGTATGCACATACAGCCATTCGCAGCCCTTTCCATGGAACTCATCGACAAACTAACCGTGCTGGCCGACGCCGCCAAGTATGACGTTTCCTGCGCCAGCAGCGCCGCCCCCAAGCGCAGCTCGGCGGGCAAAGCCGGCGTCGGCGCCACCAACGGCATGGGCATCTGCCACAGCTTCACACCCGATGGCCGCTGCGTGGCACTGCTGAAGATCCTGCTGACCAACTTCTGCCTCTACGACTGCCAGTACTGCGTCAACCGCCGCTCCAGCGACGTGCCCCGGGCCCGCTTCACCCCCGAGGAGGTGGTGACCCTGACCCTGGACTTCTACCGGCGCAACTGCATCAGCGGGCTGTTCCTCAGCTCCGGCATCATCCGCTCCTCCGACTACACCATGGAGCAGCTGATCCGCGTGGCCCGCCTGCTGCGCGAAGAGCACCAGTTCCGCGGCTACATCCACCTGAAGACCATCCCCGACGCGGCGCCGGAGCTGATAGCCGAAGCCGGGCGCTACGCCGACCGCCTCAGCGTCAACATCGAGCTGCCCACCGAGGACGGCCTCACCCGCCTGGCCCCGGAGAAGCGCGGTGCACCGATCCGCCGCGCCATGGGGCGCATCCGCCTGGGCGTAGAGGAGGCCAGCGCGGAGAAACGCGCACCGGCCTTCGCCCCTGCCGGGCAGAGCACGCAGATGATCGTCGGCGCCGACGACACCGACGACCGCACCATCCTCGACACCGCGCAGACGCTGTACGGCGCCTATCGCCTGAAGCGCGTCTACTACTCCGCCTTCAGCCCCATCCCGCAGAGCCCGAAGACCGTGCCCTTCGAAGCGCCGCCGCTGCTGCGCGAACACCGCCTGTACCAGGCCGACTTCCTCCTGCGCGGCTACGGCTTCGCGGTGAGCGAGCTGATCGCCACCCCCGGCAACCTGCCCCTGGACATCGACCCCAAGCTGGCCTGGGCCCTGGCCAACCGCGCGCAGTTTCCCCTCGACCTGAACCGCGCCGAGCCGGCGATGATCGCCCGCGTGCCCGGCATCGGCGTGCTCAGCGCCAACCGCCTGGTGGAGCTGCGCCGCCAGCGACGCATCCGCTACGCCGACGTGGCGCGCCTGCGCTGTGCCATGGAAAAGGCCAAGCCCTTCATCGTCACCCAGGACTACCGCCCCCGTGACGCCACCCTGGAATCCACCGTGCTGCGCCAGCGCCTGGGGGATGCCCCGGTCCAGCAGATGGCCCTCTGGTGATGCGCGCCATCCGCTTCGACGGCAGCTTCGCCGGCTGGCGTGACCAGGCCCGGCAGCTGCTGCTGGAGGGCATCGAGCCCCAGGCCGTGGACTGGACGCCCGGGCTGTTCGACGGCGACGACGCAGCGCCCTCCCCCGCCGGCGCCGCCAGCGTGTCCATCCCCCGGGAGCTGCCGGCGCTGTTGGCCGACGCCGCACGTTTCCGCGCCCACGACCGCTGGGCCTTGCTCTACCAGGTGCTCTGGCGCGTGGCACAGGGGGACCGCAGCGCCATGCTCGCCGGCGACCGCGACGGTTCCGAACTGCAGCGGCGGATCAAGGCGGTGCGCCGCGAAGCCCACCACATGCACGCCTTCCTGCGCTTCCGCCCCGGCGACAAGGCGCAAGGCGCCCCGGACTACCTGGCCTGGCACGAACCCGCCCACGACGTGCTGGACCTGGGCGCCGAGCACTTCGTGCCGCGCATGGGCCGCCACAGCTGGCTGATCGGCACGCCGGAAGGGCTCGCCCACTTCGACGGCGAGCACCTGGCCTACCAGTCGCCCTGCCCGCCTGGCCTGTGCGAGGCCATCGAAGGTCACGACGACCCGAGCCAATCCCTGTGGACGGCCTACTACCGCAGCACCTTCAACCCGTCCCGCCTGAACCCCGAGGTGATGCGCAGCCATATGCCGGCACGCTTCTGGAAGCACCTGGCGGAAGGCGCGCTGATCCCCGAACTGGTAGCCGACGCCCGCACCGGCCGGCAGCGCCTGGCCCAGGCGCCGGAGGTGGGCGCCCGCCAGGGCAAGGAGGTGCTGATCGCCCGCGACGCCGCGCAACCGGAACGGGCACCCGACACCCGCCTGGACCAGTGCCGGCGCTGCGACATCTGGCGCAACGCGACCTGCGCCGTGCCAGGCGAAGGTCCGGCGCAGGCGCGGATCATGCTGGTGGGCGAACAGCCGGGTGACCAGGAGGACCTGGCCGGGCGCCCCTTCCTCGGCCCCGCCGGCCAGGTGCTGCAGCGCGCCCTGGCCGACGCCGGGCTGTCACGCCAGGCGGTCTACCTGACCAACGCGGTGAAACACTTCAAGTGGGAGCCCCGGGGCGGCGCACTGGGTCGCGCGGCGACGCGCTGGCACACCACACCCAAGCCGGCGGAGATCCGCGCCTGCCACCCCTGGCTGGCCCGCGAACTGGAGGAGCGCCAGCCGCAATGGGTGGTGGCCCTGGGGCGTACCGCGCTGGCTTCGCTGCTGGGCCTGCATGACCCGCAGCGCATCCGCCTGGCCGATTACCTCGGCAAGCCGCTGCGTCATGAAGGCAGGTGGATTTCAGTGGCACCGCACCCAGCGGCGGTGCTGCGCAACCGCGACGGCGGCGAGCAGCTCTACCGGGAGCTGGTGGACGCCCTGCGGCAGGCGCAGCAGGGCGAAGGGGCGGTCAGCGGAAGCGACGGCCCGGGTCTTCCTCGGACACTTCCAGCGACAGGCCACCGCTCATGCTCGTGAGGTGATCGCCGTCGGTTTCGGAGCCGAGCTTGATCATCAAGCGCAGGTCGTTCGCCGAGTCGGCGTAGAGCAGCGCGTCTTCGTAGGTGATCTCGCCCTGGGAGTAGAGGGTGTACAGCGCCTGGTCGAAGGTCTGCATGCCCTGCTCGGTGGAGCGCTTCATCAGCGGCTTGAGCTCGTGGACCTCGCCCTTGCGGATCAGGTCGGCGGCCAGCGGGGTGTTGATCAGCACCTCGATCACCGCGCGGCGACCCTTGCCGTCCGGGGTCGGCACCAGTTGCTGGGCGACGATGGCCTTGAGGTTGAGGGACAGGTCCATCCACACCTGCTGCTGACGGTCGGCAGGGAAGAAGTTGATGATCCGGTCCAGCGCCTGGTTGGCGTTGTTGGCGTGCAGGGTGGCCAGGCACAGGTGACCGGTTTCGGCGAAGGCCACGGCATGGTCCATGGTTTCGCGGGTCCGCACCTCACCGATGAGGATCACGTCCGGCGCCTGGCGCAGGGTGTTCTTCAGCGCCACTTCGAAGGACTCGGTATCGATGCCCACTTCGCGCTGGGTGACGATGCAGCTCTGGTGCTGGTGGATGTACTCGATCGGGTCTTCGATGGAGATGATGTGGCCGCTGCTGTTCTTGTTGCGGTAGCCGATCATCGCCGCCAGGGAAGTGGACTTGCCGGTGCCGGTGGCGCCAACGAAGAGCACCAGGCCGCGCTTGGTCAGCGCCAGCTTCTTGAGGATTTCCGGCAGCTTGAGGTCATCCAGGGTGGGGATGTTGGTCTCGATGCGGCGCAGCACCATGCCCACCAGATTGCGCTGGTAGAAGGCACTGACGCGGAAACGGCCGATGCCCCGGGCGCTGATGGCGAAGTTGCACTCGTGGTTCTCGGCGAAGTCACGGCGCTGCTGCTCGTTCATCACCGCGAGAACGGTTTCGCGGGTCTGCTCCGGGGACATGGCGTTCTTGGTCACGGGCATGATCTTGCCGTTGACCTTCATCGACGGGGGGACGCCGGCGGTGATGAACAGGTCGGAGCCGCCCTTCTCGACCATCAGGCGCAACAGTTTCTCGAATTCCATGGTCTTTCTCGCAGTGAACGTGCCGGTCGCCTGGGGCGACGCCGAAAGCCCCGATGACCGGGGTTGCCGTCGCGGCATGGCGCCGCGCTACGGCGAAACGGGCACCCCGACCGGGGCGCCCGTCGCTGGTTAGAAGTTTTCCGGGCTCTTGGCCTTCTCGCGCGCGCTTTCGCGGCTCACCAGGCCCTTGGCCACCAGCCCCTTGAGGCAGCTGTCCAGGGTTTGCATGCCGAGGCCGCCGCCGGTCTGGATGGCGGAATACATCTGCGCCACCTTGTCCTCGCGGATCAGGTTACGGATGGCCGGGGTGCCGATCATGATCTCGTGGGCCGCCACACGGCCACCGCCGATCTTCTTCAGCAGGGTCTGGGAAATGACCGACTGCAGGGATTCGGAGAGCATCGAGCGGACCATGGACTTTTCCTCGGCCGGGAACACGTCGACTACGCGGTCGATGGTCTTGGCGGCGGAGGTGGTGTGCAGGGTGCCGAACACCAGGTGACCGGTTTCCGCGGCGGTCAGTGCCAGGCGGATGGTCTCCAGGTCGCGCATCTCACCCACCAGGATGATGTCCGGGTCTTCCCGCAGTGCCGAGCGCAGGGCTTCGTTGAAGCCGAGGGTGTCGCGGTGCACCTCGCGCTGGTTGATCAGGCACTTCTTCGATTCGTGAACGAATTCGATGGGGTCTTCGACCGTGAGGATGTGGTGATACTTGGTGCCGTTGAGGTAGTCGAGCATCGCCGCCAGGGTGGTGGACTTGCCCGAGCCGGTGGGACCGGTCACCAGCACCAGGCCGCGCGGCACGTCGGAGATCTTCTTGAAGATCTCACCCATGCCCAGGTCTTCCATGCTCAGTACCTTCGAGGGAATGGTACGGAACACGGCGCCGGCGCCACGGTTCTGGTTGAAGGCGTTGACCCGGAAACGCGCTACGCCAGGCACTTCGAAGGAGAAGTCGGTCTCGAGGAACTCCTCGTAGTCCTTGCGCTGCTTGTCGTTCATGATGTCGTAGATCAGCGCGTGCACCTGCTTGTGGTCCATGGCCGGCAGGTTGATGCGGCGCACGTCACCGTCGACGCGGATCATCGGCGGCAGGCCAGCAGAGAGATGCAGGTCCGACGCGCCCTGCTTCGCGCTGAAGGCAAGCAGCTCAGTAATATCCATGGGACTCCCCAATTCCAAGCGGTTAGAATGCCGCAGACCCACTCAGGCCGGGCTGTAGAGCGCAGGTAATGTCCACGATAGCAGAGAATATTGCAAAGGTTCGCGCGCGTATCCGTGAGGCGGCGCAAGCCTCGGAGCGTGATTTTTCCGCCATCGGCCTGCTGGCCGTGAGCAAGACCAAACCGGCGGCCGCGATCCGCGAGGCCCATGCCTGCGGCGTGGTCGACTTCGGCGAGAACTACCTGCAGGAGGCCCTGGCCAAGCAGCAGGAACTGGCCGACCTGCCGCTGACCTGGCATTTCATCGGCCCCATCCAGTCGAACAAGACCAAGCCCATCGCCGAGCACTTCCACTGGGTGCACTCGGTGGACCGCCTGAAGATCGCCGAGCGCCTCTCCGCACAGCGCCCGGCCGGCCTGGCGCCACTGAACGTCTGCCTGCAGGTGAACGTCAGCGGCGAGGCGAGCAAGTCCGGCTGCGCCCCCGAGGACCTTTCGGCCCTGGCCGCCGCCGTGGCGGCCCTGCCCAACCTGCACCTGCGCGGGTTGATGGCCATTCCCGAACCCACCGAGGACCGCGCCGAGCAGCACGCGGCCTTCGCCCGCCTCCAGCAACTGTCCCATTCACTGAACCTGCCGCTGGACACCCTGTCCATGGGCATGAGCCACGATCTCGAAGCGGCCATCGCCGAGGGCGCCACCTGGGTCCGCATCGGTACGGCCCTGTTCGGCGCCCGCGACTACGGCCAGCCCGCACAGCAATAAGAAGGAAGCATCCATGAGCACTACCCGCATCGCGTTCATCGGCGCCGGCAACATGGCCGCCAGCCTGATCGGCGGCCTGCGCGCCCAGGGCGTACCGGCCAGCCACATCCGCGCCAGCGATCCCGGCGCCGAGCAGCGCGCCAAGGTGGCCGCCGAGCACGGCATCGAAGTGGTGGAAAGCAACGCCGAGGCGGTACGTGACGCCGACGTGGTGGTGCTGGCCACCAAGCCCCAGGTGATGAAGGCCGTGTGCGAGGCGCTGGCACCGAGCCTGTCCGCCGGCCAGCTGATCGTTTCCATCGCCGCCGGCATCCCCAGCGCCAGCCTCGCGCGCTGGCTGGGCGTCGACTCCATTGTGCGTTGCATGCCCAACACCCCGGCGCTGCTGGGCGAAGGCGCCAGCGGCCTGTACGCCACCGCGGCGGTCAGCGCCGAGCAGCGCCAGCAGGCCGAGCAACTGCTCAGCGCCGTGGGCATCGCCCTGTGGCTGGACGAGGAAAAGCAGATCGACGCCGTGACCGCCGTTTCCGGCAGCGGCCCGGCCTACTTCTTCCTGCTCATGGAGGCCATGACCGCCGCCGGCGAGAAGCTCGGCCTGGCCCCGGACGTCGCCGCCCGCCTGACCCTGCAGACCGCCCTCGGTGCGGCGCGCATGGCGGTGGCCAGCGATGTCGGCCCGGACGAGCTGCGCCGCCGCGTGACCTCGCCCAACGGCACCACCGAAGCGGCCATCAAGTCCTTCCAGGGCAACGCCTTCGAGTCCCTGGTGGAGCAGGCGCTGCAAGCCGCCGACAACCGCTCCGCCGAACTGGCGGAACAGCTGGGCCAGTGACCGCCATGCGCCCGTCGTCGACGCGTTGCCCGCGCTCCCCGCTGGAGCGCGTCGCTGCGGGCGCCACCCTGCTTGCCCTCATCCTTGCCGGCACCGCCGCCCGGGCGGCCGAATGCCCCGCTCCGGTGACGCTGGAGCACGCGGTGGCCAGCGCAAAGCAGGAACTGCAGCGCCGCCTCGACGAGCGCACCGGCGAGATGGACGACAGCCTCGCCCCGCCCCTGGTGGCAGCGCTGGACGCCTATAAGGAGAGCCTCGCCGCCGCCATCGACGCACAGCTGGCGTGCAGCGACGAAACCGTCGACCCCGATGGGCTGCAGGCAACGCTGGCCGCGCACCTGGCGCCGAGCAATGGCGCCCGCGAAGCCGGCGACGACAGCCTCCGCCTGGTGGTGCGCCGCGAGGACACCCCCGATCCCATGCTGCTGGTCAACGCCGGTTTCGACATCCCCTGTGGCGACGACAACCTGCTGCTCGGCTACAGCCGCGAGAACGGCCACTGGGTGCGCAGCCTGGACTGGCGCAGCAACGGCTACAGCGAGATATCCGGCGCCAACGGCGACTTCTTCCGCCACCTGCGCCTGCCCGGCGGCCAGCTGGTGATCGCCCACGGCACCCCTTGGTGCACCTCGCGCTGGAGCCGCCTGAGCATCGACATCGTGCAGCCGCGCCAGGGCGACACGCCCCAGCGCGTGCTCGACCATGTCGAGCACGGCTATGTGCGTGACGAAGTGGAAACCCGCCTCAAGCCCAGCCCGGACGGTTTCGAGCTGCGCACCGAAGTCGGCATGCTGGATGTGGACATCCTCACCCGCCCCGGCATCCTCCGTTACCGCCTGGATGGCGAGGCGCTGCACCGCGTGCAGCCCGCCGCCAAGAGCGGCCGCGACTTCGTCGACGAGTGGCTGCAGGTCGGCGCCGACACCGCCCGCGAATGGAGCGAGCCGGACAACGCCAGCGAATCCCTGCTCGCCCGCGAGCACCTGCTGGCCCTCGAAGCCCGCCGCGACGTGACCCTGAACTATGGCGCCGTGCGCGGCTGCCAGGCCGCGCTGGAGCGCTTCCAGGTGGAACTGGAGCTGACCAGCGAACAGCCCCTGGAAGGCGGCCCCCATCGCTACCTGGCGATCCGCCAGGAGCCCGGTGGCTTCACCCTGCTGTCGGTGAGCGATGCCGCCGACCCGGCCTGCCAGGGCCCGGACCTGATGGCCAGGCGCTGAGGAAACCACCGTGCATACAGCCCGCAACAGATTTCCGCGACCGTTCGCCATGAATTCCCTACATTATCTCCACGCAACGCCGTCGCCAGCCGACCGCGCCAAGCGCCCCGTAGCGAGCCCCGACCTCGCGCCCGGGGTCCCAACGCCCACAAGGAACGCCTAATGACCGGACTTTCCACCGCCGCCATCTACGTCATCCAGACCCTTGGCAGCCTCTACCTGCTGATCGTGCTGCTGCGCTTCATCCTGCAGCTGGTGCGCGCCGACTTCTACAACCCGCTCAGCCAGTTCATCGTGCGCGCCACCAAGCCGCTGCTGAATCCGCTGCGCAAGATCATCCCCGGCTTCGCCGGGCTGGACGTGGCGTCCCTGGTACTGGCCATCCTCATCCAGCTGCTGCTGATGATCGTCACCCTGGTCCTCATGGGCTACGGCGTCGGCGGCTACCTGCTGCAACTGCTGGTGTGGGCGCTGATCGCCGTGACCTCGCTGTTCATCAAGGTGTTCTTCTTCGCCATGATCATCAGCGTGATCCTCTCCTGGGTCGCCCCCAACAGCTACAACCCCGGCGCCCAGCTGGTGAACCAGATCTGCGAGCCGCTGCTGGCGCCCTTCCGCAAGCTGCTGCCCAACCTCGGCGGCCTGGACATCTCGCCGATCTTCGCCTTCATCGCCCTGCGCCTGATCGACATGCTGGTGATCGGCAACCTGGCGGTGATGACCGGGATGCCGAAGATCCTCAGCCCCTTCATGTAATGAGCTTCTTCCGCTGGGACGTCGAGGACCTGATCCTCGACGTCCACCTGCAGCCCAAGGCGAGCCGCGACGAGTTCGCCGGGCTGCATGGCGAGCGCCTGAAGATCCGCCTCACCGCGCCCCCGGTGGAGGGCAAGGCCAATGCGCACCTGCTGGCCTTCCTCGGCCAGGCCTTCGGCGTCGCCAAGAGCCTGGTGAGCCTGGAGAGCGGTGAGCTGAACCGGCAGAAACGCGTGCGCATCCGCGCCCCGCAGAAGCTCCCGGAGCTGCCCGGACTGACCGCTCGGTCGTCCTGACAGACCTTAAGGCGGGACCGCCGAGCGGGCCGATTGACGGCGCCGTCGGGCCCCGGATAATGCGAGCCATTCCTCCGCTCGCGCCACCACAGGCGGCGGGCCCGCCCGGCCAGGGCAAACGGCAGCCGCCAGGTCGCCGTCGCATCGATGTCGAGTTCCCACATTTCTGTACGCAGGACGCGCTGCCGGAAGGAGAGCCAGGATGAGCATGGAACGTCTCAGTCAACAGGTCGACGCCTACGTCGCCTGGAAACGCGAGCTGATGCGCGAGATCACCCGCTATCGCAGCTGGCTGGAACACAACCGCCTCAATTCCGATGCGGTGCAGGACAAGCTCGAGCGCACCCTGCGCCTGCTGCGCACCGATCACATCACCCTGGCTTTCGTCGGCGAGTTCTCCCGTGGCAAGACCGAGCTGATCAACAGCCTGTTCTTCTCCGAGTTCGGCCAGCGCATGCTGCCGTCCCACGCCGGCCGCACCACCATGTGCCCCACCGAGCTGTTCTTCGACCCGCGCTCGGAGCGTTCCTACATCCGCCTACTGCCGATCGAGACGCGCACCGCCTCGGCCAGCGTCGCGCAGTTCAAGCGCATCCCCCGGCACTGGGTGAACATCCCGCTGGATATCAGCGACCCGGACAACATGGTCCAGGCCTTCACCCAGGTGGCCAAGACCAAGCCGATGCCGGTGGAGCAGGCCATCCAGCTCGGCTTCCACCCCGACACCCTGGAATCCGCCGGCCGCCCCGGCATGGTGCTGGTACCGGCCTGGCGCCACGCCATGGTCAACTTCGACCACCCGCTGCTGCGCCAGGGCCTGCGCATCCTCGACACCCCGGGCCTGAACGCCCTGGGCAGCGAACCAGAACTGACCCTGTCGATGCTGCCCAGCGCCCAGGCGATCATCTTCCTGCTGGCCGCCGACACCGGCGTCACCGCCAGCGACATGGACATCTGGCAGCAGCACATCCGCCAGCTCGACGAAGACACCCAGACCAGCCTGTTCGCCGTGCTGAACAAGGTCGACGTGCTCTGGGACGACCTCGCCGGCGAGACCTTCGTGCAGAACGCCATCCGCCAGATCCAGGAATCCACCGCCCGCCAGCTCGGCATCCGCCGCGAAGACGTGCTGCCGCTGTCGGCCAAGCAGGCGCTGCTGGCCAAGGTGCGCAAGGACCATGAGCTGCTGGAACGCAGCCAGATGGCCAACCTCGAGACCCTGCTCTGCGAACGCATCGTCGCGCAGAAGGAGCGCCTGCTGCAGACCCGCGTGGTCAACCAGGTGCTGGCCCTGCTGCAGAACAGCCAGCACGTGCTCAGCCTGCGCCTGGACAAGGTGCGCGAGCAGCAGGAGCTGCTCAGCAACCACCAGCAGGACAACGGCCAGATGCTCTTCGAGCTGACCGCCCGCACCAAGGAAGACCACGCCCGCCACCATCGCCGGCTGCTCGGCCTGAAGACCAACCAGCGCCTGCTCAAGCGCCAGGGCGACATGCTCCGCGCCGCCGCCCGCCCCGAGCGCCTGGAAGAGCACCTGGCCCGGGTGCGCCGCAACCTCACCAGCAGCTGGACCACGGTGGGCATCAACCAGGCCATCCTGCACTTCTTCCGCTCGGTGGAAGCAGACCTGCACAGCCTCGAACACGAGGCCGACATGGCCAACAAGATGGTCTCGGCCGTCTACCGCCGGCACAACGAGGAAAACCCGCTGCAGGGCGTCGATGCCCCGCAGTTCGATGTCACCCGCTACCAGCGCGAGCTGCGCCAGCTGCGGGGCAAGGCCGACCAGTTCCGCTTGCACCTGAAGACCCTGCTCACCGAGCAGCGCCTGCTGACCCGCCGCTTCTTCGCCACCCTGGTGCAGGAAGTGATCGGCATGCACCAGCGCCTGCGCCAGGACGCCGCGCAGTGGGCCAACGAAGCGCTGATGCCGCTGATGCAGAACACCCTGGAGCACAAGCAGCTGCTGGAAACCCACATGCTGCGCCTCAAGGCCCTGGCCCAGGACACCCAGCAGGCGCGCCAGCGCGTGCTGCAGCTGTCGCGCTACACCGGCGAGCTGGAAAAGCAGCTGGCCCAGGCCAACGACATGCTCCGCGTGCTGCGTCGCCCGGCGCCCATCCAGCGCCAGGGCAAGGTGGTCAGCCTGCCCGGGCTGGTGCGTCAGCAACACGAAGCCTGAGCCTTTCCATTCAAGGGTTTGGCCACCGTTCCGCCTGTTGCCGGGGGGGACGGTGCTCTTTAGACTGGCGCCCTTCCCAGATAAAGAGCAGCGGCTGCGATGCCCACCGTCATCCCCGAAGATTCCGTCGGCCTGATCACGCCCCAGGTGCAGCGCTTCAGCGAGCCGCTGCCGCTGGCCTGCGGCCGCAGCCTGGCCGAGTACGACCTGGTCTATGAGACCTACGGCGAGCTGAACGCCGACCACAGCAACGCCGTGCTGATCTGCCACGCCCTGTCCGGCCACCACCACGCCGCCGGCTTCCACAGCATGGAAGACCGCAAGCCCGGCTGGTGGGACAGCTGCATCGGCCCCGGCAAGGCCATCGATACCCGCCGCTTCTTCGTCGTCAGCCTCAACAACCTCGGCGGCTGCAACGGCTCCACCGGTCCCTCCAGCATCAACCCGGCCACCGGCAAGCCCTTCGGCGCCGATTTCCCGGTGATGACGGTGGAAGACTGGGTGCACAGCCAGGCCCGCCTGGCCGATGTCCTGGGCATCAGCCAATGGGCCGCCGTGGTCGGCGGCAGCCTCGGCGGCATGCAGGCGCTGCAGTGGACCATCAGCTACCCCGAGCGCGTGCGCCACTGCCTGGCCATCGCCTCGGCGCCCAAACTCTCGGCCCAGAACATCGCCTTCAACGAAGTGGCGCGCCAGGCCATCCTCACCGACCCGGAATTCCACGGCGGCCACTTCCAGGACCAGGGCGTGATCCCCAAGCGCGGCCTGATGCTGGCGCGCATGGTCGGCCACATCACCTACCTGTCCGACGACGCCATGGGCGAGAAATTCGGCCGCGGCCTGAAGAGCGAGAAGCTCAACTACGACTTCCACAGCGTCGAGTTCCAGGTGGAGAGCTACCTGCGCTACCAGGGCGAGGAGTTCTCCGGCCGCTTCGACGCCAACACCTACCTGCTGATGACCAAGGCGCTGGACTACTACGATCCGGCGGCCGCCCACGACGGCGACCTGGCCAAGACCCTGGCCGGTGCCACGGCGGACTTCTGCGTGATGTCCTTCACCACCGACTGGCGCTTCTCCCCGGCCCGCTCGCGGGAGATCGTCGACGCCCTCACCGCCGCGCGGAAGAACGTCTGCTACCTGGAAATCGACGCGCCCCAGGGCCACGACGCCTTCCTCATGCCGATCCCGCGTTACCTGCAAGCCTTCAGCGGTTACATGAACCGCATCGCCGTCTAAGGGAGCCACCGTGCGCGCCGACCTCGAAATCATCCAGGACTGGATCCCCGCCGGCAGCCGCGTGCTCGACCTCGGCTGCGGCGACGGCGAACTGCTGGCCTGGCTGCGTGACAACAAGCAGGTCACCGGCTACGGCCTGGAGATCGACCCGGACAATATCGCCCAATGCGTCAGCAAGGGCGTCAACGTCATCGAGCAGGACCTGGACAAGGGCCTGGGCAACTTCGCCAGCAACAGCTTCGACGTGGTGGTGATGACCCAGGCGCTGCAGGCCGTGCACTACCCCGACCGCATCCTCGAAGAGATGCTGCGCGTTGGCCGCCAGTGCATCATCACCTTCCCCAACTTCGGCCACTGGCGCTGCCGCTGGTACCTCGCGCGCAACGGCCGCATGCCGGTGTCCGAGTTCCTGCCCTACACCTGGTACAACACGCCGAACATCCACTTCTGCACCTTCAAGGATTTCGAAGCCCTGTGCCGGGAGATGAAGATGAAGGTGCTCGACCGCCTGGCGGTCGACCACGAGCACCGCCACAACCTGGGTAGCCGCGTATGGCCTAATCTTCTAGGAGAGATCGGCATCTATCGCGTCAGCGGCCCCAGCGTGCTGGAAAGCCGTATCGCGATCTGAACCGGAGGACCCCCACCATGCGCCGCCTGACCCTTTTCCTCTTCGCCCTGTGCCTGGCCCTGCCGGCCGTGGCCGAACGCAAGCAGACCTTCGGTGACCTCGACGTGCACTACAGCGCGTTCAACTCCGGCTTCCTGCAGCCGGACGTCGCCGCCGCCGTCGGCCTGGTGCGCAGCAAGACCCAGGGCGTGGTCAACGTCGCCGTGCTCAAGGCCGGCAAGGCCAGCACCGCCCAGGTCAGCGGCCAGGTGAAGGACCTGCTCGGCAAGGTCACCCCGCTGGCCTTCAAGCAGGTCAACGAGGGCGGCGCCATCTACTACCTGGCGCAGTTCCCCTTCAGCCAGCGCGAAATGCTCAACTTCACCCTGACGGTGCAGCAGGGCGACAACGCGCCCAATACCTTCAACTTCGACCAGGAATTCTTCCCAGACGAATGATGCCCTTCAAAGAACTGGTGCTGGCCAGCCACAACGCCGGCAAGCTCAAGGAACTCCAGGCCATGCTCGGCGACAGCGTGCGTGTGCGCTCGATCGGTGAGTTCAGCGACGTCGAGCCCGAGGAAACCGGCCTGACCTTCGTCGAGAACGCCATCCTCAAGGCCCGCAACGCCGCTCGCGTGTCCGGCCTGCCGGCCCTGGCCGACGACTCCGGCCTGGCGGTGGACTTCCTCGGCGGCGCCCCCGGCATCTACTCGGCGCGCTATGCCGACGGCCAGGGTGACGCAGCCAACAACGCCAAGCTGCTGGCCGCCCTCAAGGACGTGCCGGAAGCCCAGCGCGGCGCGCAGTTCATCTGCTCCCTGGCGCTGATGCGCCACGCCGACGACCCGCTGCCGATCCTCTGCGAAGGCGCCTGGCGCGGCCGCATCCTCTTTGAAGCCCGTGGCGAGCACGGCTTCGGCTACGACCCGCTGTTCTGGGTGCCCGAAGGCGACTGTTCCAGCGCCGAGATGCCGCCCACCGAGAAGAACCGCTTCAGCCATCGCGCCCGCGCCATGGCCCTGCTGAAGCAGCGGTTGGGGATATGAAGAAGGAAGCTGCAAGCCACGAGCTGCAAGCCACAAGCAAAGAAGCTCCGAACTTGCCGCTTGCAGCTTCAGGCTTCCAGCTGCCGCCTCTGGCGGCTTACATCCACATTCCGTGGTGCGTGCGCAAATGCCCGTACTGCGACTTCAACTCCCACGCTGCCGGCCCCGAGCTGCCCGAAGAGGCCTATGTCGACGCCTTGCTGGCGGACCTGGACGCCGACCTGCACCACGTCCATGGCCGCGAGCTGACCTCGATCTTCTTCGGCGGCGGCACCCCCAGCCTGTTCAGCGCCAAGGCTCTCGGCCGCTTGCTGGAAGGCGTCGAGCGGCGCGTGCCCTTCGCTCGTGATATCGAGATCACCCTGGAAGCCAACCCGGGCACCTTCGAGCAGGCCAAGTTCTCCGCCTACCGGCAACTGGGCATCAACCGCCTGTCCATCGGCGTGCAAAGCTTCCAGGAAGCCAAGCTCAAGGCCCTGGGGCGCATCCACGATGGTGGCGAGGCGATCCGCGCCGCCGACATGGCCCGCCAGGCCGGCTTCGACAATTTCAACCTGGACCTGATGCACGGCCTGCCGGACCAGTCCATCGAAGACGCCCTGGGTGACCTGCGCATCGCCATCGACCAGGGGCCGACGCACCTGTCCTGGTACCAGCTGACCATGGAGCCGAACACGGTGTTCTGGACCCAGCCGCCGGAGCTGCCCGAGGACGACATCCTCTGGGACATCCAGGAAGCCGGGCAGGCACTGCTGGCCGAGCATGGTTACGCCCAGTACGAAGTCTCCGCCTATGCCCGCGAAGGCCGACGTGCGCGGCACAACCTCAACTACTGGACCTTCGGCGACTTCCTCGGCATCGGTGCCGGCGCCCATGCCAAGCTCAGCGACCCGGCCGGGCATATCGTGCGCACCTGGAAGACCCGCTTGCCCAAGGATTACCTGGATACGGCCAAACCCTTCCAGGCCGGCGAACGGGTGCTGGATGCGGGCGAGCTGCCCTTCGAATTCCTCATGAACGTGCTGCGCCTCACCGATGGCGTGCAGGCCGAGCTGTTCAGCTCGCGCACCGGCATGCCGCTTTCCGGCCTCGCCGAGGCGCGCAGCGAGGCCCAGGCCCGCGGCCTGCTCGATACCGACCCGACGCGCCTGGTGGCGACCCGGGAAGGCCAGCTGTTCCTCAACGACCTGCTGCAACACTTCCTGCCCTGAGGGCTAAGGACAACGGATGGACCTGCTTCTGGACCTGGTCGCGACCCTCTCCCGCTGGAGCCGCAGCCACCTCTACGACATCTCCCTGGCGATCATGGCAACCCTGCTGGTCTTGCTCGGCCCCGGCATCAACGCCTGGGTCCAGCAGCGCATCGGCGGCCTCAACTTCCTCTTCCGCACCCTGCTGTTCGTCGCCCTCTGCGCCCTGGGCTACGGCCTGGCGATGATCTTCCTCACCCCCTGGCTGGCCAAGGGCCTGGGCTACTTCAACAACTACACCCTGGCCCCCGTCCTGCTACTAGTCTTCTTCCTGATCGGCGTCCTCGCCGACCGCAACTGAGGCTCAGGGCGCGCTCCGGCGGCCACTGGCCGCCACGTCATCGACAAGGAGCACGCCATGAAGCCGATCAAGCACCTCTACATGCACTTCCAGGACGGCCAGCGCCTGGCGCTGCGCTTTCCCCAGCAGTCCAGCGACCCGGTGGAGGTCGCGCGCGGCCTGCGCAAGCAGATGGAATCGGCCTTCGTCAGCATCGAGGTGGACGGCGACCTGCTGCTCATCCCCCGCGAAAGCATCAAGTACATGCAGATCAGCCCCGCACCGCCGGCCCTGCCGGAGCAGACCATCCTCGGCGCGGAAATGATCAACTAGAAAGGGCCCACCCCTACCCGCATCGTAGGATGGGGAGAGCGAAGCGAAACCCATCACCTCGACGCACATGCCACCCGGCCGACGCTTTTCCCGCGCCCAATAAAAAGCCGCCCCGAAGGGCGGCTGGAGTGGCCAGGCAGGCCGGAATATCAGTTGCCTTCGCGGCGCAGCGCCTGCGGCGTGAAGTCACGCGGGCCCAGCGGGGCGTTGAAGTCGTACATGGGCTCGTTGTTGTCGAGGCCATCGGCGAAGTAGCGGCCGCCCTTGAAGTCGTAGATGGTTTCCAGGGTGCTGCCGAACATCGGTACATCGTAGTAGCTGATCGGGTGGCTTTCCTGCAGGCCGATCAACTGACCGTCCTTGTCGTACAGGTCCACCGCGAGGATCTGCCAGCTGTCCTCGTCGATGTAGAAGCGACGCTTGGCGTACGGGTGGGAGAAGCCCTTGCGCAGGTTCGCCTCGACCACCCAGGTGCGGTGCAGCTCGTAGCGCAGCAGGTCCGGGTTGACGAACTTGGTCTTGAGGATCTGATCGTAGGGGATGCCTTTCTGGTGTACGGCATAGCTGTTGTAGGGGACCAGGGTCTCCTGCTTGCCCACCAGCTTCCACTCGTAGCGCTCCGGCGCGCCGTTGTAGGAGTCGACGACGTCGGCGGTGGCCATGCCGTTGGTATCCGGCTGCAGGGTGTCATAGGCCAGCATCGGCAGGCGGCGCACGCGGCGTTCGCCACGGTTGAAGCGCCAGGCCTTGCGGATCGACAGCACCTGGTCGAGGGTCTCCTGCACCACCAGCGCGGAACCGGCCAGCTTGGCCGGGGCCACGACCGCGTACTTGTAGTAGAAGATGGTGTTTTCCAGGTCCTTCGGCTCTACGCCATCACGGCCGTAGACGAAGTAGATGTTGCGATCCAGCTTCTGCAGGTTGTAGCTGCCGTTGGCCAGCACCGCCGCCTGGTTGGTGACGAAATGGATCTGGTCGCCACGGTAACGCAGGATGTGGTTCCAGATGACTTCCAGGCCGCTGGAGGGGATCGGGAACGGAATGCCCGCCGCTACGCCCTGTACGCCGTTGCCGCCGGCGATCAGCTCGCCGTTGACCGCATTGGCACGGGTCGCCTCATAGATGCGCTGTGGGGCGGCGGCGCTGCGATGGGTGGGGAAGACGCGCACGGAGTAATCCGGGTAGGTCTCCACCAGCGCCTTGAGGCCTGCCGGCATCTGCGCCGCATACTGGCCGGCGTTCTTGCTGGTGATGATGTACTTGGGCGCTTCGCCAGCGAAGGGATCGGGGTGGTGCATGCCGGGCTGGTAGCTGGCCGGCGGAGTCGCCAGGCCGCCGTCCCAGGCCGGAATCGAACCCTCGGCATTGCCCGCACGCTCGCCGCCCAGCGGCGTGAGCTCCCCGCCCAGGCGCGCAGCATCGTCAGCACCGACCTTGGCCTGCGCCTGCAGGGCACAGGAGGCCAGAAGCAGAATTGCAAACTTTCTCAACACAGCCTTCTCCTCGCGGCGCGCTCGGGTCGCGCCGCTATTGTTCTTGTGCCACCACCACTATAGGCGGGGCTCTTTATTTCCGTCGGATCAGGTGAGGGTGCCGTCCTGGCGCCGGGTGGTCCCGGTCTATGGTTGTGCTCGTCCGTGGCAGTCGCGGCCTGGGCCGCGAAGGGTGGATCAGTCGACGCGTTGGAACTTCAGGTCCCACACGCCATGGCCGAGACGCTCGCCACGACGTTCGAACTTGGTGATCGGGCGCTCTTCAGGGCGTGGCACGTAACGCCCATCCTCCGCCAGATTGCGGTAACCGGGGGCGACGTTCATCACCTCCAGCATGTGTTCAGCATAGTGCTCCCAATCGGTGGCCATGTGCAGCACGCCACCGATCCGCAGTTTGCTGCGCACCAGCTCGGCGAATGCCGGCTGGACGATACGGCGCTTGTGGTGACGCGACTTGTGCCAGGGATCCGGGAAGAACAGCAGTACGCGCTCGAGGCTGGCGTCCGCCACGCAGTCGCGCAGCACTTCCAGGGCGTCGCAGCTGTAGACGCGGATGTTGCTCAGGTTCTGGGTCATGGCGCCGTTGAGCAGCGCGCCGACGCCGGGGCGATGCACCTCGACGCCGATGAAGTCCTGCTCCGGCGCGGCGGCGGCCATCTCCAGGGTGGCGTGGCCCATGCCGAAGCCGATCTCGAAGGTGCGCGGCGCAGTCCGGCCGAACAGGGCATCGAAATCACGGGGGCCGTCGGCCAGCTCGAGGCCGAATTTCGGCCAGCCCTGGTCGAGCCCGCGTTGCTGGCCTTCGGTCATGCGCCCGGCGCGCATCACGAAACTCTTGATGGTGCGGTGACGCACTTCGCCGGCTTCTGCCGGCGAGTCCTGCTGTTCAGTCATGGTTTATCTCAGCGGATCAGACCATCCAGCGGCGACGAGGCGCTGGCGTAGAGCTTGCGCGGCATGCGCCCTGCCAGGTAGGCGAGGCGGCCGGCGACGATAGCGTGCTTCATCGCCTCGCCCATCATCACCGGGTCCTGGGCATGGGCGATGGCGGTGTTCATCAACACGGCCTCGCAACCCAGTTCCATGGCGATGGTGGCATCGGAGGCGGTGCCCACACCGGCATCCACCAGCACGGGAACCTTGGCTTCCTCGAGGATGATGCGCAGGTTGTAGGGGTTGCAGATGCCCAGGCCCGAGCCGATCAGGCCGGCCAGCGGCATCACCGCGATGCAGCCGATCTCGGCCAGCTGGCGGGCGATGATGGGGTCATCGCTGGTGTAGACCATCACGTCGAAGCCTTCCTTGACCAGCACTTCGGCGGCCTTGAGGGTTTCGATCACGTTGGGGAAGAGGGTCTTCTGGTCCGCCAGTACTTCCAGCTTCACCAGGTTGTGGCCATCAAGCAGCTCACGGGCCAGGCGGCAGGTGCGCACGGCTTCCACGGCGTCATAGCAGCCGGCGGTGTTCGGCAGGATGGTGTAGCGGCTCGGCGGGATCACGTCGAGCAGGTTGGGCTCGCCGGGGTTCTGGCCGATGTTGGTGCGGCGCACCGCCACGGTGACGATCTCGGCGCCCGAGGCTTCGATGGCGCGGCGGGTCTCGTCGAGGTCCTTGTACTTGCCGGTGCCGACCAGCAGGCGCGACTCATAGGTACGACCAGCCAGGGTGAAAGGCTTGTCGATCGGCGTTTGGCTCATGAGGACTCCTAGCGGGCGGCCTAGCCGCCACCGATGGCGTGTACCACTTCGACCTGGTCGCCTTCGCTGAGCGCGGTGGCGGCATGCTGGCTGCGCGGCACGATATCGAGGTTGAGTTCGACCGCGACGCGGCGGCCAGTCAGGTCCAGGCGCACGATCAGGTCCGCGACGGTCTGGCCGTCGGGCAGCTCGAAGGGTTCGCCGTTCAACTGAATGTGCATGACAATGCGGTCACAACTTGAGGGGTCGGCATTCTAGCCCGATCCATGCCGATGACCAAGGCTGAATGGCGCCATTCGTCCTCATTTTTGACGCCAGGGTCAGACTTGGGACGATCAGCGTGCCGACAGTTGCCAAGCCGCCAGACCCAGGCACAGCCAGCCGCCGAGGAAGGCCACGCCGCCAAAGGGCGTGATGATGCCGAGCTTGCTGACACCGGTGAGGGTGAGCACGTAGAGGCTACCGGAGAACAGCAGGATGCCGAGGGCGAACAGGCCACCGGCGGCATTCACCAGGCGGCCGGGCAGGTGCAGGGATAGCAGCCCGA
Organism: Pseudomonas sp. PDM13; assembly: GCF_025685765.1. Classification (NCBI taxonomy): domain Bacteria; kingdom Pseudomonadati; phylum Pseudomonadota; class Gammaproteobacteria; order Pseudomonadales; family Pseudomonadaceae; genus Pseudomonas; species Pseudomonas sp. PDM13. The sequence goes on along the minus strand of NZ_JAOTQU010000009.1, from coordinate 61,057 downwards.
CGCCGAACAGCGCGAGGGCGTGGATCAGCTGGTAATGGGTGCCGGTCTGGAACACCGCCAGGTGCTCGGGGCTGAGGCGGGCCTTGAGGCCATGGGCGGCGAAAGCGCCGAGGGCGACGCCAGTGAACCCGGCGAAGGCGGAAAACAGCAGGAACAAGCGGGCCATCTAAGACTCCAGACAAGTAGGAAGCGGCCGCTATAATGGCGCGCAAACCAATCCCCGGCCAGCCCACGCATGTTCCGATCCCTCAGCCGTCGCCTGTTCAAACTGCTGCTCTGGTTCGCCGCCGGCTCGGTGCTGCTGGTGCTGGTTTTCCGCTGGGTGCCGCCACCGGGCACCATGCTGATGGTGGAGCGCAAGATCGAGTCCTGGGTCGACGGCGAGCCCATCGACCTGCAGCGCACCTGGCGCCCCTGGAAGGAATTGCCGGACGACCTGAAGATCGCGGTGATCGCCGCCGAGGACCAGAAGTTCGCCGAGCACTGGGGCTTCGACGTCCCGGCCATCCGCGCCGCCCTCGCCCATAACGAGCGCGGCGGCTCGCTGCGCGGTGCCAGCACCCTGAGCCAGCAGGTGGCCAAGAACGTGTTCCTCTGGTCCGGCCGCAGCTGGCTGCGCAAGGGCCTGGAAGCCTGGTTCACCGGGCTGATCGAGCTGCTCTGGTCGAAGCAGCGGATTCTCGAGGTCTATCTCAACAGTGCGGAATGGGGCAACGGCGTGTTCGGCGCCGAAGCCGCGGCCAAGCACCACTTCGGCATCGCCGCACCCTACCTGTCACGCCAGCAGTCGAGCCTGCTGGCCGCTGTGCTGCCCAACCCCCGCGAATGGAATGCCGGGCGCCCGGGGGGCTATGTCGCCCGCCGTGCCGGCTGGATCCGCCGGCAGATGGCCCAGCTGGGTGGAACTCACTACCTGGAGCAGCTCAAGCCGGTCACGCCGATCTGAGTCAGTGTTTCATCGTGCTGCGAGGCACCACGCGGACCAGGTGCAGCTGTTCGTCCAGCACATGGGCGGTCAGCCCCTCGGTCGGGTAGACCCAGGCTTCACCCTCCCCCAACTGCAGGCGCAGGCGCGGCTGGCCGATGCTGGCGGCGAGGCGCTCCGCCGCCGGAGGCTGTTGCGGGCGTAGCTCCAGGGCGGCGATGCGATGCCCAGCCAGCTGCTCCAGCAGCTTCGGGCTCAGAGGCTGCTCGCCCTGGTTGCCGCCATCGCCCAGCGCCTTGAGCAGGCTTTTCCGCTCGCCATCATCCAGCGCCAGCTCGGCTTCCAGGTTGCAGGCATCAGCCCCCGCCCCCGTACTGAGGAACAGCAGGCGCGGCCCGGCACTGGCCGACTGCAGCCACAGCTCACCCGGGGCCTGGCCGTTCAGGGCGCCCAGGGTCAGGTTGCCCTCGGCCATGGGCTCCAGCAGCGGCTGCTGCCAGGCCGCGACCCAGCCCAGGGGCTCAGCCGGGCCGGCACTGCGCTGCAACCACAGCGCCAGGGAGAAGAACACCAGCGCCACGGCGGCGAACAGCAGCCAGTGTTTCGGGCGGAAGGCGGGCATCGGCATGGTTTGCTCCGGGCAGAAAAAAGCCGCCCGTGGGGGCGGCTTCGGATGGGTCGCTGGCTTACGCCTGGATGAAGCCCTTGAGCTTGTTCATCGCATTCTTCTCCAGCTGGCGGATACGCTCGGCGGAGACGTTGTACTTGGCGGCCAGGTCATGCAGCGTCGCCTTGTCCTCAGCCAGCCAACGCTGCTGGAGGATGTCACGGCTGCGCTCGTCCAGGCCTTCCAGCGCTTCGTGCAGGCTGGCGGAGGAGCTGTCGCTCCAGTCCGCTTCCTCCAGCTGGCGGGCCGGGTCGTAGCGATGGTCTTCCAGGTAATGGGCCGGCGACTGGTAGGCAGCGTCGTCGTCGGCATCCGCCGCCGGGTCGAACGCCATGTCGTGGCCGGTCAGCCTGCTTTCCATCTCCCGCACTTCACGCGGCTCCACACCCAGGCTCTCGGCCACGGCATGGACTTCGTCATTGTTCAGCCACGCCAGACGCTTCTTCTGGCTGCGCAGGTTGAAGAACAGCTTGCGCTGCGCCTTGGTGGTGGCGACCTTGACGATGCGCCAGTTGCGCAGGATGAACTCGTGGATCTCGGCCTTGATCCAGTGCACCGCGAAGGACACCAGACGAACGCCCATTTCCGGGTTGAAACGTTTCACGGCCTTCATCAGGCCGACGTTGCCTTCCTGGATCAGGTCGGCCTGGGCCAGACCATAGCCGGAATAACTCTTGGCGATATGTACAACGAAGCGCAGGTGCGCCAACACCATTTGCCGCGCCGCTTCCAGATCCTGTTGGTAGAAGAGGCGTTCGGCCAGTTCGCGCTCCTGCTCGGGGGTCAGCAGCGGAATGCCGTTGACCGCATGCACGTAGGCATCCAGGTTCGCACCGGGAGCCAGGGCATAGACAGGTTGCAAGGAAGTGGTCATGCGAATCCTCCGATTCACTAAGCTCGCGCAGTTTAGCACTGGCTTTTATGACTGCAAGGGGGCGTAAAAGTTTCGTTACACCCCATCCATGGGCAGCCTTTTACAAGGGGCTTCTAGCGCGGCGCCAATTCGCTGAGATGACGCGCCACGGCCAGCCAGGCGCCAATGTATCCCAGCAGCACGGCCCCCAGAAGCAGGGATAGACCATCGGCTAATGGCACGCCGCCCAGGGCGAAGTCGCTGCCGTACAGGCCGGCCAGGCGGACCACCGCATCGTTCAGCCAGTTCAGGCCGAAGGCCAGCACCAGCCAGGACAACAGCCCGGCGCCGATACCATAAAGTGCGCCCATATAAAGGAAGGGACGCCGCACATAGGCATCGGTTCCACCGACCAGCTTGATGACTTCGATCTCGGTGCGGCGGTTCTCGATGTGCAGGCGGATGGTGTTGCCGATCACCAGCAGCAGGGCCGACACCAGCAGCAGGGTCAGGCCGAAGACGAAACGCTCGCCCAGTTTGAGGATCGCCGACAGGCGCTCCACCCAGACCAGGTCGAGCTGGGCCTGCTGCACCTTGGGCAGCTCGGCCAGGCGCAGGCGCAGGGCTTCGAGGGTGGTCTTATCGACTTCCTTGGGCGTCACCAGGATCACCCCGGGCAGCGGGTTTTCCGGCAGCTCCTTGAGCGCCTGGCCCAGGCCGGACTGCTGCTGGAACTCGTCCAGCGCCTGTTCACGGCTGATCCATTCGACCTCGGCGACATCCGCCATGCCGGTGATTTCCTCGCGCAGCCTCTGGCCGTCGGCTTCGCCGGCGTCCATCTGCAGGAACAGCGAGATCTGCGCGGCGCGCTGCCAGGAGCCACCCAAGCGCTCGACATTGTTGAGCAGCAGCGACAGGCCCATGGGCAGGCTCAGGGCGATGGCCATCACCAGGCTGGTAAAGAAACTGCCGATGGGCTGGCGGCCCAGGCGGCGCAGGCTGTCCACCAGGCTGGCGCGGTGCGCTTCCAGCCAGGCGTGCAGCAGGGCACTGAAGTCCGGGCCTTCCTCGCCGTCTTTCTGCGGTTCGGTCGGTTTGGCGGTGGCGCCCACGCGCTCGGCGGGTTTGGGCGGTGGCATGCGGGTAGCGCTCATCAGCCGGCCTCCCCGTCGCCGATCAGGCGGCCACGTTGCAGGGTGAGCATGCGATGGCGCATGCGCGCGATCAGTGCCAGGTCGTGGCTGGCGATCAGAATCGTGGTGCCCAAGCGGTTGATATCCTCGAAGACGCCCATGATCTCGGCCGCCAGGCGCGGGTCGAGGTTACCGGTGGGTTCGTCCGCCAGCAGCAGGGCCGGGCGGTGCACTACGGCGCGGGCGATGCCGACGCGTTGCTGCTGGCCGGTGGAAAGATCGGCCGGGTACAGCTCGGCCTTGTCGGCCAGGGACACCCGCTCCAGCGCCACGCCGACGCGCTTGGCGATCTCGGGCTTGGCCAGGCCGAGGATCTGCAGCGGCAGGGCGACGTTGTCGAACACGGTGCGGTCGAACAGCAACTGGTGGTTCTGGAACACCACGCCGATCTGCCGGCGCAGGAAGGGGATCTGCGAGGTGGTGATCTGCGACAGGTCCTGGCCGGCCAGCAGCAGCTTGCCGGTGGTCGGGCGTTCCATGGCCAGCAGCAGGCGCAACAGGGTGCTCTTGCCGGCGCCGGAGTGGCCGGTGACGAAGAGGAACTCGCCGCGACGCACGCGGAAGCTCAGTTCATGCAGGCCGACGTGGCCATTGGGATAGCGCTTGCCCACCTGCTCGAAACGGATCATGCGCGCTCCCGCTCCGCGAACAGCGCACGCACGAAGGACTCGGCTTCGAAGTCGCGCAGGTCGTCGATGCCCTCGCCAACGCCGATATAGCGGATCGGCAGGGCGAACTGCTTGGCCAGGGCGAAGATCACCCCGCCCTTGGCGGTGCCGTCGAGCTTGGTCAGCGCCAGGCCGGAGAGGTTGACCGCCTGGTGGAACTGCTTGGCCTGGTTGATGGCGTTCTGGCCGGTGCCGGCGTCCAGCACCAGCAACACCTCGTGGGGAGCGCTTTCGTCCAGCTTGCCGATCACGCGGCGCACCTTCTTCAGCTCCTCCATCAGGTTGTCCTTGGTGTGCAGGCGGCCGGCGGTGTCGGCGATCAGCACGTCGATGCCACGGGCCTTGGCGGCCTGCACGGCATCGAAGATCACGGAGGCGGAATCGGCACCGGTGTGCTGGGCGATCACGGAAATATTGTTGCGCTCACCCCAGACCTGCAGCTGCTCCACGGCAGCGGCACGGAAGGTGTCGCCCGCGGCGAGCATGACCTTCTTGCCCTCCAGCTGCAGCTTCTTGGCCAGCTTGCCGATGGTGGTGGTCTTGCCGACGCCGTTCACGCCGACCACGAGGATCACGTAGGGGCGCTTCTCGGCCTCGATGCGCAGGGGCTGCTCCACCGGCTTGAGCAGCGCGGCGAGTTCGTCCTGCAGGGCCTTGTACAGGGCATCGCTGTCGGCCAGCTGCTTGCGCGCGACCTTCTGGGTCAGGCTCTGGACGATGGCGGTGGTGGCCTCGACGCCGACGTCGGCGGTCAGCAGGCGGGTTTCGATCTCATCCAGCAGGTCGTCATCGATGGCCTTGCGCCCGAGGAACAGGCTGGCCATGCCTTCGCCCAGGCTGGCGCTGGTCTTCGACAGGCCCTGCTTGAGGCGGGCGAAGAAGCCGGCCTTGGCGGCCTCGGTCACCGGCTGCGGCTGGGCCGGCGCGGCGACGGGGGCTTCGACTACGGGCTCAGGAATGGGCTCAGGAGTGGGTTCGGCAACCGCAGCAGGAACAGGCACTTCGACCACCGGTGCCGGAGCGGGCGCTTCGACGATGGGTGCAGGTGCAGGTGCAGGTGCAGGTGCAGGTGCAGGTGCAGGTGCAGGTGCAGCAGGCTCGGCGGGAGCCGGCACCACGTCAACCGGCGCTTGCGGCGCAGCGGGTGTCGGCAGGGGCTGCGGCTCTGCCGCTGGGGCAGCGACCGGCGCGACCTCGGCAACGGGCTCGACCACCGGAGCAGGCGCAACCGGCTGCGCCTCGGCGGCGGGCAGCTCGGGCTGGGTGGGTTCTGCGGGCGGCACGGGGGCCGCTTCCTGCGGTTTCTTGCGCAGCCAGCCGAACAGGGATTTTTTCTCAGCGGCCTCGGCCGGCGTCTTCTTGTCGTCGTTGGAACCAAACATGGGTAGCTTGTATCTCAAGGAGCGGCCGCTCTGGGCCTGGCCCGGTAGCGTCGCCGTGCCGGAAAGGGATGGAGTATCCTAGCACCTCTTCGCCCGCAGGCGGTACGTCCGCCGGGGCCGTCCGAAAGGTCAAAATCATCGATGAAAGCGATTGCCCGCCACGCCGCCGGCCTGCTGTTCGGCGCCCTTTGTCTGCCGATGGCTGTCCATGCCGCAGAAGCTCAACCCACCCATGAATACACCCTCGAAAACGGCCTGAAAATTGTCGTCAGAGAAGACCACAGAGCCCCGGTGGTAGTTTCCCAGCTCTGGTACAAGGTCGGCTCCAGCTACGAGACGCCCGGCCAGACCGGCCTCTCCCACGCCCTCGAACACATGATGTTCAAGGGCAGCCGCAAACTCGGCCCGGGCGAGGCTTCCCTGGTGCTGCGCGACCTCGGTGCCGAGGAAAACGCCTTCACCAGCGATGATTACACCGCCTATTACCAGGTCCTGGCCCGTGACCGCCTGAACGTCGCCTTCGAACTGGAAGCCGACCGCATGGCCAGCCTGCGCCTGCCGCCGGAAGAGTTCGAACGCGAGATCGAGGTGATCAAGGAGGAGCGCCGCCTGCGCACCGACGACCGCCCCACCGCCAAGGCCTTCGAGCGCTTCAAGGCCATGGCCTATCCCGCCAGCGGCTACCACACCCCCACCATCGGCTGGATGGCCGACCTGGACCGCATGAAGGTCGAGGAGCTGCGCCACTGGTACGAATCCTGGTACGTGCCCAACAACGCCACCCTGGTGGTGGTCGGTGACGTCAAGGGCGAAGAGGTCAAGGCCCTGGCCCAGCGCTGGTTCGGTGGCATCCCCAGCCGCGCCGTTCCGCCCTCCAAGAAGCCCCTGGAGCTGGCCGCCCCCGGCGAGCGCCGCATCGTCCTGCACGTGAAGACCCAACTGCCGAGCCTGATCATGGGCTTCAACGTTCCCGGTCTCGCCACCGCCAAGGAGCCGCGCCAGGTGCATGCCCTGCGCCTGATCTCCGCGCTGCTCGATGGCGGCTACAGCGCCCGCCTGCCCAGCCGCCTGGAGCGTGGCGAGGAGCTGGTGAGCGGCGCCTCCGCCAACTACGACGGCTACCCGCGCGGCGACAGCCTGTTCATGCTCAGCGCCATGCCCAACGTGCAGAAGGGCAAGACCCTGGAGCAGACCGAAGCCGGCCTGTGGAAGGAGCTGGACGACCTGAAGAACAACCCGCCGAGCGACGAGGAGCTCAAGCGCGTACGGGCCCAGGTGATCGCCGGGCTGGTTTACGAGCGCGACTCCATCACCAGCCAGGCCACCACCATCGGCCAGCTGGAAACCGTCGGCCTGTCCTGGAAGCTGATCGACCAGGACCTTGCCGCCCTGGAAGCCGTCACCCCGGCCGACATCCAGGCCGCCGCCAAGACCTTCTTCACCCGCGACCGCCTCAGCGTCGCCCACGTCCTGCCCGAGGAGGCTAGCCATGAGTGAGCGCAACGGCCTGCGATACGGCCTGCTCGGCCTGGCCCTGATCGCCCTGCTGGGCGTCCTGCTGTTCATCGTCGTCGACCGCACCCCGCCGGCCCTGGCCGCCGAGGCCGATGAGCCGCCGAAGCTCGAATCCATCACCGAGCTGGACGGCAAGGCCCCGGCCCGCCGTGACCTGGACATCCAGACCTGGGAAACCGCCGAAGGCGCCAAGGTGCTCTTCGTCGCCGCCCCCGAGCTGCCGATGTTCGACCTGCGCCTGACCTTCGCCGCCGGCAGCAGCCAGGACGGCGACACCCCCGGCCTCGCCACCCTGACCAACGCCATGCTCAACGAAGGCGTGAAGGGCAAGGACGTCACCGCCATCGCCGAGGGCTTCGAAGGCCTCGGCGCCGACTTCAGCAATGGTGCCTACCGCGACATGGCCGTGGCCGGCCTGCGCAGCCTGACCGACCCGAAACTGCGTGACCCGGCCCTGGAGCTGTTCACCCAGGTCATCGGCGCGCCGACCTTCCCCGAGGACTCCCTGGCGCGGATCAAGAACCAGATGCTCGCCGGCTTCGAGTACCAGAAGCAGAACCCCGGCAAGCTGGCGGGCCTGGCGCTGTTCGACAAGCTCTACGGCAAGCACCCCTACGCCCATTCCAGCGAGGGTGACGAGAAGTCCATCCCCGGCATCGGCATCGCCCAGCTGCAGGCCTTCCACAAGAAGGGCTACGCCGCCGGCAACGTGGTGATCGCCCTGGTCGGCGACCTCTCCCGCGCGGAAGCCGAAGCCATCGCCAAGCGTGTGTCCGAAGCCCTGCCGAAAGGACCGAAGCTGGCCAAGGTGGCCACGCCCGAAACGCCCAAGCCGGGCACCACGCACATCGAGTTCCCCTCGGCGCAGACCCACCTGATGCTGGCCCAGCTCGGCATCGACCGTAACGAGCCCGACTACGCCGCGCTCTACCTGGGCAACCAGATCCTCGGCGGCGGCGGCTTCGGCACCCGGCTGATGGAAGAGGTGCGCGAGAAACGCGGCCTGACCTACGGCGTCAGCTCCGGCTTCACCGCCATGCAGGTCGCCGGCCCCTTCATGATCGGCCTGCAGACCCGCGCCGAGCTGAGCGACGGCACCCTCAAGCTGGTCAAGGACATCGTCCGCGACTACCTGGCCAAGGGCCCGACGCAGAAGGAACTGGACGACGCCAAGCGCGAACTGGCCGGCAGCTTCCCACTGTCCACCGCGAGCAACGCCGACATCGTCGGCCAGCTCGGCGCCATCGGTTTCTACGGCCTGCCGCTGACCTACCTGGAAGACTTCATGAAACAGGTCCAGGGGCTCGATGTCGAACAGGTCAAGGCCGCCATGGACAAGCACCTGAACCCGGACAGCTTCGTCATCGTCACCGCCGGCCCGACCGTTCCCCAGAAGGAACTGCCGGCACCGACCGAGAAGCGTTTCAAACCCAGCTTTGGCATCCCGGAGCACTGATGGCCGCACGTTCGCCGAAGAAGGCCCCAGCCCCCCACGGGGGCCAGGGCCAGTTGCGCATCATCGGTGGCGAGTGGCGTTCGCGCCGCTTCGCCTTCCCCGACGGCCCGGGCCTGCGCCCGACGCCGGACCGGGTGCGCGAAACCCTGTTCAACTGGCTCGCCCCCTATGTGGAAGGCGCGCGGGTGCTCGACCCCTTCACCGGCAGCGGCGCGCTGTACCTGGAGGCGCTGTCCCGCGGCGCCCAGGAAGCCCTGGCCCTGGACCTCAACCCCGACTCGGTCGCCGCCCTGCGCACCACCCTCGACACCCTCGGTTGCGGTGCCGGCCAACTGCTGCAGGCCGACGCGCTGCGCTACCTGGCCACCCAGACGCCGCGCCCCTATGACCTGGTGTTCCTCGACCCGCCCTTCAACCTCAACCTGCTGCAGCCGGCCTGCGCGCTGCTGGAGGAGAACGGCTGGCTGGCCGCCGACGCCTGGATCTACACCGAGAGCGAGAGCGCTCCGTCCAGCCTGGGCCTGCCCGGCAACTGGCGCCTGCACCGGGAGAAGAAGGCCAGCACCGTGCACTACGCCCTGTGGCATCGCCAGGCGTGAGCGATTTCAACCCCGCCTGGTGGCTGCCGGGCCCGCACCTGCAGACCCTCTGGTCGCCCTTCTGCCGCAAGCCCCCGCAGCTGGAACGCCGGCGCGAACGCCTATGGCTGGAGGATGGCGACTTCCTCGACCTCGACTGGCACGGCCCCCACGACGCCGAGGCGCCGCTGGTGCTGGTGCTCCACGGCCTCACCGGCTCGTCCAGCTCGCTCTACGTGCTCGGCCTGCAGCAGCAGCTCGCCGGGCGCGGCTGGTCCAGCGTGGCGATCAACTGGCGTGGCTGCTCGGGCGAGCCCAACCTGCTGCCCCGGGGCTACCACTCCGGCGCCAGCGAAGACCTCGCCGCCACCGTCGAACACCTGCGCCGCGTGCGGCCGCTGGCACCGCTGTACGCCGTCGGCTACTCCCTGGGCGGCAACGTGCTGCTCAAGTACCTGGGTGAAAGTGGCGAAGGCTGCACCCTGAGCGGTGCCGTCGCGGTCTCGGTGCCCTTCCGCCTGGACCAGTGCGCCGACCGCATCGGTGCCGGCTTCTCACGGGTCTACCAGCGCCACTTCATGCGCGAGATGGTCGCCTACGTGCGCGACAAGCAGCGCCTGTTCGCCCACCAGGGCCAGGCCGACCGCCTCTCGGTGCTGGAGAAGCTCGGCCCGCTGGACGGCATGCGCACCTTCTGGGATTTCGACGGCCGCATCACCGCGCCCCTGCATGGTTATGCCGACGCCGACGACTACTATCGCCGCGCCTCCAGCCGCTACTTCCTCGGTGAAATCCGCGTGCCGGCGCTGCTGATCCAGGCCGCCGACGACCCCTTCGTGTTCCGCCACAGCATCCCCGAGGCCCACGAGCTCTCCGCCAGCACACGCCTGGAACTGCATGAGAAAGGGGGCCATGTCGGCTTCATCGGTGGTACGCCGGGCACGCCCGACTACTACCTGGAACGGCGCATCCCGCAGTGGCTGGCGGGGCTGGCCCGCTAGCCCTGCACCACCAGGTCGAGGGGCACGTAGAGCTTCTCGTAGAGCGCCGCCACCGCCTCCTGCGCCTCGGCGGCGATATAGCCCCCCTCCAGCGCCAGCACCTGGTAGATGCCACGGCGCAGCATCTCTTCGTTGAGATCGCCCGGGTCGCCCCGCGTGGTGCAGAGGAAGCGCACCCAGGAGGTCATGATGATCCAGCTGTTCAGGGCCAGGGCCTCGATCTGCGCGTCGTTCATCAGCAGGATGCCGACCTCGACGAAGCCCCGGTAGATGGCCTGGGCATGCCCCAGGCAGCGCTGGGCGAAGACCCGATAGCGCGCCGCCAGCTCGGCGTCGGACTCCAGCAGGTGCTCGAGGTCGCGGTGCAGGAAGCGGTAATGCCACATCGCCGCCAGCAGCGCCTCCAGGTAGAAGGTCTTGTCCTCCACCGTCAGGGCGCGGTCCTGGGGCAGGCGCAGGAAGGCATCGACCCGTGATTCGTACTCGGCGAACAGCTCGGCGATGATCACCTGCTTGTTGCGGAAGTGGTAATAGAGGTTGCCCGGCGACATCCCCAGGTGCGCGGCGATGTGGTTGGTGGTGACGTTGCGCTCCCCCTGGGCGTTGAACAGCTCCAGGCTGGATTGCACGATTCGCTCGCGGGTCTTGATACGTGGGGCCATGCGCGGATCGGTCTCACTGCTGCCGGAAGTCGGCGAGGGTAACAAAACTACACAGAGTCCCGGAACAGACAGTACTTCTGCAGCGTTCCGCGTGCCGTTTCGCGCCCTGTTTGTGTGGTCTCCGCGCCCCGTGCCCAGGCCGTCTGGAGGTCAGCCCAACTTTTCGTTTGGTAGGCAGGCCGGCCCTGTCGCGGCATGCTATTTGACACACTAGAGCAATTACTCTAAAAATCCAGCACCGGTTCTCAACAATAACTAGAGAGGTGTCGTTCATGGTCGCCGACGTAGCTTATCTGCAGCAGGCCCAGCAGCAGATCAACCAGCTCGAAGAGCTGTTCGCCCGCCAACGTGCCGCCTATGGCGACAATCCGATGCCCAGCGCCGCCCAGCGCATCCAGTGGCTCAAATCCCTGCGTGACCTGATCTTCAACGAGCAGGACGCGCTGATCCGCGCCATCAGCCAGGACTTCAGCAACCGCTCGGCGGACGAAACCCTGCTGGCCGAGATCATGCCCAGCCTACACGGCATCCATTACGCCAAGAACCGCGTGCGCCGCTGGATGAAGCCCTCGCGCCGCTCCGTCGGCATGGCCTTCCAGCCGGCCTCCGCCAAGGTCATCTACCAGCCCCTGGGCGTGGTCGGCGTCATCGTCCCCTGGAACTACCCGCTGTTCCTCGCCCTCGGCCCCCTGGTGGGCGCGCTGGCCGCCGGCAACCGGGTGATGGTGAAGATGAGCGAATCCACCCCCGCCACCTCCCAGCTGTTCAAGGAGCTGATGGCGCGCATCTTCCCCGAGGACCTGGTCGCCGTGTGCCTGGGCGAAGCCGATGTCGGCGTCGCCTTCTCCAAGCTGCCCTTCGACCACCTGCTGTTCACCGGCGCCACCAGCATCGGCCGCCATGTGATGCGCGCCGCCGCCGAGAACCTCACCCCGGTGACCCTGGAGCTGGGCGGCAAGTCGCCGGCCATCGTTTCCCAGGACGTGCCCCTGGACCACGCCGCCGAGCGCATCGCCTTCGGCAAGACCATGAACGCCGGGCAGACCTGCGTCGCCCCCGACTACGTGCTGGTGCCCAAGGACCGCGTCGAGGGCTTCGTCGAGGCCTATCGCGCCGCGGTGAAATCCTTCTACCCGCAGCTGCAGAACAACCCGGACTACACCGCGATCATCAACGAGCGCCAGGTGCAGCGCCTCAACGGCTACCTGCAGGACGCCGAAGCCAAGGGCGCGCGCCTGGTCCCGCTGTTCCCCGAAGCCCAGGGCCGGCGCCTGCCGCACACCGTGGTGCTCAACGTGAAGGACGACATGAAGCTGATGCAGGACGAGATCTTCGGCCCGCTGCTGCCCATCGTCCCCTACGAGCGCCTCGACCAGGCCTTCGCCTATATCAACCAGCGCCCCCGCCCGCTGGCGCTCTACTACTTCGGTTACGACAAGCGCGAACAGCAGCGCGTGCTGCACGAAACCCACTCCGGCGGCGTGTGCCTCAACGACACCCTGCTGCACGTGGCCCAGGACGACATGCCCTTCGGCGGCGTCGGCCCCTCGGGCATGGGCCACTACCACGGGCATGAAGGGTTCCTCACCTTCAGCAAGGCCAAGGGCGTGTTCATCAAGCAGCGCTTCAACGCCGCCCGGATGATCTACCCGCCCTACGGCAAATCGATCCAGAAACTGGTCTACAAGCTTTTCGTGCGCTAAAGCCCCCCTAAGGATTAGACGGGTACATAACAACAATGACCGAGACCACCCTGAACGCGCCGGGACTTTCCCGGCGCAGCCTGCTGAAAGTCGGCCTGTTCGGCTCCGCCTTCCTCGCCACGGCCGGCGTCACCGCCACCCTCTCCGGCTGCTCCGCCAGCGTCCCGGCCAACGGCCTGGCGATCCTGCGGGACTCCGACCTGCCCTTCCTGCGCGCCCTGATCCCGGTGATGCTCGATGGCGCGGTCAGTGCCGAACAGATGCCGCAAGCCGTGGCCGGCACCATCCAGAGCCTGGACTACGCCCTGGATCGGCTGTCCCCGGAGATGCTCAAGCTCACCGTGCAGCTCTTCGACGTGCTTGCCCTGCCCATCACCCGGGGGCCGCTCACCGGCGTCTGGGGCAGCTGGGAGAACGCCAGCGCCGAGGACGTGAGCAACTTCCTCCACCGCTGGCAGAACAGCTTCATCGGCCTGCTGAAGATGGGGCACGCCTCCCTGCTGCAGTTGGTGATGATGGCCTGGTACAGCAGGCAGGAAGCCTGGGCGCATTGCGGCTACCCCGGTCCGCCGACCGTCTGACCGCGCGCCCCCACAACGACAAGAAACACCACTCGACCCGGCGCCGGCCATCACCGGCCGCTGTCGGCGAGACCGAGGATTGACTGATGCCCGTACCCGATCTGTTCGCCGAAGGCATGGCCCGCGGCTGGAAAACCCACAATGGCTCGCGACTCGAGCAGGACCTGACCCTGGAGGCCGACGTCGCCATCGTCGGCTCCGGCGCGGGCGGCGGCACCACCGCCGAAATCCTCAGCGCCGCCGGCTACAAGGTGCTGATCATCGAGGAAGGCCCGCTGAAGACCAGCAGCGACTTCAAGATGCAGGAAGCCGAGGCCTACCCCTCGCTCTACCAGGAAGGCATCGGCCGCATGTCCAAGGACGGCGCCGTTACCATCATGCAGGGCCGCGCCGTGGGCGGCACCACCCTGGTGAACTGGACCTCCAGCTTCCGCACCCCCGACCCGACCCTGGAACACTGGGCCAAGGAGCACGGCGTCAAGGGTCACAGCCCGGCCGAGATGGCGCCCTGGTTCGAGAAGATGGAACAGCGCCTCGGCGTCGCGCCCTGGGCCATCCCGCCGAACCCCAACAACGACGTGCTGCGCAGCGGCTGCGAGAAGCTCGGCCTGCACTGGAAGGTCATTCCGCGCAACGTGCGCGGCTGCTGGAACCTCGGCTACTGCGGCATGGGCTGCCCCACCAACGCCAAGCAATCGATGCTGGTCACCACCATCCCTGCCACTCTCGAGAAGGGCGGCGAACTGCTCTACCTCGCCCGCGCCCACCGCCTGCTGATCGACGGCGACAAGGTCACCGGCATCGAATGCCAGGGCATGGACGAGCGCTGCGTGGCGCCCAACGGCCGCACCATCACCGTCAAGGCACGGCACTACGTGCTGGCCGGCGGCGGCATCAACACCCCCGGCCTGCTGCTGCGCTCCGATGCACCCGACCCCCACGGCCGCACCGGCAAGCGCACCTTCCTGCACCTGGTGAACTTCTCAGCCGCGCAGTTCGACCAGGTGATCAACCCCTTCTACGGCGCGCCGCAGTCCATCTACTCCGACCATTACCAATGGGACGACGGCACCACCGGGCGCATGTCCTACAAGCTCGAAGTGCCGCCGCTGCAGCCCGCCCTCACCGCCACCCTGCTCGGCCGCTTCGGCATCGACAACGCCCTGCGCATGGAGCAACTGCCCCACACCAACGTGATGCTCGCCCTGCTGCGCGACGGCTTCCACCCGGACAGCGCCGAAGGCACGGTGGAGCTGCGCGGCGACGGCAGCCCGGTGCTCGACTACCGCATGACCGACTACACCTGGGACGGCGTGCGCCGCGCCTTCCAGGTGATGGCCGAGATCCAGTTCGCCGCCGGGGCCAAGGCCGTGCTGCCGCTGCACGCGGACGCCGGCTACGTGAAAACCGCCGCCGAGGCCCGCACGCTGATCGACGGCCTGTCGCTGGAGCTCTACCGCACCCGCCTCGGCAGCGCCCACGTCATGGGCGGTTGCGCCATGGGCGAGGACCCGAAACAGGCGGTCACCGACAGCCTCGGGCGGCACCATCAGCTGGCCAACCTGTCGATCCACGACGGCTCGCTGTTCCCCACCAGCATCGGCGCCAACCCGCAGCTGTCGGTCTATGGCCTGACCTCGCAGCTTTCCAGCGCACTCGCCGAGCGCCTCAAGAGCGCCTGAGCGAGATAAACCGGCATGCTCCGGCGTCTTGGCCGCTGGAGCATGCTGCGCTACCATCCGATTCCCTTACGGACCCCTGCCAGGACGTAGCGATGAACCGAGTGTTGTATCCGGGTACCTTCGACCCGATCACCAAAGGCCACGGCGATCTGATCGAGCGTGCCTCCCGCCTGTTCGATACCGTGATCATCGCGGTGGCCGCCAGCCCCAAGAAGAACCCCCTGTTCTCCCTGGAGCAACGCGTCGAGCTGGCCCGGGAAGTCACCAAGCACCTGCCCAACGTCGAGGTGGTGGGCTTCTCCACCCTGCTGGCGCACTTCGTCAAGGAGCAGAAGGCCAATGTCTTCCTCCGTGGCCTGCGCGCGGTCTCCGACTTCGAATACGAGTTCCAGCTGGCCAACATGAACCGCCAGCTGGCGCCGGACGTGGAGAGCATGTTCCTCACCCCGTCGGAAAAGTACTCCTTCATCTCCTCCACCCTGGTGCGCGAAATAGCGGCCCTGGGCGGGGACATCACCAAGTTCGTCCACCCCGCCGTGGCCGACGCCCTGGCCGAGCGCTTCAAGCGCTGAGCCCCGCGATACGGCGGTCGGCGCGCGCAAAAGGTGCGCCGATCGCGCCATTCCGGCACAATTCCGCCATTGTCTGCTGAACACCGCTGCCGCACGGCGACGGTAGGAGTTGTTCCATGTCCCTCAAGATCACCGACGACTGCATCAACTGCGACGTCTGCGAACCCGAGTGCCCCAACGGCGCCATCTCCCAGGGCGAAGAGATCTACATCATCGACCCGAACCTGTGCACCGAGTGCGTCGGCCACTACGACGAGCCGCAGTGCCAGCAGGTCTGCCCGGTGGACTGCATCCCCCTGGACGACGCCCGCGTCGAAACCCGCGACCAGCTGATGGACAAGTACCTGAAGCTCACGGGCAAGGCCTGACGCCATGGGCCGCCAGCTCCGTGACACGGCCTGGCGCCCCGCCCTGCTCGCGGCGCTGCTGCTGTTCAGCGTCGCGCTACGGGCGGCGCCTCCCCAGCAGGCTGCGGTAGCCAGCGCCCAGCCCTCGGCCACGGTCGCCGGCCTGGAAACCCTGGCCATGGGCGGCAACGCCTTCGACGCCGCGGTGGCCATCAGCGCCGCCCTGGCGGTGGCCGAGCCCCACGGCTCCGGCCTCGGTGGCGGCGGCTTCTTCCTCCTGCGCAAGGCCGGCGACAAGCAACCCACCTACCTGTTCCTCGACGCCCGCGAGCGCGCGCCCCTGGCCGCCCACCCCGATCTCTACCTGCGTGACGGCAAGGTGCAGCCGCAGCTCTCCATCAACGGCCCGCTGGCCGCTGCGATTCCCGGGCTGCCCGCCGCGCTGGTGGACCTGGCCCAGCACCACGGCCGCCTGCCCCTGGGCGATTCCCTGGCCCCGGCCATCCGCCTGGCCCGCGACGGCATCTCGGTCGACCGCGTGTACATCGAGCGCGCCGGCTTCCGCATCGCCGCCATGCGCGACGACCCCGAGACCGCGCGCATCTTCCTCGACGACAAGGGCGAAGTGCCCGACGAGTTCAGCCTGCTGCGCCAGCCCGACCTGGCGCGCACCCTGGAACGCATCGCCCGCTACGGCAAGGCCGGCTTCTATGCCGGCGAGACCGCCGACAAGCTGGTCAAGGGCGTGCGCGCCGCCGGCGGTATCTGGACCCAGAAGGACCTGGACAGCTACCGGGTGGTGGAACGCCAGCCGCTGCGCTACCCCCTGGCCGATGGCCGCGAGCTGATCGGCGCACCGCCGCCCTCCGCCGGTGGCGTGGCCCTGGCCCAGAGCCTGGCGATGCTGCAGCAGCTGCCCTGGCGCGAGGGCGACAAGCTGCAGCGCACCCACTACGTGGTGGAAGTGCTGCGCCGCGCCTACCGTGACCGCGGCCTGCTGGGCGACCCCGATTTCATCGCCAACCCGGTGAGCCAGTTGCTGGCGCCGGACTACCTGAAGGGCCTGGCCGCCGGCATCGATCCCCAACGTGCCACCCCCAGCGCCAGCCTGCCGCCCGCCCCCGCCTGGCGCGAGGGCGACCACACCACCCATTTCGCGGTGATCGACAAGGACGGCAACGCCGTCGCCGCCACGCTCTCGGTGAACCTGCCCTTCGGCGCCGCTTTCGTCGCCCCGGGCACCGGCGTGCTGCTCAACGACGAGATGGACGACTTCGCCGCCGACACCCACGGCGCCAACGCCTACGGCCTGGCCGGCAGCCAGGCCAACGCGGTGGCCGCCGGCAAGCGCCCGCTGTCGAGCATGAGCCCCACCTTCATCGAAAGCGCCAAGGAATTCACCGCCTTCGGCACCCCGGGTGGCAGCCGCATCCCCAGCATGGTGCTGCTGTCGATCCTCGAATACCTCGATGGCCAGCCCGTGGCCCGCTGGCCGGCGGTGCCGCGCTACCACCACCAGTACCTGCCCGATGTCATCGAGCACGAGCCGAGCACCTTCAGCGACGCCGAGATCGCCGCGCTGCAGGCCCGTGGCTACGCCCTGAAGCGGGTCGAACGCGGCTACGGCAACCAGCAGGTGCTGTTCTGGGACAAGGACGGCGGCCGCATCGAAGCCGCCAGCGACCCGCGCGGCGTGGGCCTGGCCAAGACCCTGCAGGAGCAGCGCTAAGCCTCGCCGAGGCTCAGAGCAGCTCGATCAGCCCCTCGTCCTCGTCTGCCCCTGCCCGCAGCAACCCCTGGCCCTGGCCGATCATCAGCACATTGCGCAGGCTCTGGATGATGCGGCTGGCATAGCCCAGGTCATTCATCAGCGAGCTCATCTGCAGGCCATCCAGCTGGCCGTTGCGCACGGCCGCGAACAGGCGGTTGCGGAAGTCGCCATCGAAGTTCGCCGCCTTCTCGTCCAGCCACTGCAGGTGCTGCGACCAGACTTCATCCGGCAGCTCCGAACGGCTCAGCTCGCGCACCTGGTGCAGGGTCGCCAGCAGATGCCGGCGCAGCTCCACATAGGCATCCCGCGTTGCCGAAGGCCCGCCTTCCAGGTAGTGGCCGAGGTTCTTCTGCAGGTGCTTGGCATCCTTCACCGCATCCACCAGCTGCAGCGCCGCCACCTGGCAGTTGACCCAGAACTGCTGGTGCGCCTCGTCCAGGGTCACCTCCAGCCGGCCCATGAAACTCAGCAGGTCGCCGTACACACCCTTGATATGGCGCTGGTAGAGCGCCTCGGCATTCAGGTGGTGGCGCACCGGCGGCGCCTGCAAGGCGGCCTCGTCGGGGCGGTCCTTGCTCAGCAGGTCCACCGGCAGGAACAGCGCATGGCAGATCACCTCCAGGCTCAGGCGCCCGAGGTGGCGCAGCTCCTGCACCACCGCGCTGGCCGCTGCATCGGCGGAATCCAGGGCGCGCTCGCTGAGGTAGCGCGCACGCACCCGCTCCGGTTCCGCCGGCCCGGCCGCCAGCTCGGTGATCAGCACCTGGGGCTCGCTGCGCTCGGGGAGCCAACGCACCAGCAGGGTCGCCAGGCGACCCTGCCAGGGCCAGAACAGCATCACGCCAAAGGCGTTGAACAGGGTGTGGAACATCGCCAGCTGGATCAGCGGGTTGTCGCCCAGGCCCATCGGCTCCGCCAGGGCATGCACCAGCCAGGTCAGCGGCCCGAGCAGGATGAAAGCGAGCACCCCGGTGACGACGTTGAACAGCACATGGGCCAGGGCCAGGCGCTGGCCGCTGCGGTTACCGCCGAGGGAGCCGACGAAGGCGGTGGTGACGCTGCTGCCGACGTTGGAGCCGATGGCGATCGCCAGGCTCTGGCCCAGTTCCAGCTGGCCGCCGGCCAGGGCCGCAAGGGTCAGCATCAGGGTGGCGTGGCTGGATTGCAGCACCACGGTCACCAGCAGGCCGATGACCGCGAACATCAGGCTGCCGGCCAGCCCGTCGACCTGGTGGCCGCTCATGTCGAAGCCGCCACCGAAGCTGGCGAAGCCATCCTTGATCTGGTCGATGCCGAGGAAGATGAAGGCGATGCCCAGCACGATGCGCCCGGCGGCCTTGCTGCGCGGGCCGACGAAGCCGGCGAGCACGCCGAACACCAGCAGCGGCAGGGCCAGGGGCGAGAGGCTGAGGTTCTGCCCGGCCATGGCCAGCAGCCAGATGCCGCTGGTGGCGCCCAGGTTGGCGCCAAAGAGAATGGCGATGCCGCCGGCCAGCTGGATCAGCCCGGTGCTGATGAAGGCGATGGTGAGCAGGGAAACCAGGGTGCTGGATTGCAGCAGCAGGGTGCCGCACACACCGAACATCAGGCCCTTGAACGGCGTCGCGGTGCTGCGCCCCAGCAACTGCTCCAGCTTGCCGCCGGCCAGGTCACGCAGCCCTTCCTCCAGGCACTGCATGCCGAAGAGGAACAGCGCCAACCCCGCGCAGAGCTGCAGCCAGCCCGCGCTCATCCAGAAGCTCCCGGCCAGCCCGGCCGCCGCCAGCGCCATCAGCGCGAACAATGGAAAGCCTTTCACGTCATCCCCCTTCCCTGGCGGGCGCCAAAAAGGGCGCCCCAAATGCAAACGGCCCCTTGCCCATCACTGGGCAAGAGGCCGTTTCCGGCTCGAGGAGCCGAGAATAGCGCGATCAGTCTTTCTGGTAACCGCTGGTGGTGCAGCCCAGGCAACGCACGAAGGCTTCTTTGCCCGGGTCGACCACCAGGGCCTTGCCGGCGGCGCCGACGTTGCCGCCCAGGGCGCTGAAGGGCAGGCTCACCACGAACAGGCCGGCACCGACGACGGTGGCGCCGATCAGCAGCGGGCGGGCGATCAGCAGGTCACCGACCATGGAGTACGCAGGCGGCGCATCGGCGGTGTACATCGGGTCGCCACTGGTGTTCTGCTGCACAACCTCAGCCTGCGTCGGCAGCGCCATGAGGCCAGAGGTCAGCGCCAAGACAGCAGCGGAAGTGCGGAACAGGTTCATGATGCAATCCTTCGGCTATTAGAGGAGTAATACGGCTAACTATAACAGTGCTCGTGCGCTTTTCAGCGTGACGGCCTTCAATCGCCGTTAAAAGCGTAGTCGGGTTTTTTCGGCTCGTACGGCAGGTAGAACGCCAGCAGCCGGCGCAGGTCGGCCGTGGCATCGCCGGTGGTGTGGAAAGGCTCGCCGATGACGATGCGCCGATTGCGGTAATCCAGCGCCGCCGGCACCACCGGAACGCCCGCCCCCCGGGCGATGTGATAGAAGCCCATCTTCCAGCGCTCCACCCGCTTGCGCGTGCCCTCCGGCGACAGCACCAGGATGAACTCGCGGTTCTCGGCGAAGGCCTGCACGGCCTGCTCCACCTGGTTGAGCTTGAGGTGCCGCTGAATGGGAATGCCGCCCCAGCGCCGCATCAGCCCGGCGAAGGGCCAGCTGAAGATGCTGTGCTTGCCGAACCAGCGGGCATTCAGGCGCAGGATGAACTTGGCGGCGATGAACAGCATGAAATCCCAGTTGGAGGTGTGGTGGGCGCCGATCACCACGAACTTGTCGAGGGGCGGCAGCTGCCCCTCGATGCGCCAGCCAAGCAGTTTGAACACGCCATGGCCGATGGCCTCCGCAACCGCGTTGCGGGGCAGGTAGTTGCCGGACATCCTTCACCTCTTCTTATTGTTCTCGGCAGTGCGGGGAATGCGCCCCGCTAACGCTGGCAGCGCGGGCAGTAGACGCTCGCGCGCTGCCCCAGCTTCACCTCGCGCAGGGTGGAACCACAGGTCTTGCAGAACTCGCCGCCGCGCCCATAGGCGAACAGCTCCTGCTGGAAGTAGCCCGGCTGGCCGTCGCCGCCGACGAAGTCGCGCAGGGTGGTGCCGCCACGCTCGATGGCGTGGGCGAGGATGCGTTTGATCTCCTCGGCGAGCTTCAGGTAGCGCGCCCGCGACACCGTGCCCGCCTCGCGACGCGGGTCGATGCCGGCGGCGAACAGCGCCTCGGTGGCGTAGATGTTGCCCACGCCCACCACCACGGCGTTATCCATGATGAAGGGCTTCACCGCCATGCTGCGCCCACGGGACAGCTGGTACAGGCGCTCGCCGTCGAACAGACCGGTCAGCGGCTCGGGGCCCAGGTTGCGCAGCAGTTCGTGGTTGTGCGGGTCCAGGCTCCAGAGCATGGCACCGAAGCGGCGCGGGTCGGTGTAGCGCAGCGAAAGGCCCGACTCCAGCTCGATATCCACATGCTCGTGCTTGGCCGCCGCCGTCCCCGTTTCCACCAGGCGCAGGTTGCCGGACATCCCCAGGTGGCTGATCAACGTGCCCGCCTCGGCCTGCAACAGCAGGTACTTGGCGCGCCGCTCGACGACCACGAAGCGCTGGCCGGAGAGGCGCACGTCGAGGTCTTCGGGAATCGGCCAGCGCAGGCGGCGCTCACGCACCACCACGCGGTTCACGCGCTGGCCTTCGAGGTAGGGCGCGATGCCCCGCCGCGTGGTTTCAACTTCAGGTAATTCAGGCATGGGTGTCTCGGCGTGAAGCGCTGCGGGCGATCAGTGGGCGCCCAGTTCGCGGATGCTTTCCTTGAGGTTCTCGAAGTCGTACTCCGACAGGCCGACATAGTCGAGCACCAGCGCGCGGATGCTGTTCCACTCGTGGTCGTCGGCCTGGTTGCCCAGCACCAGGTGCGAGGCGCAGACGTGCTCGGCCATCTTCAGGATCGCCAGCAGCGTCTTCAACGGCGCATCACGGCCGGAGTCGTCGCTGAAGATCGACAGCGCGTTGTGGTGGTTGGCGATGGCCTCGCAGAGGTGCTCCGGCAGGCGCCAGGACCGTGCGGTGAAGTAACCCACCACCGCATGGTTGGTGTTGAGCAGGCGGTTCTCGGTGTCGACGATGCGGCGCTCGGCGTTGGCGCTGGCATAGGCTTCCTCCAGCACCGTCATGTAATCGGGGAAGCGCTTGAGCATCAGCGGGATGCCGCAGTTGTGGAACAGCCCCAGCGCATAGGCCTCGTCGGCCTGCTGGTGGCCGATGCGCTTGGCCAGGGTCAGGCAGGTCATGGCCACGTCCTGGGCGGTATCCCAGAAGCGGTTCAGGGTGACGATGGTCTCGTCGGTCATCTCGCCCTTGATCGACTGCGCGTTGATCAGGTTGATCACCGTGTTGCAGCCCAGCAGGTTGACCGCCTGCTGGATCGAGGCGATGCGGTTGGTCAGCCCATAGAAGGGCGAGTTGACGATCTTCAGCAGCGCGCCCGACAGGCCCGGGTCCTGGCTGATGAGCTTGGCGATGGTGCGCAGGTCGGGGCTGGGCATGACCTGCTCCATCTGCAGGTCGACCATGATCTGCGGCTGGGGCGGCACGCTGATGCCCTGGAGGAAATGACGGATCTGTTCTGCGGAGAGTTCTTGGGCCATGACAGCGAGACTGGGGCGGGAAAATAAGGCTGACAGTCTAACCCCAGGCACCGGCGAACTGGCCAGCGTTTTAGCTGAACTTTTGCCTAACGGTCGGCTTGGAAAGCGACCAGTCCGCGACCGCATCGGCGCCGCTGGGCCAGCCCCGGGCAAGGCAGGTGCGGGTGGCACGGAGAACGCCCGCCGGTAGCAGGTTCGGCGGGCGGCTTCGGTTATAATCCCGCTCTTTTTTCCGGAGAGCGACCCATGTCCCTGCCCAGCCTGCGCCTCAAAGCCAATGCCGATCGACGCCTGCGCGCCGGCCACCTGTGGGTCTACAGCAACGAGATCGACGTGGTCGCCACTCCGCTGAACGCCTTCCAGCCCGGCGACCAGGCCATCCTCGAAGCCGCTGGCGGCAAGGCCCTGGGCGTGGTCGCACTGAGCCCGAACAACCTGATCTGCGCACGCCTGGTGTCCCGCGACGTCAAGCACAGCCTCGACAAGTCGCTGCTGGTGCACCGCATCAACGTCGCCCTGAGCCTGCGCGAGCGCCTGTTCGACAAGCCCTACTACCGCCTGGTCTACGGCGACTCCGACCTGCTCCCGGGCCTGGTGGTGGACCGTTTCGGCGACCACATCGTGGTGCAGCTGGCCTCCGCCGCCATGGAGCGCAACAAGGATGCCGTGCTGGAAGCCCTGGTGCAGGTGCTCAAGCCCCGTGGCGTGCTGTGGAAGAACGACTCCGCCGCCCGTGACGCCGAAGGCCTGGAGCGCTACGTGGACACCGCCTTCGGCGTGGTGCCCGAGTGGGTCGCCCTGGAAGAGAACGGCGTGAAGTTCGAAGCCCCGGTGCTGGAAGGCCAGAAGACCGGCTGGTTCTACGACCACCGCATGAACCGCGCGCGCCTGGCGCCCTACGTCAAGGGCAAGCGCGTGCTCGACCTGTTCAGCTACATCGGCGGCTGGGGCGTGCAGGCTGCGGCCTTCGGCGCCAGTGAAGTGTTCTGCGTCGACGCCAGCGGCTTCGCCCTCGACGGCGTCGAGCGCAACGCCACCCTCAACGGCGTGGCCGAGCAGGTCACCTGCGTCGAAGGCGACGTCTTCGAAGCCCTCAAGGAACTGAAAGCCTCCGAAGAGCGCTTCGACGTGGTGGTGGCCGACCCGCCCGCCTTCATCAAGCGCAAGAAGGACCTGAAGAACGGCGAAGCCGCCTATCGCCGCCTCAACGAACAGGCCATGCGCCTGCTCAACAAGGACGGCATCCTGGTCAGCGCCTCCTGCTCCATGCACCTGCCCGAGGACGACCTGCAGAACATCCTGCTCGGCAGCGCCCGCCACCTGGACCGCAACATCCAGCTACTGGAACGCGGCGGCCAGGGTCCGGACCACCCGGTGCACCCGGCGATCCCGGAAACCCGCTACATCAAGAGCATCACCTGCCGCCTGCTGCCCAACAGCTGATCCGACGGCGCCCCGGCCCTGGTGCCGGGGCGCCCGTCATCCGCCTGCCGCAAACCTTTCACCAAAACTTCATCCCCTCCCGCCCCGCTGTCATTCCCCCGCAACTCGGCCACGCTGGTATAGACCACCGCGAGGCAAGCCCGTCGTCTGCATCGCATCGCTGCAACCACAACAATCAAGGATGCGTCATGACAACAATGAAACGCGCGGGGCGCCTGCTGGCCCTCGCTACCGCCTCGCTGCTCGCCTTGCAGGCCCAGGCCGGCCCCAACAAGGTGCTGTTCTTCGGTATCGACGGCTTCAAGGCCGATGCCATTCCCGCCGGCAACATGGTCAACCTCGAGCAACTGATCGCCAGCGGCGTCTACACCGACGGCGGCTGGTCGCCGGACACCTCCATGAGCGGCCCCGGCTGGTCGACCCTGTTCATGGGCGTCGAACGCGACAAGCACGGCGTGCGCGACAACAACTTCACCGGGCAGAACTACGCCCAGTACCCGCACTTCCTCACCCTGCTGGAACAGCGCAAGCCCCAGTTGGTGACCGCCTATGCCTACAACTGGTCGCCGCTCTACGCGCAGATGAAGCCCCAGGCCGACCTCAAGTTCGACGGCCCGGAAGCCAATGACCCGGTGCTGGTGGCCCAGGCCGAGGACTGGCTGCGCAACCGTGCCGACCTCGACGTGCTCAGCGCCTACTACTACGGCGTCGACGAAGCCGGCCACAGCCACGGCTTCCACTCCGACACCCCGCAATACGTCCAGGCCATGGGCCAGGCCGACGCCGCCCTCGGCCGCCTGCTGCAGGCGATCAAGTCGCGCCCCACCTACGCCCAGGAGAACTGGCTGATCGTGGTCAGCACCGACCACGGCGGCAGCAGCACCGGCCACGGCGCCAACCGCCCCGAACACCGCAAGGTGGCGGTGGTGCTCAGCGGCGCCGGCATTCCCGCCCTCGGCCGCAACCGCCTGGCCACCCCGCTGCGCCAGGTGGACGTGGTGCCCACCCTGTTCGAGCACCTGGGCGTCTCCACCCAGGGCCTGGCCCTGGACGGTCGCTCGCGCCTGCACCCGGTGGCGCGCACCTTCGCCTTCGGCCAGAACCTGCTGGCCAACCCCGGCGCCGAGTACGGCGCGGCCCACACCGACCTGGCCTACGACCCGGATATCGCCGGCTGGACCAAGGGCGGCCTGCAGACGGTGATGCGCTACGGCGCCCGCAGCGAACTGCCCGCCGGCCAGGGCCAGCTCTTCGTCGGCCAGGGCAAGGGCTCCCTGACCCAGCGCATCGAGCTGCCGCCGGAGGCCGCCGGCCGTCCCTTCCAGCTCGACGCCCTGCTCGGCGCCAGCGCCAGCAGCAGCCATGACGCCCGTGTGCTGGTGCGCTTCCACACCGCCGAGAAACGCAGCTCGGTGTACTGGAACGACGACACCGGCTACTTCTTCGCCGGCGATCGCTACTACCGCTACAACTACCGCGACGACAAGGTCGACGCCGGTTATCCACAACCCATCGCCGGCAACTGGGTGGGCTTTGAAGGCTTCGAGGGCGGCGCGCGGGACATCGACGCCGGCTTCAACGCCGGCAACGGCAAGGCGTACTTCTTCAAGGGCACCCAGTACGTGCGCTTCGACATCGCCAGCGACCGCGTCGACCCCGGCTATCCCAAGCCCATCGCCGGCAACTGGTCGGGCCTGGAACGCTTCACCGGCGGCGCCCGCGACATCGGCGACGTGCTCGAGGCCAGCGGCTCCAAGCTGTACTTCTTCAAGGGCAGCCAGTACATCCGCTACAACCTGACCACCGGCGACAAGGCGGACAAGAACTACCCGCTGGACGTCTCCGGCGCCACCTGGTCCGGCGTGCAGCAGTGGCCCCTGGGCCTGGACGCGGCGGTCAAGCGCAACAGCTCCATCGCCTACCTGTTCAACGGCGGCGAGTACGTGCGCTACAACCTGATCACCGACAAGGCCGAGAGCGGCTACCCGCGCCCCGTGGACGGCGCCACCTGGCCGGGCCTGACCGGCTTCGTCGAAGCGGGCACCGCCTTCGCCACGCCGGCCCTGACCGCCGCCGAGCGCAACGGCCAGCCGCTGGCCCGCAACCTCTATGGCACGGTGCCGGCCGGCGCCACCTCGGTGGAAGTGGAACTGCGCTTCGAGAAGGGCAGCGGCTCCGGCTTCCCCTTCGCCGATGAGCTGAACTTCCGCGTCGACTGACCCCCGGTCACCCAGGTGCGCGCCGACCGCTCGGCCCCCGGCCTTCCGCCCGGAGCGCACCTGGGATTAGAATCCCCTCTTCCCTGCCACACCCTCAGGCGGGCCAGTGAGCCCCGGCCGAGCGCGCGGTGATCCCGCGATGCACTCACGCCACCCCCGGACGCAACGACCACATCCGTTTGCCAACGGCACCCACCGCGCTCACGATACGACCTATAACCTGATCAGCCTGCAGGACAGAAGAAATGCCTGATTACCGCTCGAAGACCTCCACCCACGGCCGCAACATGGCCGGCGCCCGCGCCCTCTGGCGCGCCACCGGGATGAAGGACGAAGACTTCAAGAAACCGATCATCGCCATCGCCAACTCCTTCACCCAGTTCGTGCCCGGCCACGTGCACCTGAAGGACCTGGGCCAGCTGGTCGCCCGCGAGATCGAGAAGCACGGCGGTGTGGCCAAGGAATTCAACACCATTGCCGTGGACGACGGCATCGCCATGGGCCACGACGGCATGCTCTATTCCCTGCCGAGCCGCGAGATCATCGCCGACTCCGTGGAATACATGGTCAACGCCCACTGCGCCGACGCCATCGTCTGCATCAGCAACTGCGACAAGATCACCCCCGGCATGCTGATGGCCGCCCTGCGCCTGAACATCCCCGTGGTGTTCGTCTCCGGCGGCCCGATGGAAGCCGGCAAGACCAAGCTGGCCAACCACGGCCTGGACCTGGTGGACGCCATGGTGGTGGCCGCCGACGACTCCTGCTCCGACGAGAAGGTCGCCGAGTACGAGCGCAGCGCCTGCCCCACCTGCGGTTCCTGCTCCGGCATGTTCACCGCCAACTCCATGAACTGCCTGACCGAGGCCCTGGGCCTGTCGCTGCCGGGCAACGGCTCCACCCTGGCCACCCACAGCGACCGCGAGCAGCTGTTCCTGCGTGCCGGCCGCCTGGCCGTCGAGCTGTGCCAGCGCTACTACGGCGAAGGCGACGCCTCCGTGCTGCCGCGCAACATCGCCAACTTCAAGGCGTTCGAGAACGCCATGACCCTGGACATCGCCATGGGCGGTTCCACCAACACCATCCTGCACCTGCTGGCCGCCGCCCAGGAGGCGGAGATCGCCTTCGACCTGCGCGACATCGATCGCCTGTCGCGCAAGGTGCCGCAGCTGTGCAAGGTGGCGCCGAACATCCAGAAGTACCACATGGAAGACGTGCACCGCGCCGGCGGCATCTTCAGCATCCTCGGCGAGCTGGCCCGTGGCGGCCTGCTGCACACCGACGTGCCCACTGTGCACAGCCCGAGCATGAGCGACGCCATTGCCCAGTGGGACATCACCCAGACCGCTGACGAAGCCGTGCACACCTTCTTCAAGGCGGGCCCGGCCGGCATCCCGACCCAGGTCGCCTTCAGCCAGAGCACCCGTTGGGACACCCTCGACGACGACCGCGCCGAAGGCTGCATCCGCAGCGTCGAGCACGCCTACTCCCAGGAGGGCGGCCTGGCCGTGCTCTACGGCAACATCGCCCTGGACGGCTGCGTGGTGAAGACCGCGGGCGTGGATGAATCCATCCACGTGTTCGAAGGCACCGCGAAGATCTTCGAAAGCCAGGACAGCGCCGTGAAGGGCATCCTCGCCGACGAAGTGAAGGCCGGCGACATCGTCATCATCCGCTACGAAGGCCCGAAAGGCGGCCCGGGCATGCAGGAAATGCTGTACCCCACCAGCTACCTGAAGTCCAAGGGCCTGGGCAAGCAATGCGCCCTGCTCACCGACGGCCGCTTCTCCGGCGGCACCTCGGGCCTGTCCATCGGCCACGCGTCCCCGGAAGCCGCCGCCGGTGGCGCCATCGGCCTGGTGCAGGACGGCGACAAGGTGCTGATCGACATCCCCAACCGCAGCATCAACCTGCTGGTGTCCGATGAAGAGCTGGCCACCCGCCGCGCCGCGCAGGACAAGAAAGGCTGGAAGCCCGCCGCCCCGCGCGCGCGCAAGGTGACCACCGCCCTCAAGGCCTACGCCCTGCTCGCCACCAGCGCCGACAAGGGCGCCGTGCGCAACAAGGCGATGCTGGAAGACCTGTAAGCGCTACCCGCGAACGAAAAAGCCCGGCCATGTGCCGGGCTTTTTATTGGGTGCTCCGTCAGCTCAGCGGCTTCACCCGCACGCACCGTAGGATGGCGTAGAGCGCAGCGAAACCCATCACCGTCCCACGCAGACACCGCAAACGTCGGGTTGCACCCGACCTACACGCTGCTCATAGGAGCTCGCCAGACTTCATGCAGAACCTGAAGCTCGAATTCGAAGAGAACGCCGCCGAGTTCTACATCGCCTCGCTTGCGAGAGGAATTCTCGAAGGCATCAAGAGCGGCGCCCTGACTGCGGAGACCGGAATCTGGTCCCTGGGCCGCCCCGTATTCCGCAACACCCTGATGACCCTATCCATCAGCGCAGCGTTGAAAGCGGTTCTGGAAAGCTTCGACGAGCTCGATGCCCTCACAGAACTCGGTATCGACCTGCAGCCCACACTACAACGCATGATCGATGCGCTGGACCGCTGTCAGCGCTCGATCAATGTCGACGCGAGCCTGACTATTCGCGCCATCAGCCCGTAGGGCGGGTGCAACCCGCAGCGACCCTGCACCGCACATGTCGGGTTGCACCCGACCTGCATCTTCGCAGCGCCCGGCAAACAGCTGACCGGCGCCCCTCGCCGCCCCCGGCCATTCAGGTAGAATCGCCGCTTTTTTGCGGACCATCGCCATGAGTTCACTGGAAAACCCGGCCACTTCCACCTCCCGCAACGAGTTGGTCTACGGCCTCGACGACAAGCCGCGCCCGCTGGTGGCGCTGCTCGCCGCACTGCAGCACCTGCTGGCGATCATCGTGCCCATCGTCACGCCCGGCCTGCTGATCTGCCAGGCCATCGGCGTCTCGGCGCGCGACACCAACCTGATCGTCTCCATGTCACTGGTGATCTCCGGCATCGCCACCTTCGTCCAGTGCAAGCGCTTCGGTCCCTTCGGCGCCGGGCTGCTGATCGTCCAGGGCACCAGCTTCAACTTCGTCGGCCCGCTGATCGCCGGCGGCGCGCTGATGGTCAAGCAGGGCACCCCGGTGGAAGCGGTGATGGCCGCCATCTTCGGCGTGGTGATCGCCGGCTCCTTCGTGGAGATGGGCATCTCGCGCATCCTGCCCTTCGTCAAACGCCTGATCACCCCGTTGGTGACCGGCATCGTGGTGCTGATGATCGGCCTGACCCTGATCAAGGTCGGCCTGATCAGCATGGGCGGTGGCTTCGGCGCCATGGCCAACGGCACCTTCGCCAATGGCGAGAACCTGCTGCTGTCCGGCACCGTGCTGGCGATAATCGTCGTGCTCAACCGCATCCCCGTGGTGTGGATGCGCAGCTGCGCCATCGTCATCGCCCTGGCCGTGGGCTATGCCCTGGCCGGCTACCTGGGCCGCCTGGACTTCACCGGCATGCACCAGGCCGAGCTGTTCCAGGTGCCGATGCCGCTGCACTTCGGCCTGGGCTTCTCCTGGAGCCTGTTCATCCCGATGCTGGTGATCTACCTGGTCACCTCGCTGGAAGCCATCGGCGACGTCACCGCCACCAGCAAGGTCTCGCGCCAGCCGGTGGAAGGCCCGCTGTGGATGCAGCGCATCAAGGGCGGCGTGCTGGTGAACGGCGCCAACTCGCTGCTGGCCGGCGTGTTCAACACCTTCCCCAGCTCGGTGTTCGCGCAAAACAACGGCGTGATCCAGCTCACCGGCATCGCCAGCCGCCATATCGGCCTGTGGATCGCCGTGGTGCTGGTGATCCTCGGCCTGTTCCCGGCGGTGGCCGGCGTGATCCAGGCGGTGCCCGAGCCGGTGCTCGGCGGCGCGGCCATGGTGATGTTCGGCGCGGTGGCCGCCTCGGGCATCAACATCCTCGCCGGCATCGAGCTGGACCGCCGCGCGCTGCTGATCATCGCCGTGTCCCTGGCCCTGGGCCTGGGCGTGTCGCAGGTGCCGGAGTTCCTCGCGCACATGCCGGCGGCGCTGCGCAACGTGCTGGAATCCGGTGTCGCCACCGGCGGCATCTGCGCACTGCTGCTGAACTGGTTCCTGCCGGAATCCCCGCGCCACGCCGAGTGATGCAGAATGGGCCTCGTTTCCCGACGAGGCCCCTTCCATGACCCTGCGCATCGGCCTGATCGCCGACACCCACGGCCTGCTCCGGCCCCAGGCCCTCGCGGCCCTCCAAGGCTGCGACCATATCCTCCACGCCGGCGACATCGGCAAGCCCGAGATCCTCGACGCCCTGCGCCGCCTGGCACCCCTGACCGTGGTACGCGGCAACAACGACACCGAACACTGGGCGCAACGCATCCCTCACGACGCCACCCTGCGCTCCGGCGGCACCTGCCTCTACCTGGTCCACGACCAGGCGGACATCCCCGCCGACCTCGCCACGCGCGGCATCGACGCCATCATCACCGGCCACTCCCACAAGCCGCTGATCACCCACCGCGACGGCATCCTCCACATCAACCCGGGCAGCGCCGGGCCACGGCGCTTCAAGCTGCCGATATCGGTGGGATTCCTGCTGATCGAAAACGAGCGGGTGCGCGCGGAATTGCGCGAGCTGGAGGTTTGAGCGGGGGGCCGCCCGGAGCCCCTACAGGGTGGATCCGGGCGTGGACGGCGCTTCTTACGTCCACCAACGATGTTGCAGCCGGCTCAGCGCCGCTCCCATACCTGGAAGGCATAGGCGGGGGTTTCCGCGCTGGCTTCATGCTCGATGCTGGAGGCCAGGTGCCAATCGGCATCCGGCACTTCGGGGAAGAAGGCGTCGCCTTCCGGGGCCAGTTCGACGCGGGTCAGGTAGAGGCGATCACCGTGCGCCAGGCCCTGGGTGTAGAGCTGGGCACCGCCGATCAGCATCACTTCTTCGGCGTCTTCCTCACGGGCCCAGTCTTCGGCGCGCACCACGGCCTCTTCCAGGCTGGCGAACACCTCGGCGCCCTCCAGCTGCAGGCCGGCCTGGCGGCTGACCACCAGGTTGAGGCGCCCCGGCAGCGGGCGGCCGAGGGAGTCCCAGGTCTTGCGGCCCATGATGATGGGCTTGCCCAGGGTCAGGGCCTTGAAGTGCTTGAGGTCCGCCGGCAGGTGCCAGGGCAGTTGGTTGTCACGGCCGATCACGCGGTTCTGCGCGAGGGCGGCGATCAGGGAGAGGGGCAGGGTCTTTTTCATGGCGGCGAGAATACCAGAGCGAAGCGGCCAGGCCAGCCGGCCTTTCTTTCTGTCCGTCGGGCCGGTCACGCCTCGCAACACTTGCCGCGCGGCGCACCACAAACCGTCATCTATCCTGCGGCAGGCTTGCGCTTCCCCTACCGCAAGGAGACGCTCCATGGCATCCACTTCTACCCTGCGGCATTGGCTGGCGGTCTGCAGCCTGACGTTGCCCCTCTGTTCATTCGCCGCGCCGGACCCGGTGCAATCCGCCATCGACTGGGCCGCCCAGCAGCCCCGCGCCGCCAAGGGCCATGCCCAGGGCGAGGGCACGCCGCTGGTGGTCGGCCATCGCGGCGCCAGCGGCTATGTGCCGGAGCACACCCTGGCCTCCTACGCCCTGGCCGCCCTGCAAGGCGCCGACTTCGTCGAGCCGGACCTGGTGATGACCCGCGACGGCCAGCTGGTGGCCCGCCACGACAACGAACTGGGGCTGACCACCGACGTCGGCAAGCACCCCGAGTTCGCCGACCGCAAGCGCACCCAGACCATCGACGGCGTGGCGCTCACCGGCTGGTTCAGCGAAGACTTCACCCTGGCCGAGCTGAAGACCCTCAAGGCCATCGAGCGCATCCCCCAGGTGCGCCCGGGCAATGCGCGGCTGGACGGCGCCTTCGAGATCCCCACCCTGCAGGAGATCATCGACCTGGTGAAGAGCCTGCAGCTTAGTCAGCAGCGGCGCATCGGCCTGTACATCGAGACCAAGCACCCCACCCACTTCCAGCAACTCGGCCTGGCCATGGAGAAACCGCTGCTGCGCGCCCTGCAGCGCAACGGCTACACCGACCGCCGCTCGGCGGTGTACATCCAGTCCTTCGAGGTGGACAACCTGCAGCGCATCGCCCGGCAGAGCAGCATCCGCCTGATCCAGCTCTACGGCGCCGGCCAGCCCTATGACCAGCAGGTGCTGGGCACCGGCCTGACCTACGCCAAGATGGCCAGCGCCGCCGGCCTCAAGACCGTCGCCCGCTATGCCGCCGGGGTCGGCCCGGACAAGGCCTACGTGATCCCCCGCGACGCCGCCGGCAACCTGGGGCAGCCCACGCGCTTCGTCGCCGACGCCCACGCCGCCGGGCTCAAGGTGCACCCCTACACCTTCCGCGCGGAGAACGCCTTCCTCCCCACCAACCTGCGCAACGGCAGCGACCCGCAGGTGCGCGGTGATATCGAGGCGGAGATCAACGCCTTCCTCGATGCCGGCATCGACGGCCTGTTCATCGACCAGCCGGACATCGCCGTGCGCGTCAGGGAGCAGCGCGCCACC
The DNA here is from genome assembly GCF_025685765.1 of Pseudomonas sp. PDM13. Lineage (NCBI taxonomy): Bacteria > Pseudomonadati > Pseudomonadota > Gammaproteobacteria > Pseudomonadales > Pseudomonadaceae > Pseudomonas > Pseudomonas sp. PDM13. The sequence continues at coordinate 28,631 of NZ_JAOTQU010000009.1, read as the reverse complement.
CACTGACCCGCACGCCGCGACACCCCCGGCCCAAGCGGCCGGGATTCCACCCTCCTGCCGTTCAGCGGTTATGCTTCTGCCTCGCCCCACCGGAAGAGAACCCGCGTGACCGAGAGCCCACCGCCGAACCTCACTCCCCTGCAACGCCTCTGGCTGACCGAAGCCGTGCGCCTGCGCGAAGAACACGCCGGCCCGCTGGAAGACGGCGAAGCCAACCGCCGCGCCAATGCCGCTGGCGGCGACCTCGCCCAGCGCATCCAGACCCGCGCCCTGTGGCTCGCCGAACGCGACGGCCAGCTGGCCGCCCTGCTGCACTGGTTGCAGGGCGCGCGCCTGGCCTTCGCCGCGCTGCTGCTGGTGGCCCTGGCCGCCGGCAGCGCCATGGCAGTGGCCGCACTGGGTGACGGCCAGCGCCCGGTCAATGTGTTCTGGGCCTTGGGCAGCCTGCTCGGCCTGCACCTGCTGATGCTCCTCGGCTGGCTGCTGGGCCTGACCTTCGGCGGCCACGCCAGCGTCCTCGGCCGCCTCTGGTGGTGGCTCAGCGGCAAGCTCGCCCGGGATGCCAATGCCGCGCAGCTGGGCCCGGCGCTGCTGGTGCTGCTGCAACGCCGCCGCCTGGCCCGCTGGGGCCTGGGCGCACTGGTCAACGGGCTCTGGAGCCTCAGCCTGGGCACCGCACTGCTGTGCCTGCTGGCGCTGCTGGCCACCCGGCGCTACGGTTTCGTCTGGGAAACCACCATCCTCGGCAGCGACACCTTCGTCGCCCTGACCCAGGCCCTGGGCGCCCTGCCCGCCCTGCTCGGCTTTGCCCTGCCGGACGCCGACACCATCCGCGCCAGCAGCGACGTGGTGGCCGCCGCCGATGCGCGCCAGGCCTGGTCCGGCTGGCTGCTGGGGGTGTGCCTGGTCTACGGCCTGCTGCCGCGCCTGGCACTGACGCTGCTGTGCCTGTGGCGCTGGCGCAGCGGCCGCGAACGGCTCGACCTGGACCTCGCCCTGCCCGGCTACGGCCTGCTGCGCGAGCGCCTGCAGCCGGCCAGCGAACGCCTTGGTGTGCTCGACGCCGACCCCGGCCTCGCGCTGACCGACGCCGCCCAGGCCCACCCCGACAGCGGCAGTGGCGCCTTGCTGGTGGCCATCGAGCTGGACAACAGCCGTCCCTGGCCGCCGACCCTGCCGCGCGGCGTGGGCGACGCCGGCATCCTCGACAGCCGCGAGCAACGCCAGCGCCTGCTGGAGCAGCTCACCCGCTTCCCGCCGCAACGCCTGGCCATCGCCTGCGACCCACGCCGTTCGCCGGACCGCGGCACCCTGGCACTGATCGGCGAACTGGCACGCTGTGCCGCCGCCACGCGCGTCTGGCTACTGCCCGCCCCACCGGGCGCGGCGCTGGACAGCCTGCGCCTGGGGGAATGGCACCAGGCCCTGTCGCGGCTGGAGCTGGAGCATGCCGACAGCTCGCCCCTCGCCTGGCTGGAGAAGGGTCATGACTGATGCACTGAAACTGGCCGTGGTCGGCCACACCAACGTCGGCAAGACCTCGCTGCTGCGCACCCTGCTGCGCGACCGTGGCTTTGGCGAGGTGTCCCACCGCCCCAGCACCACCCGCCATGTCGAGGGCGCGCGCCTGTCGGTGGACGGCCAGCCGCTGCTGGAGCTCTACGACACCCCCGGCCTGGAAGACGCCATCGCCCTGCTCGACTACCTGGAACGCCTGGAGCGCCCCGGCGAGCGCATGGACGGCCCGGCGCGGCTGGCACGCTTCCTCGATGGCAGCGAGGCACGCCAGCGCTTCGAGCAGGAAGCCAAGGTGCTGCGCCAGTTGCTGGCCTCCGATGCCGGCCTCTATGTGATTGACGCCCGCGAGCCGGTGCTGGCCAAGTACCGCGACGAGCTGGCGGTGCTGGCCATGTGCGGCCGGCCGCTGCTGCCGGTGCTGAATTTCGTCGCGGTGAACGACCACCGCGAAGCCGAATGGCGCGAGGCCCTGGCACGCCTGGGCCTGCACGCGCTAGTGCGTTTCGACAGCGTGGCGCCGCCGCTGGATGGCGAGCGCCGCCTCTACGAAAGCCTGGCCCTGCTGCTGGAACGGGCGCGCCCGCAACTGCAACGGCTGATCGAGGACCACGAGGCCCAGCGCGGCCTGCGCCAGCGGGCCGGGGCACGATTGATCGCCGAGCTGCTGCTGGATGTCGCTGCCTGCCGCCGCAGCGTACCCGCCGACGAGGCCAGCCTGGCCCGGGCCACCGAGGCGTTGCGCCAGCAGGTGCGCGCCCGCGAGCAGGCCTGCGTCGATGCCCTGCTGCGCCTGCACGCCTTCCGCCCGGAGGATGCCGCCGCCGGCGACCTGCCGCTGCTGGACGGGCGCTGGGGCGATGACCTGTTCAACCCCGAAACCCTCAAGCAGCTTGGCGTGCGCCTGGGCAGCGGCATGGCGGCCGGTGCCGCCGCCGGGGCCGGCGTCGACCTGCTGGTGGGCGGCCTGACCCTGGGCGCCGCAGCGGCCCTGGGCGCCATCGCCGGGGGTGCCTGGCAGACCGTCGGCCACTACGGCGAGCGCCTGCTGGGCAAGATCCGCGGCCAGCGCGAGCTGACCGTGGACGATGCCATCCTGCGCCTGCTCGCCCTGCGCCAACGCCAGCTGCTGCAAGCCCTGGACGCACGCGGGCACGCCGCCGTCGACGCCATCCGCATGGCGGCGCCGGAGGAGAAGCAATGGCGCCAAGGCAAGCTGCCACCGGCATTAGGCAAGGCGCGGGCGCACCCGGAATGGTCGTCGCTCAACCCCGGCGCGGAGCTGGAGCAGGCGGAACGGCAGGAGCAGGTGAAGGCGCTGGCGGCGGAGTTGGGGTGATGGAGAGGGGCGGCTACGCCGCCCTGGGCGAATGAATTCGCCCCTACAAGAGCCACGCCCCCACGGTATCCATGCCTAGGCGTAGCCCGGGCTTCAGCCCGGGGATCGGGGCAAGTTCTTCGCAAATGAATTCGCCCCCACCCGGAGGGCGACCACAGGTGGGTTCCTGGGGCCGCGCCTGTGGGAACCCGAGCGGGTCAGACCGCGACCGGCGCCTTGATGTGCGGGTGCGACTGGTAGCCCACCAGCTCGAAGTCCTCGAACTTGAAGGCCAGCAGGTCCTTCACTTCGGGGTTGAGCTTCATGGTCGGCAGGGGCAGCGGCTCGCGGGTGAGCTGCAGGTCGGTCTGCTCGATGTGATTGGCATAGAGGTGGCAGTCGCCGCCGGTCCAGACGAAATCGCCGGGCTCCAGGCCGCAGACCTGCGCCACCATCAGCGTCAGCAGGGCGTAGCTGGCGATGTTGAAGGGCACGCCGAGGAAGATGTCCGCCGAACGCTGGTACAGCTGGCAGCTGAGCTTGCCGTCGGCCACGTAGAACTGGAACAGCGCGTGGCAGGGCGGCAGGGCCATCTGTTCCACCAGGGCGGGATTCCAGGCGGAGACGATCAGGCGGCGCGAGTCCGGATTCTTGCGGATCATCTCGATCAGCTTGCCGATCTGGTCGATCGACTCGCCATTGGGCGCCGGCCAGCTGCGCCACTGGTAGCCGTAGACCGGGCCCAGGTCGCCGTTCTCATCGGCCCACTCGTCCCAGATGGAGACGCCGTTTTCCTTCAGGTAACGGATGTTGGTGTCGCCCTGGAGGAACCACAGCAGCTCATGGACGATGGACTTCAGGTGGCACTTCTTGGTGGTCACCAGGGGGAAACCATCGGCCAGGTTGAAGCGCATCTGGTGGCCGAACACGCTGTAGGTGCCGGTGCCGGTGCGGTCGCTCTTGAAGGTGCCGGTCTCACGCACCAGGCGCATCAGGTCGAGGTACTGTTTCACGAGGCGACTCCTTGGACGGGCTGGCGACGGTAGGCCCAGACGATCAGGCCGAGGCCGCCGAGGATCATCGGCACGCAGAGCACCTGGCCCATGGTCAGCCAGCCGAAGGCCAGGTAACCGAGCTGGGCGTCCGGTACGCGGACGAACTCGACGATGAAGCGGAAGATGCCGTAGCACAGCGCGAACATGCCGGAGACGGCCATGGTCGGGCGCGGCTTGCGCGAGTAGAACCAGAGGATGGCGAACAGCGCCACGCCTTCGAGGGCGAACTGGTACAGCTGCGACGGGTGGCGCGGCAGCGGGCCGCCATTGGGGAAGATCATCGCCCAGGGCACGTCGGTGACCTTGCCCCAGAGCTCGGAGTTGATGAAGTTGCCGATGCGCCCGGCGCCCAGGCCGATGGGTACCAGCGGGGCGATGAAGTCCATCAGCTGGAAGAAGCTCTTGCCGTTGCGCCGGCCGAACCACAGGGTCGCCAGCATCACGCCGATCAGGCCGCCGTGGAACGACATGCCGCCCTTCCACACTTCGAGGATCAGCAGCGGGTTGGCGAGGTAGGCGGACAGGTCATAGAACAGCACGTAGCCGAGGCGGCCACCGGCGATCACGCCCAGGGCGACCCAGAACACCAGGTCGGAGAGCTTCTCGCGGCTCCAGGTCGGATCGAAGGCCTTGAGGCGGCGCGAGGCCAGCCACCAGGCACCGCCGATGCCGATCAGGTACATCAGGCCGTACCAGTGGATTTTCAGGGGTCCGAGGCTCAGGGCCACCGGATCGATCTGGGGATAAGCCAGCATCACGACTCCTTAGATCAGAAAACTCAGCCCGACCGAGAACAGCAGCAGGGCGAACAGGCGCTTGAGCAGACGCGGCGACAGGCGATGGGCCAGGCGGGCGCCGAAGCGGGCGAAGAACATGCTGGTCAGCGCGATGCCGGCCAGCGCGGGCAGGTAGACGAAGCCGAAGCTCCACTGCGGCAGGTGCGGCTCGTTCCAGCCCAGCACCATGAACGACAGGGCGCTGGCCAGGGCGATGGGCAGCCCGCAGGCGGAGGACGTGGCCACCGCCTGCTGCATGGGCACGCTGCGCCAGGTGAGGAAGGGCACGGTCAGCGAACCACCGCCGATACCGAAGATCGCCGAGGCCCAGCCGATGAAGGCGCCGGCGACGGTCAGCCCCGGCTTGCCGGGCACGTCGCGGCTGGCCTTGGGCTTGAGGTCCAGGGCCATCTGCAGGGAAACGAATATGGCGAAGCAGCCGATGATCTTCTGCAGCATGGGGCCCTGGATCGCCTTGGCGGTCAGCGAACCCAGCGCCGCGCCGAGGAGGATGCCGAGGGTCATCCAGGCGAAGATGTGCCAACGCACCGCACCCTTGCGATGGTGCTCGCGTACGGCGTTGATCGAGGTGAAGATGATGGTCGCCAGGGAGGTACCGACGGCGAGGTGGGTCAGGACGCTGGGGTCGAATCCCTGGGCAGTGAAACTGAAAACCAGCACCGGCACGATGATCATGCCGCCACCCACACCGAACAGACCGGCGAGCACGCCGGCGCAGGCGCCGAGTACCAGGTAGAGCAGGAATTCCATCGACACCCCCGAAAACAAAGCGGCATGTTAACGGAAGCCCGCCCGAGGCTCCAACGACTCGATGGCGAGCCGCCGAGCGGCTGCTAGACTCGCGACAACAAAAAGGAGACGACTCCAGATGTGCCTCATCGCATTCGCCTGGCAACCCGGACAGGAAGTCCCGCTGGTACTGGCTGCCAACCGTGACGAGTTCTACGCCCGCCCCACCCAACCCCTGGCCCACTGGCCAGACGCCCCCGGCCTCTACGCCGGTCGCGACCTCGAAGCCGGCGGCACCTGGCTGGGCCTCGGCCCCGACGGCCGCTTCGCCGCCCTGACCAATATCCGCGACCCGCGGCTGCCCCCGGTGGGACGCTCCCGTGGCGAGCTGTGCGTGCAGTTCCTCAACGGTACGCTGGGCCCGGCCGAGTTCCTGGTTGACGCCCAGCGCCGCGCCGCCGACTACGCCGGCTTCAACCTGCTGGTGGGCGACAGCCGCGAGGTGTGCTTCCTCAACCCCCGAAGCGGCGGACCGAGAACGCTGGCCGCCGGCATCTACGGGCTGTCCAACGCCGACCTCGACACGCCCTGGCCGAAGGTCGACCGGGCCAAGGCGGCCCTGGCGGAGTGCCTGCAAGGCGTTACCACCGACACCCTGCTCAACCTGATGCACGACCCCGAGGCGGCGCCGGACGCGATCCTCCCCGACACCGGCGTGGGTCTGAACACCGAGCGCATGCTGTCCCCGGTGTTCATCGCCACCCGCACCTACGGCACCCGCGCCAGCACGGCGCTGATCGTCCATGCCGACGGTCGTCGCGAGCTGGTGGAGCGCAGCTACGGCCCCCACGGCGAGCAGCTGGGGCAGGTGGAGATGGTGCTCTAGGGCAGAACCCTGCCGTGCGCCGGGGATGCCCACGGCGCAGCGGGGCACCCGCGCCTATTGATCGCGGGTGCTGCCATGGGAAGGAAAACGGGATGCAGCGTGACCCCGGAACCGGGGCTCAGGCCTGGATGGTAGCGGCCGGGTTGATCACGCGGCCCAGGCCCAGGTTGCGCAGGGCCAGGTGCAGGGAGCTGTGGATAACCTGCGGGTTGTCGATGCCCATCAGTTGCTCGAGCAGCTCACGTGCCTTGCTGATGCTGACCTGGCGCAGCAGCCACTTCACCTTGGGCAGGTTGGTGGCGTTCATCGACAGGCTGTCGAAGCCCATGGCCAGCAGCAGGACGGCAGCGGCGGGATCACCGGCCATCTCGCCACAGATGCTCACCGGCTTGCCTTCGGCGTGGGCGTCGTTGACCACCTTGACCAGCGCTTGCAGCACCGCCGGGTGCAGGTAGTCGTAGAGGTCGGCGACGCGCGGGTTGTTGCGGTCCACCGCCAGCAGGTACTGGGTGAGGTCGTTGGAGCCCACCGAGAGGAAGTCCACTTGGCGCGCCAACTCACGGGTCTGGTACACGGCCGCGGGGATCTCGATCATCACGCCCACCGGGGGCATGGGGATGTCGACGCCCTCGTCACGCACCTCGCCCCAGGCACGGTGGATCAGGTGCAGGGATTCTTCCAGCTCCTGCACGCCGGAGATCATCGGCAGGAGGATGCGCAGGTTGTTCAGGCCTTCGCTGGCCTTGAGCATGGCGCGCACCTGCACCAGGAAGATTTCCGGGTGGTCGAGGGTGACGCGGATGCCGCGCCAGCCGAGGAAGGGGTTGCTTTCCTTGATCGGGAAATACGACAGCGCCTTGTCGCCACCGATGTCCAGGGTGCGCATGGTCACCGGCAGCGGATGGAAGGCGGCGAGCTGCTCGCGGTAGATGGCGAGCTGCTCCTTTTCGCTGGGGAAGCGCTCGTTGATCATGAACGGCACTTCGGTGCGGTACAGGCCGACGCCTTCGGCGCCGCGCTCCTGGGCACGGGTCACGTCGGCCAGCAGGCCGGTGTTGACCCACAGCGGCATGCGGTGGCCGTCCAGGGTTTCGCAGGGCAGGCTGCGCAGGGCGTCGAGGCCCTTGACCAGCTGGCGCTCCTCCTCCACCACCTCGCTGTACTGCTTGCGCAGCTCGGCGGAGGGGTTGGTGAAGACTTCGCCGTGGTAGCCGTCGACGATCAGCTCGATGCCGTCGACCTTGGAGTACGGCAGGTCGACCACGCCCATGACCGTGGGCACACCCATGGCGCGGGCGAGGATGGCGACGTGGGAGTTGCCGGAGCCGAGTACCGAAATCAGGCCCACCAGCTTGCCTTCGGGCACTTCGCCGAGCATCGCCGGGGACAGTTCTTCACTGACCAGGATGGTGTTGTCCTGGTACACCAGGTTCTGCTTGCGCTCTTCCTGCAGGTAGGCGAGCAGGCGGCGACCGAGGTCCTTGACGTCAGAGGCGCGCTCGCGCAGGTAGGCGTCGTCCATCAGTTCGAAGCGCTTGACGTGCTCCATCACCACCTGGCGCAGGGCACCCTGGGCCCACTGGCCGGAGCGGATGACCTTCTTCACTTCCAGGCCGATGGAGGCGTCGTCGAGCATCATCAGGTAGACGTCGAACAGCGCCCGCTCCTCGGGGCGCAGCTGGCTGGCCAGCTTGCTCGACAGGCGGCGCATGTCTTCGCGCACCGCTTCCAGGGCCTGCTTGAAGCGTTCGACTTCGGCCTCGATGTCATCGACGGCGCGGTCGGGCACCACTTCCAGGTCGGCCGGCGGCAGCACCACCACGGCGGTGCCCACGGCAGCACCCGGCGCACCGGGCACACCGACGAACTTGGCTTCCTGGATACCCTTGCCCTGGCGGCCCAGGCCACGGATCGAACCGGTGGCCTCGGCATGGGCGATAACGCCCGCGAGCTGGGCGCTCATGGTGACGAGGAAGGCTTCCTCGCCCTCGTCGAACTGGCGGCGCTCCTTCTGCTGTACGACCAGAACGCCCATCACCCGGCGGTGGTGGATGATCGGTGCGCCGAGGAAGGAGGCGTAGCGTTCCTCGCCGGTCTCGGCGAAGTAGCGATAGCGGGGGTGGTCGGCGGCGTGCTCGAGGTTGAGCGGCTCCTCGCGGGTGCCGACCAGGCCGACCAGGCCCTCGTTGGGGGCCATGCTGACCTTGCCGATGGAGCGCTTGTTCAGGCCCTCGGTGGCCATCAGCACGAACCGGTTGGACTCGGGGTCCAGCAGGTAGACGGAGCAGACCTGGCTGCCCATCGCTTCCTTGACCCGCAGCACGATGATCGCCAACGCCGCCTTCAGATCCTTGGCGGCGTTCACTTCCTGGACGATCTTGCGCAGCGTATTGAGCATGGCCTTGTAGCCTTTCTCCGGGTCAGTCTTGCGCCAGCAGGCGCGGGGCTAATTCCTTGAGGGCACGGCGGTAGACTTCTCGCTTGAAGGTCACGACCTGTCCCAGCGGGTACCAGTAGCTGACCCAGCGCCAGCCGTCGAACTCAGGCTTGCCGGTCAGGTCCATGCGAACCCGGTTCTCGTCCGATTGCAGGCGCAGCAGGAACCACTTCTGCTTCTGCCCGATGCACAGGGGTTGGCTATGGGTCCGCACCAGACGCTGCGGCAGACGATAGCGCAACCAGCCCCGGGTGCATGCAAGTATTTTCACATCCCGTTCCTCGAGCCCGACCTCTTCGTTCAGCTCGCGGTACAGCGCCTCTTCCGGCGTCTCACGGGGGTTGATGCCCCCCTGGGGGAACTGCCAGGCGTCCTGATTGATACGCCGAGCCCACAGCACCTGCCCGACCTCATTGGCGAGAATGATGCCGACATTGGGGCGAAAACCATCGGGATCGATCACGGCGAACAACCTCGCATACGCATGTTCCGGCATTGTTCCATAAAGCCTGTAAACGCGGCAATGCGGGCTTTTAGCGCAATGGGCAGGCCGGGGAAAAGTGGTTATTCTGGCCGCCCTTCGTAGTTTCGATTCAAGGTAAAAGACGTGCGCCTGGCCCTTTTCGATCTCGACAACACCCTCCTCGGCGGCGACAGCGATCACGCCTGGGGCGACTACCTGTGCGAACGCGGCATTCTCGACGGCGATGCCTACAAGAGCCGCAACGACGAGTTCTACCAGGATTATCTCGCCGGCCGCCTGAACATCACCGATTACCTGAACTTCAGCCTGGAAATCCTCGGCCGCACCGAGATGGCCCAGCTGGAGCAGTGGCACCGCGAGTTCATGCGTGATTGCGTCGAGCCGATCATCCTGGCCAAGGGCGAGGCCCTGCTGGCCGAGCATCGCGCTGCAGGCGACAAGCTGGTGATCATCACCGCCACCAACCGCTTCGTCACCGGCCCCATCGCCGCGCGCCTGGGGGTCGAGACCCTGCTGGCCACCGAATGCGAGATGGCGAACGGCCGCTACACCGGGCGTACCACCGACGTGCCCTGCTTCCGCGAAGGCAAGGTCACCCGCCTGGAGCGCTGGCTCGCCGAAACCGGCCTGAGCCTGGAAGGCGCCAGCTTCTACAGCGACTCGCTGAATGACCTGCCGCTGCTGGAGCGGGTGACCCGCCCGGTGGCGGTCGACCCCGACCCCAAGCTGCGCGCTGAGGCCGAGCGTCGCGGCTGGCCGGTGATCTCCCTGCGCTGAGCCGCCTCAGAGCGAGAGCGGCTTGGCCACCATCAGGAAGAAGATGCCGACGAAGGCGATGAAGGCCGGCCAGCCTAGGATGAACCAGACCTTCATATAAAGGTGCGCCCTGGCCGGCAGTTCCCCACCGTCGGCCAGCGCATCGCGCGCCATGTCGCGCACGCGGATCTGCAGCCACACCACCGGCAACCAGCAGAGCCCGGCGAACACGTACAGGCCCACGCTCCACAGCAGCCACACCTGGTTCAACGGCCAGCCCGCCAGCTTGGCCAGGGCCAGGCCGCTGAACGGCTGGAACACCGCGGTGGTGGCGATGAACAGCCAATCGGCGGTGACCAGGTGGCGGAAGGTCACGGCGATCACCTCCAGCCGCTGGCTGCGCCAGGCGCGCAGGGCGTAGTAGGCCGAGCCCAGCCCGGTGCCGAACAGCAGGGTGGAGGACATGATGTGCAGGGTCTTTAGCAGCAGGTACAGGCTCATCCGGTTTTCCGTTGCGAGGGCTCCAGCCACAGCACCCAGAGGGTGGCGACCATGAGCACGAGGTTCTTGCCGACCGCAGCATAAGGGTCGGCCCAATAGTGCGGAAGCAGCAGGCTGATCAGCAGCGTATAGGCCAGCATCAGGCCCAGCTGCGCGAGCAGCGCGTGGCGCCGCCAGCGCCTTAGCAGCAGGCCGATGCCCAGCAGCGCATCCAGCAAGGCGCCGCCCACCACCGCCAGCGTGGCCAGCAGGCCGGAAACACCCATCTCCGCCATGATCCGCAGCCCCCAGTCGAACCCGGGGCCGAGGCAGACCAGCGCGGTGCCCAGCCAGATCAGCACCAGGGCCGCCAGCATCAGGGGATGCAGCCAGCCGTTCACCGCCCGGGCCTTCTGTGGCCAGGTGGAATCCAGGCGCTGGTCGAGCGCTGCCGGGCGATGGCCACTGAGCTGTTCCAACGGTGCGGCATCGCCCAGGTTGTCTTGCCGCGCCAGGGCCGGCAGTTGCGGGTCCAGCAGGTGCAGGCGAGTGGCGATACCCGCCAGCATGGGCGGCAGTCGAAGGTAACGCGCGGGGCTCCAGCCCATGTGGGCGCGCAGGCGGTCGAGCAGCTCACCCTGGGTCAGCGCTTCGGGGCCGACCAGTTCCAGCACCCCGGGCCGTTCGGGCCAGTGTCGCAGCAGGGCCGCAACCGCGCCCACCAGATCATCCACATGCAGCGGCATGCTCCGCGTCCGGGTATCCAGCAGGGGCGCCAGGGGCAATGCGGCGAGGCGTTCCAGCCAGGCGCTACTGGCGCCGCCCTCGCCCAGCACCAGGGACGGGCGCAACACCACGGCGGGAATCCCCAGGGCCAGCAGGTGTTCGTCCGCCCGGGCCTTGCTGGCGAGGAAGGGCAACCCGCCCGCCTCACCCGCGCCCAGGGCGGAAAGCTGCAGCACCGCCGCGCCGTGGCGGGCGGCAAGGTCGAACAGGGCGCAGGCGCCATCGGCCTGCACACGGGTTTGCCGCGCCAGATCGCTGTCCAGCACGCCGGCGGCGTTGATCACTAGGTCGATGCCATCGGGCCAGGGGAAGTGCTCGGGCTTTTCAGCCAGGCGCTCCAGGTCCAGCGGCTGCCAGACGACGCCGGGCAACTGCGGCCCAGTGCCCGAACGGGAGGTGGCGACCAGGGTGTGGCCGCCGGCAGACAGGGCGCGCAGAAGGTGACGACCGATAAAGCCGCTGGCACCGACCAGCAGGATGCGCCTGGCCAAGCTCAGGCCGGCTTGGCCAGGGTCAGCACGAGGATGATCAGCAGCAACAGGAAGCCGACCGCGCCGTAACCCAGGCTGAAACCGAGGAAGCGGCTGCGCGGGGCGGCGCTGGGCGCCTCCCCGGCATGCAGCACCAGCAGGCGCCGGGTGAAGGCCAGCCAGGCGATGCCGGCCAGCAGGTAAAGGATGGAGCTGCCCAGCACCCAGGTCAGGCCGAAGGGAATCTCCGCCAGGGCCAGCAGCCACCAGCCGGTGATCGGCAGGGCCACGCCCAGGGCCAGCAGCGCCGGCACGCCGAACAGCACGGACTGGCGCAGGCTCGGTGCCCAGCCACGCAGGCCGCCGTGCCAGGCACGCAGCACGAACCACAGCAGGCCGCCGGCGACGACGAACAGGAGGAAGGTCAGCAAGCCGTGAAGTATCTGCAGCATCAGGTAGTCATCCATTCCTTTTCACTCCATCCGGGCGACGAGCAGAGTGTAGATGGCCGCCATCGCGGGCGGCCGCCGCCCTCAACCGAGGAACAGCCGATAGGCCGGGTTGTCGCTCTCGTCCCAATAGGGGTAGCCGATCTCTTCCAGCGCCGCGGGGATCAGGTGGCGCTCGTCCGCCGGCACCTGCAGCCCGGCCACCACGCGACCGTCGGCGGCGCCGTGGTTGCGGTAGTGGAACAGGGTGATGTTCCAGCGCCCGCCCAGCTTGTTGAGGAAGTTGAACAGCGCGCCGGGGCGCTCGGGGAATTCGAAGCGGAAGATCGACTCGTCCTCCACCCGCGCCGCGTGGCCGCCGACCATGTGGCGGATGTGCAGCTTGGCCAGCTCGTTGTCGGTCAGGTCCAGCACCGGGAAACCCTGGTCGCGCAGGCTCTGCACCAGCACCTCGCGTGGGTCGTTCTCCGGGTGGGTCTGCACGCCGACGAAGATGTGCGCCTCGGCATCGGTGTTGTAGCGGTAGTTGAATTCGGTGATCTGGCGTTTGCCGATGGCCTCGCAGAAGGCCTTGAAGCTGCCCGGGCGCTCGGGGATGGTCACGGCGATGATCGCCTCGCGCTTCTCGCCCAGTTCGGCGCGCTCGGCCACATGGCGCAGGCGGTCGAAGTTGATGTTGGCGCCGGAGTCGATGGCCACCAGGGTCTGCCCGCTGCTGCCTTCACGCTCGACGTACTTCTTGATCCCGGCCACGGCCAGGGCGCCGGCGGGCTCGGTGATGGAACGGGTGTCGTCGTAGATGTCCTTGATCGCCGCGCAGATCTCGTCGGTGCTGACGGTGATCACCTCGTCCACGTGCTCGCGGCAGATGTCGAAGGTGTGCTGGCCGATCTGCGCCACGGCCACGCCGTCGGCGAACAGCCCGACCTGCCCCAGCACCACGCGCTCGCCGGCGGCCATGGCGGCCTGCAGGCAGTTGGAGTCGTCCGGCTCGACGCCGATCACCTTCACCTCGGGGCGCAGGTACTTCACGTAGGCGGCGATGCCGGCGATCAGGCCGCCGCCGCCCACCGGCACGAAGATGGCGTCCAGGCGGCCCGGGTGCTGACGGAGGATCTCCATCGCCACGGTGCCCTGGCCGGCGATCACATGCGGGTCGTCGTAGGGGTGGATGTAGACGAAGCCCTTCTCTTCCACCAGCTTCAGCGAATAGGCCAGCGCCTCGGGGAAGGCGTCGCCGTGCAGCACCACCTTGCCGCCCCGGGCGCGCACGCCCTGGACCTTGAGTTCGGGGGTGGTGCGCGGCATCACGATGGTCGCCTTGATGCCCAGCTCGCGGGCCGCCAGGGCCAGGCCCTGGGCGTGGTTGCCGGCCGAGGCGGTGACCACGCCGCGCGCCAGTTCCTCGGCGCTGAGCTGCGCCAGCTTGTTGTAGGCGCCGCGAATCTTGAAGGAGAACACCGGCTGCAGGTCCTCGCGCTTGAGCAGCACCTGGTTGCCGAGGCGTTCGGACAGGCGCAGCGCAGGTTGCAAGGGGGTTTCCACCGCCACGTCATAAACGCGCGAGGTGAGGGTCTTCTTCACGTAGTCTTCGAGCATCACGGCTTCACTGGCGGGGCTTGCGGGGATGGGCGAGTCTACCCCAGGGCTTCGTCGCCCGACCACAGAGAATGCGGGGTTTTGCCGCGCTGAACGGCTATAATCCGCGCCCTCGCATTTCCTTTCATACGTGGACCACCAGCATGACCCAGGACCAGCTCAAGCAGGCAGTCGCCCAGGCCGCAGTCGACCATATCCTCCCGCTGCTCGACAGCAAGAGCGTTGTCGGCGTCGGCACCGGCTCGACCGCCAACTTCTTCATCGACGCCCTGGCTCAGCACAAGATGGCCTTCGACGGCGCGGTCGCCAGCTCCGAAGCCACCGCCCAGCGCCTCAAGGGCCACGGCATTCCGGTCTACGACCTGAACGCGGTGGACGCCCTGGAGTTCTACGTCGACGGCGCCGACGAGAGCGACGCGCACCTGAACCTGATCAAGGGCGGCGGCGCCGCCCTGACCCGCGAGAAGATCGTCGCCGCCGTGGCACGCACCTTCATCTGCATCGCCGACGGCAGCAAGCTGGTCCCGGTGCTCGGCGCCTTCCCGCTGCCGGTGGAAGTCATCCCCATGGCCCGCAGCCACGTGGCGCGCCAGTTGGTGAAGCTGGGCGGCGACCCGGTCTACCGCGAAGGCGTGGTCACCGATAACGGCAACATCATCCTCGATGTGTACAACCTCTCGATCACCGACCCGGTGACCCTGGAAGCGCAGATCAACGCCATCGTCGGCGTGGTCACCAACGGCCTCTTCGCCGCCCGCCCCGCCGACCTGCTGCTGCTCGGCACCGCGGAAGGCGTGAAGACGCTGAAGGCCTGACCCTCGGGCGGCCCCGTTCGCGGGCCGCTCACTCCCCCGCCGGCTTGCTGAACCTGTAGAACAGGTTCGGCTCGCTGACCAGGTACAGATTCCCCTCGTTATCCATCGCCACGCCCTCGGCCTGGGGCACGCTGCGTTTCAGGCCGTGCATGCCGCGCAGCAACGACAGGCTGCTGATGGGCTTGCCGTCGGCGTTGATCTCCAGCACCAAGCGTGACTCGTCGGACAGCGCCAGCAGGTGGCCGCTGCGGTCGTCGTATTGCAGGCTGGAGAGGTCGCGGACGAAGAGCCCGGCATCGCGCTCGGGGTCGTCCACCACGTGCACCGCGAAGGGCTTGTCCGGGTTGCTGTGGGGGAAGCCGTGGATCTCGTAAATACGCACCGGGTCGCGCTCCTTGGCCACGAACAGGCGCTGGCCGGCGGGGTCGTAGGCCAAGCCCTCGAAACCCTTGTTGCCGTTCAGACCGATGCCCAGGGACAGTTGCTGCGATTCGCTGGCGTCCAGCTGCGTGGTGTCTTCTTCCAGGCGCACCTTGACCAGGCGCTGCAGGCGCTCGTCGGTGATGACGTAGACGCCCTTGCTGACATACTCGATGGCTTCCGGGTCGCCGAAGCCATGCAGGTCGATGCGCCGGACTATATGGCCGTCCAGGGACATTTCGATGATCTGCGGGCGCTGGTTGGTGACCGTCAGCAGGCTGTGGCGATCCGGGTCATAGGTGAGGGCCGAGACATCGTCGTCCAGCCCCTCGATGGGCTGCGCCTCGAGGGTCACCCGGTAGTCCGGCAGCCAGATCGAACGTTCGCGCCATTCCGAGGCGTGGCGCCATTCTTGCACGATGAACCAGCCACGCTCGAACAGGCGGAACTCCTGTGCGGCGATGCCAAGCACCAGCAGCACACAGAACAACAGGCCGGAAACCAGCCAACGGGGAGTCAGGAAGGATCGCATCGGGTCAAACTCTGGGATTCAGGGGCGCGCCGAGAATACAAGAGTGCGCCATTCTGATGCCTGAATCGAAACTTAATGCACAGGCCCATGCACGCTCCCGGCCCCCCACCGTTACCAAAGGGGACGAACCATGGCGGCGCCATTGCTACCCGAACGGGTCATGACCACCCTGCACACCATCGCCCTGGCGGTGGAGAGCCTGGCCGAGGAAGTGCCGCGCCCGCGCCTGCTCGACGGCAGCGGCGTGGCCTGCAGCGACCTCGACACCCCGGACAAGCTCATCAGCCACGCCCAGGAGCTGCGGGTGTTCGCCAACGCCCTGAGCTGCACCCGCGACCCGGCGCTGGGCCTGTCCCTGGGCCTGCGCATGCACGTTTCGGCCTACGGCATCCTCGGCTACACCATGCTCGCCAGCCGCACCCTGCGCGATGCCCTGAACATCGCCCTGGCCAACGCCTCGCTGCTAGGCAGCTACTTCACCCTGACCTTGGAAGAGGACGGCGCCGAGGCCCGCCTGGTCGCCACCGGCTACCGCTACGCGCCGGAGCTGATGGTGTTCAACAGCGAGCTGTGCCTGACCTCGCTGCTCACCGTGATCCAGGACCTACTCGGCGAAGCCGTGCGCCCACGCCGGGTGTGCCTGCCCTACCGGCCGCCCCTGCACGCGGCGGCCTACACGGAGAAGCTGGGCTGTCCGGTGGATTTCGGCGATTCGCGCACGGCCCTCTGCTTCAACGCCGCACTGCTCGACCGCCCCCTGCCCCTGGCCGACCCGGTGACCTGCCACCACGGCCTGCAGCAGTGCCAGAAGCTCGATGCCCAGTTGACCAGCCGCCACGACGTGCTCGACCAGATCCGCGAGCACCTGGCCGGGCACCTGAGCGAGGCCAGCAACCTCGACCGCGTGGCCCGCAGCCTGCACCGCTCCGAGCGCACCCTGCGCCGCCACCTGCAGCGCCTCAACACCAGCTACCAGCGCCTGCTGGACGAAGTGCGCTACGACAAGGCGCGCCAGTTGCTGCTGCAGACCGACCTGCCCATCTACCTCATCGCCGAGCAGCTCGGCTACGCCGAGACCGCCAGCTTCCGCCACGCCTTCCAGCGCTGGAGCGGCCAGCCGCCGAGCCAGTACCGGCGCTGAGCCGTCGCCTCAGCGGTAGTAGGCGTCCCACAGCTTGTTGCGGAACTTGCCGCTCGGGTCCACCCGCTGCTTGAGGGCGAAATACTCCGGCGCCCGCGGGTAGGCGGCGAGGAACTGCTCGCGGGTGGCGTGGATCTGGTACGGCAGGTAGTAGGTGCCGTCGCTGGCCAGGGCTGCGTCGATCAATTCCCGCGTCCAGGTGCCCACCGCCGCGCGCGCCTCCTCCGAGGTGCCCTGGCGGTAATAGAGCACCAGGGCGAAGGTGTCCCCCCGGGACCAGGCCAGCAGCGTGCCCGGGTCCGCCTTGGCATGGCGGATGGAGATGTTCGCCACCTTCACCCCGTGCTTCTGCAGCACGTCGCGCATCCTGGCGATGAACACCTTCAGCTGCGCCTCGGGCACGAAGTATTCCTGCAGCACGTAGCTGTAGTCGGCCCCGGAGATGGGTTGCAGCTCGCGCACATCGAGGCTGGCCTCGTGGTTGCGCCACTGCACCTGCTCGCCCCGGAAGTTCAGCGGGTCGAGCACCGCCTCGCGCAAGGCGGCGCCGCTCTTGCTGGAAGCCGCACCGAGCGCGGCACGCATGACCTTGTAGTTGCGCCCGGCATCCACTAGCCGCTCTTCCACCGTGAGCGGCGCATCGGTGCGCAGGTAGGAAACGGCACGCACCGTCCTGTAGTCGTCGGTGTAGAGGATGCCGTTGTGCATGACCATGTCCGGGTTGCCCCGCACCTGCTCGGCGAAGAAGCGCCGGTACTGCTCCACCGGCATCACCTCGGTCTTGCGCGCCAGGCGGATGTTCTCGGTCAGCGCCAGGGTCGCCTCGGCGATCACGCCGATACCGCCGTAGCCGCCAATGGCGCCATAAAAGAGTTCGCTGTTCTGCGTGGGGCTGGCCTCCACCGTACTGCCGTCGGCCAGCACCAGCAGGATGGACTTCACCGCCAGCACCAGCGGGCCCTGGCCGACGTAGCGGCCATGGGCGTTGACGCTCAGGGAGCCGCCCACGGTGAAGTTGGCGTAGGACTGCATGATCTGCGGCGACAGGCCGTGGGGGTCGATGTACTCGAGCACCTGCCGCCAGGTGATGCCCGCCTGCACGCGGAGGATCTTCTGCTGGGGATCGAAGGCGAGCACCCGGTTGAAGCTGCGCATATCCAGTTGCAGCGCGCGTTCGGTGGCGGTCTGCCCGCCCATGCTGAAGCGGCCGCCGCCAATGGCGATGGGGCCATCGTGCTCACGCACGGCGCGGCTGATCTCGTCCAGGGTGGTGGGCGCCAGCACCCGCTCCACCTCGATGGGGTTGAGGCCGGTGACGTCGTTGACGGTTTCGCCGGCCAGGGCGGGCCCCGCCGCCAGCAACAGGAGCAGCAACAGTCTGTACATGGGGAAATCCTTCTCCGTGGTTCGCTTGCACCGTGCCGGCCCGGGGGCCGGCACGGTTTCCATCAGGGCCTGGGTAACAGCTTCAGCGTGCCCTGGGTGTTGGCTTTCACATCCTCTTCGCTCATGTGCATGGGCACGTACTCGCCCTCGACGTAGCGCTTGGCCTGGTCGTCGTAGTGGCGGTCGAAGACCACGCCGCTCTGCCCCACCGGGTTGATGCCGATGCCGTGGGCCGGGTCGGCCATGTCGATCAGGCGGCGGGTGGAGGGGCCGTAGGCCACTTCCCAGGGTGCCGGGCCGACACGGTTGGACAGGTTGTTGGGCACCTCGTGGCCACCGGGGGCGGCGAAGGGGCCGACGTTGAACAGCTTGTCCAGGGGCTTCTGCATGCCCAGCGGGTGCCCGTGGGTCAGCGTGTGGGCACGGCCCCAGGCCCACTTGGCGCTGTCGTCGCCGAGGGTCTTCTTCAGGTGGGCGAGGCTCGCCTGCCAGGCAGCCTTGACGGTATCGGCGCGGGTTTCGCGGGCGTCGGTGCTGCGGTCGTCCCACCAGGGCGATTCGGCGTCGGCGGCCAGGCGCGGCAAGGCCACGTCGAGCACGCGGGTGGACAGCAGGCTGTCGAAGAAGGCGTCTCCCAGTTCGTCATGGAAGGCGCCACGGGCCAGCTCGTAGACCAGTTGTTCAGCGAGGGTGGCGACGGTGGAATCCAGCGGGTGATCGCCCTGCCAGGCGGCGAGCTGCTCCACCAGGGCACGCTCGGCATCGTCCGCCGCGGCGGCCCGCAGGTCGCCCAGCAACGGCGCGAGTAGGCGCGGGCCATAGCCGGTGGCGGTTTCCAGTTGCAGCGCACGGCTGTTGTCCTGGTCCCACTTCACGTCCTTCTGCGCCAGCAACTGGTCCAGGCGCTGGCCGCGGTCCGGCAGGTTGTAGTAGCCGGGGATGGCCACGCCTGTGGGCGACAGCGGCTGGAAGTTGGCCGAAACGATGTAGCCGCGCTCGGGGTTCTCCTCATGGGGGTTGGCGCTGAAGGGCAGGTAGCCGGGCTTGTCCGCCTCGGCGCTGCTGCCGTCGAGGATGAAGGCGGGGTTAACCCCGTCCGGGCGCTGCGGCAGCTTGGCCGAGGCCCACCAGCCGATGTCGCCGGCGGCGTTGGCCCAGACCACGTTGAGGCCGGGGGAGTGGATCTTCTCGGCAGCGCTGCGGGCCTTGTCCAGGGTGTCGGCGCGGTTCAACTGGTAGAAGGCGTCGAGGATGGGGTTCTCGGTTTCGAGGAAGGCCCACCACATGGCGATGGGCGTCTTGCCGGGGGTGGCGCCGAGGGCGTCGTTGACGATGGGGCCATGGGGCGAACGGCGCAGGGTCAGCTTCACCGGCTCGGCGTCCTTGACCTGGATGGTCTCCTCGCGGCTCTGCATGTCGACCCACTGGCCTTGGTACCAGACCTGGTTGGGGTTGTCCGGGTTGACCTTCTCGGCGACCAGGTCGAGGTCGTCGTTCTGGAACATGGTCAGGCTCCAGGCGAACTGCCCGTTGTGCCCCAGGGACGCGGTGGGGTTGAGCGCCTGGTAGTGGCCGTAGAGCTCGAAGCCGGGGTAGGAGGCCTGGGCCTCGTACCACACCGCCGGCACGGCGAAGCGGATGTGCGGGTCGCCGGCCAGCAGGGGCTTGCCGCTGGCGGTGCGGCTGCCGGACACGGCCCAGGCGTTGCTGCCCTCGAACTGCGGCAGGCCGGCTTCCACCAGGGCCTGGTGGCTGAGGCGGGCGAGGCCGTTGAGGGCCTGCCAGTCGCTGGCGGCGAGCTTCTGCCCGACCACGCCCTCGGGGTGCCAGTCGAGGTCGAAGACCTTGAGGTAATCGGCGCCCAGTTCGTCACGCACATAGGTCAGCACCGGCTCGGTGCGGAAGGCGGCGGCGAAGCTGTAGGCCATGTAGCCGGCGACCGAGAGGGTGTCTTCCACCGTGAAGGGGCGCTTGGGGATGCCCAGCAGGTCGAACTCCACCGGCGCGGGGCGGCTGTCCTGGTACAGGTTGATGCCATCCAGGTAGGCGGCCAGCGCCTTGGCGGAGGGGCTGTCCATGTCCATCTTCTTCGCATAGACGGCGGCGTGCTGGCGCAGCTCCAGGGTGCGGAACATGCGGTCGGTGTCCACCAGGCGGGCGCCCAGCACCTCGGCCAGCTCGCCACGGGCCAGGCGGCGCAGCATTTCCATCTGGAACAGGCGGTCCTGGGCATGCACGAAGCCCAGGGCGCGGTACATGTCGGCCTCGTTGGCGGCCTGGATGTGGGGCACGCCACGCTCGTCATAGCGGACGCTGACCGGGGCCTGCAGGTGGGCGATGGCCAGTTCGCCGTCGCGCAGGGGTTTCTTGCTCTGGGCGTACCAGGCGCCACCGGCGGCCACGGCGGCAACCACCACGGCAAGGACAGTCAGGGTGCGTTTCATGAAGGGATTCTCCTTGTTCTAGTGCCTGGCATTTTCCTCAGCGCCATGGAACTCGGCATTGACCAAATACCGCAGAGCTGAAAGTCTTCGGTCAATTCAGAGAAACTCCCGATGCCCACGCCCGACGCCGATTCCGCCACCGCCCTGCCCCTGACCCATTCCCCCACCCTGCGCCGCCTGCTCTACGAGGCGCTGGGCGATCTCGGGCTGGACCCTGCCGATATCTACCGCAGCGTATTCCAGCACCGCCGGCATCTGTTCATGCCCGCCGACGGGCGCCTCAAGCACGACGACGCGCCGCTGTTCTGGGAGGCTGCCGAGGCCATCACCGGCGACCGCGACATCGGCCTGCACCTGGGCGAGCAGATGAAGCCGCGCATGCTCGACGTGGTGGGCTACCTGCTGCTGGCCAGCCGCGACCTGCGCGAGGCGCTGGACAGCTTCGTGCGCTTCCAGCACATCCTCTCCGGCGGTTTCGTCGCCCAGCTGGACGTGCGGGGCGAGCAGGCGCGCCTGGTGATCGACCTCAACTACACCGGCGTCGCGCCGCTGCGCCAGCAGATGGAGTGCCTGGCGCTGCTGTTCATCAAGCTGATGAAGTCGATCACCGACGACGAGTTCAAGGTCGACGCCCTGGAGTTCCGCCATGCCCAGCCACGCCGGCTGGTGGAGCACCGCCGCCTGTTCGGGCTGCAACCCACCTTCGGCTGCCCGCACGATGCGCTGCTGTTCCCCAGCAGCCTGCTGCGACGCCCGTCGCGCACCGCCAACCCGCAGATGCATGCACTGCTCTGGCAGCACGCCGAGGCGCAGCTGGGGGAGCTGGCGGAAAACCAGCTGCTCAACCGCCTGCACTACCTGCTGGGTGTGCGCCTGGGCCAGGCGGACTGCTCCCTGGCCGCCTGCGCGGCGGAGCTGGGGCTGGCCCCCGGCGCCCTGCAGCGGGCCCTGGCCGAACAGGGCAGCAGCCTGCGCAAGGCGCGCGATGCAGTGCGCCAGTCCCGCTCGCTGGAACTCCTGGCCGGGGGCATGCCGATCCGCGAGGTGGCGCGGGCCTGCGGCTTCGCCGAGCTGTCGCCCTTCTACCGGGCCTTCCGCCGCTGGCACGAGATGACGCCGGAAGCCTACCGGCAGCGGCTGCAGGGCACGACCGGCACCTGAACCCGTGCGATTCGCCACGGCTGATCTAGCCTTGGGGAGGGCCTGGAGGTGCGATGAACAGAATCATTGCGGGGTGCCTGCTGGCTGGATGCTGCGGGGTGGAAGCGGCGGAGCCCGTGAAGATCTGTCTCGGCGACGGCAACGAGTGGCCGCCCTATACCTACTGGGAACGCCATGACGGCAAAGTCGACCACACCCGCCTCAGCGGCTCGGCGACCACGCTGGTGCTGACGGCGCTGCAACGCCTCGACCTTCCCTATGAGCTGCACTACCTGCCCTGGGCGCGGGTGCAGCAGGAGCTGGCCGACTTCGCCCGCTCCGGTCATTGCGAGATGACCTGGGACGCCAGCTACACCGAGGAACGCGCGGCCTTCGCCCACTACAGCGAGCCGCTCTACCGCACCCGCCTCGGCCTGTTCTACTCCACCCGGCGCTTCGCCGAGGCCCCGACAGTCACGGACGCCGCCACCCTGGTCAGCTACCGGGTGTGCGGGGTCATCGGCTACAACTACGCGCCCTACGGCATCACCCAGGACGTCCTGCGGGTGAAAAGCGTGCAGCAGAACCTGGGCCTGCTGCAGCTGCAACGCTGCGACTTCTTCCCCAGCGAGATCGAGCCGCTCTACGGCGGCCTGTCCCTGGGCGCCTACCAGGGCGACGAAACGCTGCGCCATCTCGAGCTGCCGGCGAGCAAGGCCTTCTACCTGCTGGTGAGCAAGGGTTCGCCACGGGGGGCGTCGTTGAGCCAGGCGCTCGACCGAGAGTTGCAGGCCCTGCGTGACAGCGGCGAGGCGGAGGCCATCTTCCGCCGCTTCCAACCGTCCGGGCTAAGCGCTCAGCCCGCCGGTGCCCAGTCGCAGTAGCAGCCCACCGCCAGGGTGTGGGTGGCGTCCACCGGGCGCCCGGCCTGCAACGCCTCGAGGATGGGCTCGATGAAGCTGTTGGCCGAGTTGCACACCGCCCCTTCGCTGTAGGGGCCGAAGTAGGCCAGGCGGCCTTCGCGGTCCCAGATGCCGACGGCGGGCGTGGCCGGGATGGCCGCCGCGCCGGGCAGTTCGGCGAGCAGGGTCATGCGTTGCAGGTTCTGCGGCAGCTGGCCCTTGCTCCCCGGTTTCTGCACGGCATAGAAGGCCACGCCCCGGTCGGCGAAGCGCTCGATCAGCTCGCCCAGGTGCTGCTGGTTGCCGACGTTGCAGGGGCAGGCGGGGTCGAAGAAATGCACCAGGCGGATCGGCCCCGGCCCGGCCAGCTCGGCGGGCAGTTGCAGGCCATCGCCGGAGAACAGCGTGGTGCGCTCGCTGAACGGGCGGACGAAGCGCGCGTCGTACCAGCGGTAGGCGGCGACCATGGCGATGATCCAGGCGATGACGAGCAGGCTGGCGAACAGGGTTCTACGGGAAGGCGAGCGCATGGGGAGAGACCTTTTGCAGGACGCGTAGCTTGCCACGACGCGCCCCGCAGCTGAATATCGGCAACCTTTATCGCCGGCCGCCCTGCCCCCGGCCACTGCCCCGTTCGAATGGATACCCCCGATGCCAGACGCCTTCCAGCCCGATCAACTGCGCTCGCTCCTGCGACCCTTGGCCGCAGCGGCACCCGACCTGCAGTTGGCCGGTCTCTACCGGGCCTTCTACGGGCTGGACTTCTCGGCGCGGATTCCCGGTGTGCAGACGCGCCTGGGGGTGATGCAGGTGGAGTCCTACACCCTGGCCACCCAGGCTTGGTGGCCGGCGCAGCCGCGCGCGACCCTGGTGCTGCTGCACGGTTACTACGACCACATGGGCCTGTACCGCCACGTGATCGAATGGGCACTGGGGCTGGGCCTGGCGGTGATCGCCTGCGACCTGCCGGGGCATGGGCTGTCCAGCGGCGTCCGCGCCAGCATCCTCGACTTCGCCGAATACCAGGCGACCCTGCGCGGCCTGCTGGCCGAGGCGCGGACGCTGGACCTGCCGCAGCCCTGGCACCTGGCCGGGCAGAGCACCGGCGGCGCGATCATCCTCGACTACCTGCTGACCGGCGCCCCCGAGGCCTGCATCGGCGAGACCCTGCTGTTCGCCCCCCTGGTACGCCCGCGTGCCTGGGGCTGGTCGAAATTCAGCTACCGCATGCTCAAGCCCTTCGTGGAAAGCATTCCCAGGCGCTTCAGCGTCAACTCCAGCGATGCCGAGTTCATCGACTTCGTCCACCACCATGACCCGCTGCAGCCGCAGAACCTGCCCACCGCCTGGGTTGGCGCGCTGTCGCGCTGGGTGCCGCATATCGAGGCCGCGCCACGCTCATCGCGCCGCCCGCTGGTGATCCAGGGCGACGGCGACATGACGGTGGACTGGCGGCACAACCTCAAGGTGCTGGACGACAAGTTCGCCCAGCCCGAGGTGCTGATGCTGGAGGGGGCCGGGCACCACCTGGTGAACGAGGCGCCGGCCTATCGGGAACGTTACTTCGCCTTCCTGCGGGAACGCCTGGGGTACTGAGCCAAGCCCGCAGCGTCGGGCTAGTAGCTCTGCTGCGCGGGCGCCAGGCTCGCGGCATCCTGGCCCACGGCGAGCCCCGCACGCACGGCGGCCAGGGCGGCCTGGTAATAGGCCTTGCCCTCGCCGGACTCGGCGAAGGTGACGAACTCTTCCAGTTCCGGATCGGACAGGTCGCGATAGACGTAGAGCAGGGTGTTGTCGAGGTCGTTGCTGATCTGCTCCATCACCCGCTGGCGCTGGCTGTCGAGCAGGCCCTGGGCCTGGCCGCCACCGAGCAGGCCGGGGAGCATCTGGCTGAGGCTGTCGGCTGCCACGCCCGCCAGGGCCAGGCTGACCTCGGCGCCGGCTTCCTTGGCCGGCAGCGCCTGGGCCAGGTGGCGCACCTGCAGCCGGCGGGTGGCGCTGGCGTCGATGCGCGGCAGGCCGTTGGCGTTCTTCGCCAACTGGTCGCGGCGGGTGGCGAGCACTTCGGCGGCGATGATCTTGCGCCCCAGCGGCGACTGGAAGAAGCCCAGGGCCGGGCGCGGGTCGTTCAGTGCGTTACGCAGGGCGGCCTGGGCGCGCTGGTCGATAGCCTGGGCCTGGAAACGCTGGTTGCTGTTGTTCACCAGGGCCTGGTACACGGCCGGCGGCAGGGTCTTCTGGTAGCGCTGCTGGGCCGCCGTCAGGGCATCGTTGAAGTGCGCCCGCTGTTCCGGCCAGCCCGCCGCCTGGTACAGGCTGGCGTGGTCGTCGGCCAGCGCCGGCAGACCGATGAGCAGGAAGGTGACGGCAAGAAGCAGGCGCATGGTGACTCCTGGAGGCGCGATCCGGTGTTGTTCTAGACCCGGGGCTGCGGGTTCGGTTCGGTCGGGGTGCGGGCTGCATGGGCGGAGGGCACGGCGGCTGGGGCTCCGGCCATGGTGGCGCGGTGGCTATTCTCCGTGCTGGCGGGCGGGCTTGTCGAGGAGCTGAGAAGGCCTCGTCATAAATTTATCCGAACGCTGTAGGCGGCATTCTGCGGCCTGATTAGAATGCGCCGACCATGCCGAATCCCGACGCTTTCATCCCCTTCGAGCCCATCAGCGACGACGTTGCCCAGCGCGGCTGGTCGTTGCAGCCCGGCGCCATCGCGGCCGACCTGGTCGCTGCCCTGGCGCGGGAATGCCGCGCCCGCTCGGCGGCCGGCGAGCTGAGCCCGGCGGGCATCGGCCGGGGCGATGGCCAGCAGGTGCGCGAAGGCATCCGTGGTGACCGCATCGATTGGCTGGAACCCGGCCAAGCCGCGCCCTGCGACCACTACCTGGAGCTGATGGACGCGCTGCGCCTGCGGCTGAACCGCGAGCTGTTCCTGGGGCTGGAGGATTTCGAGGCGCATTTCGCCCTCTATCCGCCGGGGGCGTTCTATCAGAAGCACCTGGACCGCTTCCGCGACGACGATCGCCGCGCGGTCTCGGCGGTGCTCTACCTCAACCCCGACTGGCAACCCGGCGAAGGCGGCGAACTGCGCCTGTACCTGGCCGACGGCGCCACCCACGACGTGCTCCCCGAAGCCGGCACCCTGGTGGTGTTCCTCTCCGGCGACCTGCCCCACGAGGTGCTGCCGGCCAGCCGCGAGCGCCTCTCCCTCACCGGCTGGTTCCGCCGCCGCGGTGACGGCCCGCTCTGAGCCGCCCGGGGCCTTAGTGGCCCCAGACCTTGAAGGTACCGCGCAGGTCGACGATGTCGCGGATCTCGATATTGCCCAGGCTGCTGTCGCCCACGTACATGTCGCTGCTCACCCGCATGCGGATGCGCTGGGCGGGCAGGCCTGACTGGATCAACTGGTCGTTGATGGTGGTCAGGTCCGGCAGGGTGAGGACCAGCTGGTCCTTGCCGCTGGCGTTCTTCACCACGTCGACCATCAGGGTCGGCTGGTCGATGTTGAAGATCGGCAAGGTCAGGCCGAGCTGCGCCGGGCCCAGGGCGAAACTGCCGCCGGCGCCATTGGGACAGGCGCTGGGGCTGTCGCAACCGTTGTCGATGCGGATGTTGCGCAGCGAGACGCTGTTGCCGCTGTCGGTCCAGCTGAGCTTGTCGATGCGCGCCATCACGTCCAGGCGGATGCTGATGCCGGCCTGGCCGGTGACGTCGGAAAGCTGCTGGTTATCGAGTGTTTCCATCGCTGCCTGGCTGGAGGCGCAGAACAGCAGGGCGGTGCAGGCGAGGAGCGGGATCGTTCTTGTTATGGGCATGGCGGCTGTCCTTCGCGGGTTGGCCGCCGCAGTCTGGGGAGCCCTTTGCCGCTGCGCCAGTGCCCCTCGCCGCTTCCCGCCTAAGGATGGGCCAGCCAAAGACTGGTGCGGCGCCAGGAACTTCACGGGTGTTACGCGCGGTGACCCTGGCCGCGACGCGGAGTAGGCTGGCAGCCTTCGAGGAGTGATTCATGCAGAAGATTCTGGTCAGCCGCTGCCTGCTGGGGCAACGGGTGAGATACGACGGCGGCGCCCACGGCCCCTATGACCTGCTGCAACGCTGGCAGGACGAAGGCCGGGTGGTACCGGTCTGCCCCGAAGTGGCGGGCGGCCTTCCCACGCCCAGGGCACCGGCGGAGATTCCGGGCGGCCAGGGCACGCAGGTGCTGGAGGGGCTGATCCCGGTCGTCACCGACACGGGCGAGGACGTTACCGGGGCGTTCGTCGCCGGGGCCCGTATCGCCCTGGAGCTGGTGCGTCGCCATGGCATCGGCGTGGCGCTGTTGAAGTCACGCAGCCCTTCCTGTGGCAACGAAGAGGCCTATGACGGCACCTTCAGCGGCACCCGCGTGCCCGGCGAAGGCGTGACGGCGGCGCTGCTCCGCGCCGAAGGCGTACGGGTGTTCAACGAAACGCAGCTTGAGGCCGCAGCCGCCTGGCTGGCGGCGCGGGAAGCCGCAGCAGCCGGCTAGGGCTGCTCGGGGTCCGCTTCGGGCTCGGATTCGGGCTGGGGCGATGGCTGCGGTTTCTCGCCCTCACCTTCCGACGCCGCCTGGGAAGGCGCCTGGCCCTCCAGCCATTTGCGCGACAACTCGTCCAGACGCCCGCTGCTCTTGAGCTTGTTCAGGGCATTGTTGAGGGCGCTGCGGAACGCCGGATTTTCCTTGAGGAAGGGAATCGACTGCTCCTGCGGGTCCTGCTCGGTACTCTCCGCGCTCTTGTCCTGGGCCTGGCTGGGCGCCAGCGACTGGGTCAGCCCGCCGCTGTCGACGCCGCCGGCGATCTGCTGGCCGCCACCGATGCCATAGGGCTCGCTGAACTCCAGTTGCTGATCATCACGGGCGGCCTGGGCCTCGCGGCTGAGCACGATGTCTACACTGCCACTGCGCAGGCCGTCGAGCAGCTTGTCGCGCGGCACGGGGATGAAGTCCGCCTTGACGTTGAGCTCATCGGCCAGGGCGTGGCCAAGCTCCACCTCGTAGCCGGTGAGCTTGTCGTCCTGGCGGAAGCTGTAGGGCGGCGCGTCGTCCACCAGGGCGATCCGCAGGCTGCCACGCTCCCAGACATCGTCGATCAGGTCGGCCCGGGCCAGCGGCGCGGCGACCAGGGGAAGGAGAGCGAGCAGGCAGTGCAACAGGCGCATTTCAGGTAAACCTCTGGTTCTTCTTGATCGATGACCCGGGACGGTGGGTTCAGCGTAGACACAACCGGCAACGTCGGCCGCTGAACCTAACCCCCCATGCAGGGTCTGTGTGTTGCTTACCAACAAGGAGTCAGTCATGAAGCTTGCGTACGCTCCCCTGGGCCTTGCGGCCCTGCTGGCGGTGGTTTCCACCGCGTCGTTCGCCGAGATGCCACGTACCCCGGCACCCGAAGGCGCCAAGGTTTATTTCATCGAGCCCGCCGACGGCGCCACTGTGGACAAGACGTTTAGCGTCAAGTTCGGTTTGCAGGGCATGGGCGTCGCGCCCGCCGGTGTCGATTCCCCCGCCACGGGCCACCACCACCTGCTGATCGATGTCGACAAGGAGCCGGCGATGAACATGCCGCTGCCGATGACCGACAACCTCAAGCACTTCGGCAAGGGCCAGACGGAAACCCAGGTCACCCTGCCGCCGGGCAAGCACACCCTGCAGCTGCTGGTGGGCGACAAGAACCACGTACCGCTGGACCCGCCGGTCATCTCCGAGAAGATCACCGTCACCGTGAAATGAACGTGAAATCGCGGGCATGAAAAAGGGAGGCCAAGGCCTCCCTTTTTACTGTCCAGCTCCGTCGTCAGGGCGCGCGAGCTAGAGCGAGACAAGGCGGGAATGGCCGAGAAGCGCGGAGTTCACATCTGTGAATGAGCACTTCGAGGCCGTTCCCAATACCGTATCGCCAACGCACAAGGCACACCCTACGGCATGAGCCTCAGCTCGAATCGCCAGATGAGCCTGAAATCACAGGCATGAAAAAGGGAGGCCAAAGCCTCCCTTTTCAGTGTCCATCTCCATCGTCAGGGCTCGCGAGCTAGAGCGAGACAAGGCGGGAATGGCCGAGAAGCGCGGAGTTCACATCT
>NZ_JAOTQU010000008.1:0-205078 GCF_025685765.1 Pseudomonas sp. PDM13 | reverse complement strand
CCCCGATCTTCGTAAGAAGGTCGGGGGTTTGACTTTGTGCTGTGGAAAAGTTGGCTTCTACCGTCTCTCGTATATGGCCTCAGGGCTATATCGCTTCATCTCGATCTGCGCATTTTCTATGCAATCCCTACCTGCATGGCTATGATGCCTGCCTCATTCTGAGGCGGTGCGCGCATGCTTACCTTGTTGAAACTTCTACAGGATGGCCAGTTCCATTCCGGTGAGGCCTTGGGGCGTGTGCTCGGCATAAGTCGCAGTGCTATCTGGAAACAGCTGCAGCAACTCGAACTCGATTACGACCTGCCAATTCATAAGCTCCGTGGCAAAGGGTATCGCCTGGCATCACCGCTCAGCCTTCTTGATCCTCTCAAGCTGAACGATGCTGTCCCTGGTTGGACTAAAACCGTTGTGGAAACCATCGATTCCACGAATGCAGAAGTCATGCGACGGATTGCCGCTGGAGAAGAACCTCCCTTTGCTGTTCTGGCGGAGCATCAGAGTGGCGGTCGCGGTAGGAGAGGGCGGCAGTGGGTCAGTCCTTATGGCCAAAACCTTTACTGCAGTGTCGGGTTGCGGATCGAGGGTGGGGCGCGTCAGTTGGAGGGGCTCAGCCTTGTTGTGGGGCTTGCCGTCCTTCGAGCGCTACGTGCGAAAGGGCTTTCAGGGGTTGGGCTTAAATGGCCTAACGATATTCTGGTCGGTAATCGCAAGATCGCGGGAATACTCCTTGAGCTCATAGGCGATCCTGCGGATATCTGCAGCGTCATCATCGGCATTGGCATTAACGTCAACATGCGCAGTCCTGATGTGCAGATAGATCAGCCCTGGACCTCAATGCTCCTTGAGGGAGGAGAGCTGGTCGATCGGAACGAGCTAGCTGTGGGTGTCCTGGAGCAATTGGACCTTTGCCTAGCGCAGAGTGCCTATGGCGGATTCAAGACGCTGCGCGCTGAGTGGGAGGCTGATCATCTTTGGCAAGGGCGCAGCGCCTCTCTGGTAGCGGGACAGCGTCGTATCGATGGCGTGGTGTTAGGTGTAGACGATAGCGGCGCCCTACGTATGGATGTAGACGGTGTTGAAAATGTCTTTAGTGGTGGAGAGCTCAGTTTGAGGCTGCGTGATGATTCTTGAGCTTGATTGCGGTAACAGCTTCATCAAATGGCGCGTGATATCTAATCCCGAGGCGCGCGTTGTGGTGGGAGGCGTAGTCGGCTCTGATGAAGAGTTGCTGCAGGTGCTGTCTTCATCTCCAGGGGTGGAGCTAAGTCGTTGCCGTCTTGTAAGTGTCCGTAGTGATGAAGAGACTCAGCAATTGACGGGCAAGCTTCAGCGGGCGTTCTCCATAGACTCGGTTTGTGCGGAGTCGGCGCAGGAGATGGCGGGGGTCCGTAATGGCTATGACGAATTCCAGCGTCTCGGCCTCGATCGCTGGCTTGCCGTGCTAGGCGCCTATCACTTGTCGGGGCGTGCCTGTTTGGTGCTGGATCTCGGCACTGCGGTAACTTCTGACTTCGTTACTGCAGAAGGCAGTCATCTAGGCGGCTTCATCTGTCCTGGTATGCCGCTCATGCGCAATCAGTTGCGCACACACACTCGCCGCATCCGGTATGGCGATGATGCTGCTGAACGGGCTTTGCAGAAGATGGTGCCTGGACGCTCCACGGTTGAGGCCGTTGAGCGGGGCTGCCTGCTGATGCTGCAGGGGTTCGTGCAGACGCAGGTCGAGCAGGCCGAGGAGTGGTTGGGTGGGGCTTACGAGCTGTATCTAACAGGTGGAGACGCATTTATGGTCAGGGACGCGTTTCCCCAGGCAAAAGTTCTTCCGGATTTGGTGTTTGTTGGTTTGGCGATTGCCTGCCCGCTCTCTTGAGGTTAGTCATGCGCTGGATGTTTCTACTGCTCCTGGTTCTTAACCTTTTCTACTATGTCTGGCATCAGCAGCAGGCCCCTCTTCGCGCAAAGGAGGTGGAGACACTCTCCCTCTATAAGGGCGGGCAGCAAGACATTCGCTTGTTGAGTGAGTCGAAGGATGCAAAGCCTCGGCGCGAAGAGCTTCCTGGTTCTCCTGCTTCCGCTCCGGAGACCGCATGCCTCTTCTTGGGAAGTTTCGAGCAAGAAGCTCAGGCCAAGGAGGTTGAGCAGCGGCTCATTGCGCTGGATATTCAGAGCCAGGTGCAAGAGGTCGACGCCGCTGCGGGTGTCGATTATTGGGTTTACCTTGCTCCTCTTGCGTCGCGGCAGGCTTCGTTGCGCCAGCTGAAGGAGCTCCAGGCTCGGAAAATTGATAGCTATATAATCAGCCAGGGTGACCTGCAGAATGGGATTTCGCTCGGGATTTTCCCGCGAATGGATTCCGCCGAGAGCGTAATGGCTCGTTTGAGGGATGCAGGGTACGAGCCTGCAATGCGCGAATTGTCGCGCTCGCATCGAGATTTCTGGGTCAAAATTGCCCCGGAAAGCAGGCGCCTTGCGGATGACGCGTTGCTCGGTGAGCTGGCTCGGGACTTCGGTGGATTGCAGCATAAAATAATGCCGTGCGAAAACGTTGCATCCTCTAGATAGTTTGAATAGAATGGCGCCCGCTTCGCAGGCAGGCTGAAAAAGTGGGACTGCGAAGCTGCTGTCAGAATTAGCTAACCTCAAGATTTAAATGAGAAAAAGCTTGACAGCAGGGTGGCAGAAGTTGAAAATGCCGCCTCCCAAATGGAGGGATTCCCGAGCGGCCAAAGGGATCAGACTGTAAATCTGACGTCATAGACTTCGAAGGTTCGAATCCTTCTCCCTCCACCAGATTCAAGCGTGAGCGACAGGCTCCGCGGGTATAGTTCAGTGGTAGAACCTCAGCCTTCCAAGCTGATGATGCGGGTTCGATTCCCGCTACCCGCTCCAAGTTTGGCGTTTGTGCAATGTGTTTGGCTCATGTAGCTCAGCTGGTAGAGCACACCCTTGGTAAGGGTGAGGTCAGCGGTTCGATTCCGCTCATGAGCTCCATCTCAACAAAGGCAGATATGTGAATATCTGCCTTTGTTTTAATGGTGGCGTGACTCGCTCAATTCTTTGATGGGAGACGTTCTCGATGGCTAAAGAAAAATTCGAACGTAACAAACCGCACGTCAACGTTGGTACCATTGGTCACGTTGACCATGGCAAAACCACTCTGACCGCTGCTCTGACCAAAGTCTGCTCCGAGACCTGGGGTGGTTCTGCTCGTGCGTTCGACCAGATCGACAACGCGCCGGAAGAGAAAGCTCGCGGTATCACCATCAACACCTCCCACGTTGAGTACGACTCGGCGATCCGTCACTACGCTCACGTTGACTGCCCCGGTCACGCTGACTATGTGAAGAACATGATCACCGGTGCTGCTCAGATGGACGGCGCGATCCTGGTTTGCTCCGCTGCTGACGGCCCCATGCCGCAGACCCGCGAGCACATCCTGCTGTCCCGTCAGGTAGGCGTTCCTTACATCGTCGTGTTCCTGAACAAGGCCGACATGGTTGACGACGCCGAGCTGCTGGAACTGGTCGAAATGGAAGTTCGCGATCTGCTGAACACCTACGACTTCCCGGGCGACGACACTCCGATCGTTATCGGTTCCGCGCTGATGGCGCTGGAAGGCAAAGACGACAACGAAATCGGCGTTTCCGCTGTTCGTAAGCTGGTAGAGACTCTGGATACCTACATTCCGGAGCCGGTTCGTGCCATCGACCAGCCGTTCCTGATGCCGATCGAAGACGTGTTCTCCATCTCCGGCCGCGGTACCGTGGTTACCGGTCGTGTTGAGCGCGGCATCGTCAAGGTCCAGGAAGAAGTGGAAATTGTTGGTATCCGTGATACCTCCAAGACCATCTGCACCGGCGTTGAAATGTTCCGCAAGCTGCTCGACGAAGGTCGTGCTGGTGAGAACGTTGGTATCCTGCTGCGCGGCACCAAGCGTGACGACGTAGAGCGTGGTCAGGTTCTGGCCAAGCCGGGCACCATCAAGCCGCACACCAAGTTCGAGTGCGAAGTGTACGTACTGTCCAAAGAAGAAGGTGGTCGTCACACCCCGTTCTTCAAAGGCTACCGTCCGCAGTTCTACTTCCGCACCACCGACGTTACCGGTAACTGCGAGCTGCCGGAAGGCGTGGAAATGGTAATGCCGGGCGACAACATCAAGATGGTTGTCACCCTGATCGCTCCGATCGCCATGGAAGACGGCCTGCGTTTCGCGATTCGCGAAGGCGGCCGTACCGTTGGCGCCGGCGTGGTTGCCAAGATCTTCGAGTAATCGATTGATCTAACTCCGTCAGGCCGGCATAATGGTCGGCCTGACTTCGTTACAGGCCAGTAGCTCAATTGGCAGAGCGGCGGTCTCCAAAACCGCAGGTTGGGGGTTCGATTCCCTCCTGGCCTGCCAAATTTCCAGAAAGGAAGTTTGGCAAATATTCACAAGGTCCTAGCTGATGAATGCCAAGGCTGAAGCCAAAGAAACACGCTTCGACGTTCTGAAGTGGATCGTTGTGGCTGCAATTGTCGCGGTGGGTGTGGTTGGTAATCAGTATTTCTCTGCTGAGCCGATCATTTATCGCGTTCTCGTTTTGCTGGTTCTTGGTGTGGGTGCTGCATTTGTAGCGCTGCAGACCGCCAAGGGGCAAGCATTCTTTGTTTTGGCTAAAGAGGCCCGTGCGGAGATTCGCAAGGTCGTCTGGCCGACTCGTCAGGAAACCACGCAGACCACGTTGATTGTCGTGGCTGTTGTTCTGGTAATGGCGCTGCTGCTGTGGGGTCTTGATTCCCTGCTCGGTTGGCTCGTTTCGATGATTGTAGGTTAAGGGTGCGCCGTGGCTAAGCGTTGGTACGTTGTGCATGCCTACTCCGGTTATGAAAAGCACGTAATGCGGTCGCTGGTCGAGCGCGTGAAGCTTGCCGGCATGGAAGATGGTTTTGGTGAGATTCTCGTCCCCACTGAAGAGGTGGTTGAGATGCGGAACGGCCAGAAGCGCAAGAGTGAGCGCAAATTCTTCCCTGGTTATGTGCTGGTTCAGATGGAAATGAATGAGGGTACTTGGCACTTGGTCAAGGATACTCCTCGCGTCATGGGCTTCATTGGTGGTACTGCCGACAAGCCTGCTCCGATTACTGATAAAGAGGCCGAGGCTATCCTGCGTCGCGTTGCGGACAGCGGTGACAAGCCCAAGCCCAAGACGTTGTTCGAGCCGGGCGAAACGGTTCGTGTCATTGACGGTCCGTTTGCGGACTTCAATGGTGTCGTTGAAGAAGTTAACTACGAGAAGAGCCGGATTCATGTTGCCGTGCTCATCTTCGGCCGCTCCACGCCGGTGGAGCTGGAGTTCAGTCAGGTCGAAAAGGCATAGCTGAAATAGGCATCCCATACCCCGCAGCCATCGGTTGCGGGGTTTTGTCGTCACTGGGATAAACGCGAAAGCAAACGGGGAGCCTCAAGGCGTTTGAACCCGATATTGGAGTTATAGATGGCTAAGAAGATTCAGGCTTATATCAAGCTGCAAGTGAAGGCTGCTCAAGCCAACCCGTCCCCGCCCGTCGGCCCGGCTCTGGGTCAGCACGGCGTGAACATCATGGAATTCTGCAAGGCGTTCAACGCCAAGACCCAGGGTATGGAGCCCGGTCTGCCGACTCCCGTGATCATCACTGTGTACAGCGACCGCAGCTTCACTTTTGAAACCAAAAGCACCCCGGCTTCCGTGCTGCTGAAGAAAGCGGCTGGCATCACCAGCGGCTCGCCTCGCCCGAACAGCCAGAAGGTCGGCACTGTTACCCGTGCCCAGCTGGAAGATATCGCCAAGGCTAAACAGGCTGATCTGACTGCAGCTGACCTGGATGCGGCCGTGCGTACCATCGCCGGCTCCGCTCGTAGCATGGGCCTGAACGTGGAGGGTGTGTAAATGGCTAAGCTGACCAAGCGCCAGAAGGCTATCGCTGAGAAAATCGAAGCCGGCAAACAATACGGTTTCGAAGACGCGGCCAAACTGCTGGCTGAGCTGTCGACCATCAAGTTCAAAGAGTCCGTTGATATCTCTATCAACCTGGGCGTTGATCCGCGTAAATCCGACCAGGTTGTTCGTGGCGCCACCGTGCTGCCGAACGGCACCGGCAAAAGCGTTCGCGTTGCCGTGTTCACCCAGGGTCCGGGCGCTGAAGCCGCTCTGGCTGCCGGCGCTGATCGCGTTGGCATGGACGAACTGGCTGCCGAGATGAAGGGCGGCGACCTGAGCTACGACGTTGTTATCGCCTCCCCGGATGCGATGCGTGTCGTCGGTCAGCTGGGCCAGATCCTCGGTCCGCGCGGTCTGATGCCGAACCCGAAGGTCGGTACCGTGACCCCGGACGTGGCCACTGCCGTCAAGAATGCCAAGGCTGGTCAAGTGCGCTTCCGTACTGACAAGAACGGCATCATCCACGCTTCTGTTGGCAAGATCGATTTCGAACCGGTCAAGCTGAAGCAGAACGTCGAAGCCCTGCTGGTCGACCTGAAGCGTCTGAAGCCGTCCACCTCCAAGGGTGTTTACGTTCAGCGCGTGACCCTGAGCACCACCATGGGCCCGGGTCTGCAGATCGATCAGGCTTCCCTGGAAGCCTAAAGAATGAAGTCGCAGCGGGCTTGCCCGCTGCGCAGGTATTGGGGTCCCTGCCTGGCGGGGGCTATCCAAGACCGTAGGCGGTGAAAGCCTCAAACCGGGAAGCGATTCCCGAGCCTACGCAGATGGTGCTCCCGATTCGTTTACCGAATCAGACACCAAAACGCCGTCCGGCCTCGGCTGGACGAACCGGTAACATCCAGGAGTGAACCCGTGGCAATTAAACTCGAAGACAAGAAGGCCATCGTCGCTGAAGTCAACGAGGCTGCCAAAGCTGCCCTCTCCGCTGTCGTGGCTGATGCCCGTGGCGTGACTGTGGGAGCCATGACCGGACTCCGTAAAGAGGCCCGCGAGGCCGGTGTGTACGTGAAAGTCGTGCGTAACACCCTGGCTCGTCGCGCCGTTGAAGGTACTTCTTTCGAAGTCCTCGGCGACGTGTTCAAAGGCCCGACCCTGATCGCGTTTTCCAATGAACATCCGGGCGCTGCCGCTCGTATCTTCAAGGAATTCTCGAAGGGTCAGGACAAGTTCGAGATCAAGGCTGCCGCGTTCGAAGGCAAGCTGATTGCAGCTAACCAGATCGACGTACTGGCAACCCTGCCGACCTACGACGAGGCCGTATCGCAGCTGATGAGCGTGATTCAAGGCGCTACCAGCAAGCTGGCTCGTACTCTGGCGGCAATTCGCGACCAGAAGGAAAGCGCTGCTGCCTGATCCAGGCGCACTGCTCCTTCTACGTAAACTCGTTTAATTCGATGGCCACCAAAGGCCGTCCATCAATACAGGAATTAGAGTCAT
Source organism: Pseudomonas sp. PDM13 (assembly GCF_025685765.1). Taxonomy (NCBI): domain Bacteria; kingdom Pseudomonadati; phylum Pseudomonadota; class Gammaproteobacteria; order Pseudomonadales; family Pseudomonadaceae; genus Pseudomonas; species Pseudomonas sp. PDM13. The sequence continues at coordinate 197,681 of NZ_JAOTQU010000008.1, read as the reverse complement.
GGCTCTGACCAACGAAGACATCATCAACGCCGTATCCGAAATGTCCGTGATGCAAGTTGTTGAACTGATCAAGGCGATGGAAGAGAAGTTCGGTGTAAGCGCTGCTGCCGCTGTTGCTGCTGGCCCGGCTGTTGCTGCTGCTGCTGCTGAAGAGCAAACCGAGTTCAACATCGTTCTGACCGAAGCCGGCGAGAAGAAAGTGAACGTCATCAAAGTCGTTCGCGAACTGACCGGTCTGGGTCTGAAAGAAGCCAAAGCAGTTGTTGACGGTGCCCCGGGCGTAGTCAAAGAAGGCGCTTCGAAAGAAGAAGCCGAAGCTGCCAAAAAGGCTCTGGAAGAAGCTGGCGCCAAAGTCGAGCTCAAGTAAGCGACGACTTTGCGTCTACAGCCCGAGCGACTCGCGCGAGGCTGATGGCTGGTGGCTTATGCCACCGGCCTTTTTCCGTTCTAGATGGTTGGCGCATGCCCCGTCCAGGACGTGAAAAACCACCCGAGAGGTGGCGCAAACCAAGGGGTTTGCACGATTTTCTGGCTACTCCCGTCGGGGGAGCCAAACAAGCAGGTGACCAAGCTGGGGAACGCTGATGGCTTACTCATACACTGAGAAAAAACGTATCCGCAAAGACTTTAGCAAGTTGCCGGACGTCATGGATGTACCCTACCTCCTGGCCATCCAGCTGGATTCGTACCGCGAATTCCTGCAGGCAGGCGCGAGCAAGGACCAGTTTCGTGATATCGGCCTGCACGCGGCCTTCAAGTCTGTATTCCCGATTATCAGCTATTCCGGTAACGCCGCTCTGGAATACGTCGGCTATCGCCTGGGCGAGCCGGCTTTCGATGTCAAGGAATGCGTGCTGCGCGGCGTAACTTTCGCCGTGCCGCTGCGAGTGAAAGTCCGTCTGATCATCTTCGACAAAGAGTCGTCGAACAAAGCGATCAAGGACATCAAGGAGCAGGAAGTCTACATGGGGGAAATCCCCCTGATGACCGAGAACGGTACCTTCATCATCAACGGTACCGAGCGCGTCATCGTCTCCCAGCTGCACCGTTCGCCGGGCGTGTTCTTCGATCACGACCGCGGCAAGACTCACAGCTCGGGCAAGCTGCTGTACTCCGCTCGTATCATCCCTTACCGCGGCTCCTGGCTGGACTTCGAGTTCGACCCGAAGGACTGCGTATTCGTGCGTATCGACCGTCGCCGCAAGCTGCCGGCCTCGGTACTGCTGCGCGCGCTCGGCTACAGCACCGAAGAAGTGCTCGACGCCTTCTATGCGACCAACGTCTTCCACGTCAGAGGTGAGAACCTGAGCCTGGAGCTCGTTCCCCAGCGTCTGCGTGGCGAGATCGCCGTGTTCGACATCAAGGACGAGAGCGGCAAGGTCATCGTCGAGCAGGGCCGCCGTATCACTGCGCGCCACATCAATCAGCTGGAAAAGGCCAGTATCAAGGAGCTGGAAGTCCCCCTGGACTACCTCCTGGGCCGCACTACCGCCAAGGTGATCGTGCATCCGGCTACCGGCGAAATCATCGCCGAGTGCAACACCGAGCTGACCACCGACATCCTGGCGAAAGTCGCCAAGGCTCAGGTCGTCCGCATCGAGACCCTGTACACCAACGACATCGACTGCGGTCCGTTCATCTCCGATACGCTGAAGATCGACTCCACCGGCAACCAACTGGAAGCCCTGGTAGAAATCTATCGCATGATGCGTCCCGGTGAGCCGCCGACCAAGGAAGCTGCCGAGACCCTGTTCAACAACCTGTTCTTCAGCGCCGAGCGTTACGACCTGTCCGCTGTTGGCCGCATGAAGTTCAACCGTCGTATCGGTCGCACCGAGATCGAAGGTTCGGGCGTGTTGAGCAAGGAAGATATCGTCGAAGTCCTCAAGACTCTGGTCGATATCCGTAACGGCAAAGGCATCGTCGACGACATCGACCACCTGGGTAACCGTCGTGTGCGTTGCGTTGGCGAAATGGCCGAAAACCAGTTCCGCGTTGGCCTGGTGCGCGTAGAGCGTGCGGTCAAAGAGCGTCTGTCGATGGCCGAAAGCGAAGGCCTGATGCCGCAGGACCTGATCAACGCCAAGCCAGTGGCTGCCGCGATCAAGGAGTTCTTCGGTTCCAGCCAGCTTTCCCAGTTCATGGACCAGAACAACCCGCTCTCCGAGATCACCCACAAGCGCCGCGTCTCTGCACTCGGCCCAGGTGGTCTGACCCGTGAGCGCGCCGGCTTCGAAGTCCGCGACGTACACCCGACTCACTACGGTCGCGTGTGCCCGATCGAGACCCCTGAAGGTCCGAACATCGGTCTGATCAACTCCCTGGCAACCTATGCCCGCACCAACCAGTACGGCTTCCTGGAAAGCCCGTACCGTGTGGTCAATGGCACTCAGGTGACCGACGAGATCGTCTTCCTCTCCGCTATCGAAGAGGCCGACCACGTCATCGCCCAGGCATCGGCAACGATGAACGAGAAGGGTCAGCTGGTCGACGAGCTGGTTGCCGTACGTCACCTGAACGAATTCACCGTCAAGGCGCCGGAAGACGTCACCCTGATGGACGTATCGCCGAAGCAGGTCGTATCCGTCGCTGCCTCGCTGATTCCGTTCCTCGAGCACGACGACGCCAACCGTGCACTCATGGGGTCGAACATGCAGCGTCAGGCCGTGCCGACCCTGCGTGCCGACAAGCCCCTGGTCGGTACCGGCATGGAGCGCAACGTCGCCCGTGACTCCGGTGTCTGCGTCGTGGCGCGTCGCGGTGGCGTGATCGACTCCGTCGATGCCAGCCGTATCGTTGTTCGCGTCAATGATGACGAAGTCGAAACCGGTGAAGCCGGCGTCGACATCTACAACCTGACCAAATACACCCGTTCCAACCAGAACACCTGCATCAACCAGCGTCCGCTGGTGCAGAAGGGTGATCAGGTTTCGCGCAGCGACATCCTCGCCGACGGCCCGTCCACCGACATGGGTGAGTTGGCTCTCGGTCAGAACATGCGCGTCGCGTTCATGCCCTGGAACGGTTTCAACTTCGAAGACTCCATCTGCCTCTCCGAGCGTGTGGTCCAGGAAGATCGCTTCACCACCATCCACATCCAGGAACTGACCTGTGTGGCGCGTGACACGAAGCTCGGCCCAGAAGAAATCACTGCCGACATCCCGAACGTAGGTGAAGCGGCACTGAACAAGCTGGACGAAGCGGGCATCGTGTACGTAGGCGCCGAAGTTGGCGCTGGCGACATTCTGGTTGGCAAGGTAACTCCGAAAGGCGAGACCCAGCTGACTCCGGAAGAGAAGCTGCTGCGTGCGATCTTCGGTGAGAAGGCATCCGACGTTAAGGACACCTCCCTGCGTGTGCCGACTGGCACCAAGGGCACTGTCATCGACGTTCAGGTCTTCACCCGTGACGGTGTTGAGCGTGACAGCCGCGCACTGGCCATCGAGAAGATGCAGCTCGACGAGATCCGCAAGGACCTCAACGAAGAGTTCCGTATCGTCGAAGGTGCAACCTTCGAGCGCCTGCGTTCCGCCCTGGTTGGTGCCAAGGCAGAAGGTGGTGCTGGCTTGAAGAAAGGCGCCGAGATCGATCACGGCTTCCTCGACGGCCTCGAGCATGGTCAGTGGTTCAAGCTGCGCATGTCCGACGACGCGCTGAACGAGCAGCTGGAGAAGGCTCAGGCCTACCTCTCCGACCGCCGTCAGCTGCTCGACGACAAGTTCGAAGACAAGAAGCGCAAGCTGCAGCAGGGCGATGACCTGGCTCCGGGCGTACTGAAGATCGTCAAGGTCTACCTGGCCATCAAGCGTCGCATCCAGCCGGGCGACAAGATGGCGGGCCGCCACGGTAACAAGGGTGTGGTCTCCGTGATCATGCCGGTCGAAGACATGCCGCACGATGCCAATGGCACTCCGGTGGACATCGTCCTCAACCCGCTGGGCGTACCGTCGCGTATGAACGTGGGCCAGATCCTCGAAACCCACCTCGGCCTCGCGGCCAAGGGCCTGGGCGAGAAGATCAACCGCATGCTCGAAGAGCAGCGCAAGGTCGCTGAACTGCGCAAGTTCCTCCACGAGATCTACAACGAGATCGGTGGCCGTCAGGAAAATCTGGACGAACTGGGCGACCAGGAAATCCTCGACCTGGCGAAGAACCTGCGTGCCGGCGTGCCCATGGCGACCCCGGTGTTCGACGGTGCCAAGGAACGCGAGATCAAGGCCATGCTGAAGCTGGCCGATCTGCCGGAAAGCGGCCAGATGCGCCTGTTCGACGGTCGTACCGGTAACATGTTCGAGCGCCCGACCACCGTCGGCTACATGTACATGCTCAAACTGAACCACCTGGTCGACGACAAGATGCACGCACGTTCCACCGGCTCCTACAGCCTGGTTACCCAGCAGCCGCTGGGTGGTAAGGCGCAGTTCGGTGGCCAGCGTTTCGGGGAGATGGAGGTCTGGGCGCTGGAAGCCTATGGCGCCGCCTACACCCTGCAGGAAATGCTGACCGTGAAGTCGGACGACGTGAACGGCCGTACCAAGATGTACAAAAACATCGTGGACGGGGATCACCGCATGGAGGCCGGCATGCCCGAGTCCTTCAACGTGTTGATCAAAGAGATCCGCTCGCTCGGCATCGACATCGAACTGGAAACCGAATAACACGAGACGCCCACACGCTGCGGCTGGTCAAGGCCCGTCGCAGCGGGTCCGTGAGGAGGAAAGGCCTTGAAAGACTTGCTGAATCTGTTGAAAAACCAGGGTCAAATCGAAGAGTTCGATGCCATCCGTATTGGCCTGGCCTCGCCCGAGATGATCCGTTCCTGGTCCTTCGGTGAAGTGAAGAAGCCGGAGACCATCAACTACCGTACCTTCAAGCCGGAGCGCGATGGCCTGTTCTGCGCCAAGATTTTCGGCCCGGTGAAGGACTACGAGTGCCTGTGCGGTAAGTACAAGCGCCTGAAGCACCGCGGTGTGATCTGCGAGAAATGCGGCGTCGAAGTCGCCCTGGCCAAGGTGCGCCGCGAGCGCATGGGCCACATCGAGCTGGCTTCGCCGGTCGCCCACATCTGGTTCCTGAAGTCCCTGCCGTCCCGTATCGGCCTGCTGCTGGACATGACCCTGCGTGACATCGAGCGCGTGCTCTATTTCGAGAGCTACGTGGTGATCGATCCGGGCATGACCACCCTCGAGAAGGGCCAACTGCTGAACGACGAGCAGTACTTCGAATCCCTCGAAGAGTTCGGTGACGACTTCGACGCCCGCATGGGTGCCGAGGCTGTTCGCGAGCTGCTGAACGCCATCGACCTTGAGCACGAGATCGGTCGCCTGCGCGAAGAGATTCCGCAGACCAACTCGGAAACCAAGATCAAGAAGCTGTCCAAGCGCCTGAAGCTGATGGAAGCCTTCCAGGGCTCTGGCAACCATCCCGAGTGGATGGTGCTGACCGTCCTGCCGGTGCTGCCGCCGGACCTGCGTCCGCTGGTTCCGCTGGATGGCGGCCGTTTCGCGACTTCGGACCTGAACGATCTGTACCGTCGCGTCATCAACCGTAACAACCGTCTGAAGCGCCTGCTCGACCTGGCTGCTCCGGACATCATCGTGCGCAACGAAAAGCGCATGCTGCAGGAAGCTGTCGACGCCCTGCTGGACAACGGCCGTCGTGGCCGTGCCATCACCGGCTCGAACAAGCGCCCGCTGAAATCCCTGGCCGACATGATCAAGGGTAAGCAAGGTCGCTTCCGTCAGAACCTGCTCGGTAAGCGCGTGGACTACTCCGGTCGTTCCGTGATCACCGTGGGCCCGACCCTGCGCCTGCACCAGTGCGGCCTGCCGAAGAAGATGGCTCTCGAGCTGTTCAAGCCGTTCATTTTCGGCAAGCTCGAAGCCCGTGGCATGGCCACCACCATCAAGGCGGCCAAGAAGATGGTCGAGCGCGAACTGCCCGAGGTCTGGGACGTTCTCGCCGAAGTCATCCGCGAACACCCCGTGCTGCTCAACCGCGCACCGACCCTCCACCGTCTGGGTATCCAGGCGTTCGAGCCGGTGCTCATCGAAGGCAAGGCGATCCAGCTGCACCCGCTGGTCTGCGCGGCGTACAACGCCGACTTCGACGGTGACCAGATGGCCGTTCACGTCCCGCTGACCCTCGAGGCCCAGCTGGAAGCGCGCGCGCTGATGATGTCCACCAACAACATCCTGTCCCCCGCCAACGGCGAGCCGATCATCGTGCCGTCGCAGGACGTGGTACTGGGTCTGTACTACATGACCCGTGAAGCGGTGAACGCCAAGGGTGAAGGTCGCGTATTCGCTGACCTGCAGGAAGTCGACCGCGTATTCCGCGCTGGCGAAGCGTCCCTGCACGCTCGCGTGAAGGTCCGTATCAACGAGACCGTGAACGACCGCGACGGCTCCGTCACCAAGAACACCCGCATCGTCGACACCACTGTCGGCCGCGCGCTGCTGTTCCAGGTGGTTCCGGCCGGCCTGTCGTTCGACGTGGTCAACCAGCCGATGAAGAAGAAGGCAATCTCCAAGCTGATCAACCAGTGCTATCGCGTGGTTGGCCTGAAGGACACCGTCATCTTCGCCGACCAACTGATGTACACCGGCTTTGCCTACTCCACCATTTCCGGCGTCTCGATCGGTGTGAACGACTTCGTCATCCCGGATGAGAAGGCTCGCATCATCGACGCGGCCACCGAGGAAGTGAAAGAGATCGAATCCCAGTACGCCTCCGGCCTGGTTACTCAGGGCGAGAAGTACAACAAGGTGATCGACCTCTGGTCCAAGGCGAACGACGAAGTGTCCAAGGCGATGATGGCCAACCTCTCGAAAGAGAAGGTGGTCGATCGCGAGGGCAAGGAAGTCGATCAGGAGTCCTTCAACTCCATGTACATGATGGCTGACTCCGGTGCGCGGGGTTCCGCGGCCCAGATCCGTCAGCTTGCCGGTATGCGCGGCCTGATGGCCAAGCCGGACGGCTCCATCATCGAAACCCCCATCACCGCGAACTTCCGTGAAGGCCTGAACGTACTCCAGTACTTCATCTCCACTCACGGTGCTCGTAAAGGTCTGGCGGATACCGCACTGAAGACCGCGAACTCCGGTTACCTGACCCGTCGTCTCGTCGACGTGGCCCAGGACCTGGTAGTGACCGAGATCGACTGCGGCACCGAACAGGGCCTGCTGATGACTCCGCACATCGAAGGCGGCGACGTGGTCGAGCCTCTGGGCGAGCGCGTACTGGGTCGAGTGATCGCCCGTGACGTGTTCAAGCCGGGTTCGGACGAAGTCATCGTCCCGGCCGGTACCCTGGTCGACGAACAGTGGGTCGAGTTCATCGAGCGTGCCAGCATCGACGAAGTGATCGTGCGTTCGCCGATCAGCTGCGAAACCCGCTACGGCATCTGCGCCAAGTGCTACGGTCGCGACCTGGCTCGTGGTCACCAGGTGAACATCGGTGAAGCGGTCGGCGTAATTGCCGCCCAGTCCATCGGTGAGCCGGGTACCCAGCTGACCATGCGTACCTTCCACATCGGTGGTGCGGCCAGCCGTACTTCCGCAGCCGACAACGTCCAGGTCAAGAACGGCGGTACCATCCGCCTGCACAACCTGAAGCACGTCGAGAACCTCAACGGTCACCTGGTTGCCGTTTCCCGTTCCGGCGAGCTGGCCATTGCCGATGATTTCGGTCGTGAGCGTGAGCGCTACAAGCTGCCCTATGGTGCTGTCATCAGCGTCAAGGAAGGTGACAAGGTCGATCCGGGCGCCATCGTCGCCAAGTGGGACCCGCACACCCACCCCATCGTGACCGAAATGAAGGGTACCGTTACCTTCGTCGGCATGGAGGAGGGTATCACCATCAAGCGTCAGACCGACGAACTGACCGGTCTGACCAACATCGAAGTCCTGGATCCGAAAGATCGTCCGGCGGCTGGTAAGGACATCCGTCCGGCCGTGAAGCTGGTCGACGCCAATGGCAAGGAGCTGCTGCTGCCGGGTACCGACGTACCTGCCCAGTACTTCCTGCCGGCGAACGCCCTGGTAGGCGTTGCTGACGGTGCTCAAGTGGGCGTGGGTGACGTTATCGCCCGTATCCCGCAAGAGACTTCGAAGACCCGCGACATCACCGGTGGTCTGCCGCGTGTTGCCGACCTGTTCGAAGCGCGTCGTCCGAAAGAGCCGTCGATCCTGGCGGAAATCAGCGGCACGATCTCCTTCGGTAAAGAGACCAAGGGCAAGCGTCGCCTGGTCATCACTCCGACCGACGGTTCCGATCCGTACGAAGAGCTGATTCCGAAGTGGCGCCACCTGAACGTGTTCGAAGGCGAACAGGTAAACCGCGGCGAAGTAATCTCGGACGGCCCGAGCAACCCGCACGACATCCTGCGTCTGCTGGGTGTCAGCGCTCTGGCCAAGTACATCGTCAACGAGATCCAGGACGTGTATCGCCTGCAGGGCGTGAAGATCAACGACAAGCACATCGAGACCATCCTGCGTCAGATGCTGCGTAAGGTCGAGATCGCCGAGTCGGGTGACTCCAGCTTCATCAAGGGCGACCAGATGGAACTGACCCAGGTACTGGAAGAGAACGAACGTCTGGCGACCGAAGATCGCTTCATCGCCAAGTTCGAGCGCGTCCTGCTGGGTATCACCAAGGCATCGCTGTCGACCGAGTCGTTCATCTCCGCAGCGTCCTTCCAGGAAACCACTCGCGTCCTCACCGAGGCGGCGGTTACTGGCAAGCGCGACTACCTGCGTGGCCTGAAGGAGAACGTCGTAGTGGGTCGCTTGATCCCGGCCGGTACCGGCCTGGCCTACCACAGCGAGCGCAAGCGTCAACGCGAAGCCGGCAAGCCGGTCCGCGTGAGCGCGAGCGAAGTGGAAGCGGCGCTGACCGAAGCGCTGAACTCCAGCGGCAATTGAGTACAAAGCCCCGGGCGACCTGTGTCGCCCGGGGCTTTGTCTTGACTGGGGGGATTAGTCTCTTTAGACTCATGCACCCCTAAATTTGGCAGGGCAAGCGCCCTGCCATTTTGCTTTAGGGCAATAGCGTCGAAAGACAACAGTGGAGCTTATAGATGGCAACTATCAACCAGCTGGTACGTCAGCCGCGCAAGCGTATCGTCGAAAAATCCGACGTTCCTGCGCTGCAGAACTGCCCGCAACGTCGTGGCGTGTGCACCCGCGTGTACACCACTACGCCGAAAAAACCGAACTCCGCACTCCGTAAGGTTTGCCGTGTTCGTCTGACCAACGGTTTTGAAGTCACCTCCTACATCGGTGGTGAAGGTCACAACCTGCAAGAGCACAGCGTAGTGCTGATCCGTGGCGGTCGTGTAAAAGACCTTCCGGGTGTTCGCTACCACACCGTTCGCGGCTCTCTGGACACCACCGGTGTCAAAGACCGTAAGCAGGGCCGTTCGAAGTACGGTACCAAGCGTCCGAAGTAATTCGGTTCGCTCACTGATTTTCAATTTTATTGAGTCGATAAGAGTAAGGTCGGGCGTAACCGAATGGTTATGGTTCCGGGCTAACCTGAAGACCGTTTGAGGGCTTATCAATGCCAAGACGTCGTGTAGCAGCCAAGCGTGAGATCCTGGACGATCCGAAATACGGAAGCCAGATCCTCGCCAAGTTCATGAACCACGTGATGGAAAGCGGCAAGAAGGCCGTAGCCGAGCGCATCGTTTACGGTGCTCTGGATACCGTCAAAACCCGCAAGAACACCGATCCCCTGGAGATCTTCGAGAAAGCTCTCGACGCCATCGCTCCGCTGGTCGAAGTCAAGTCCCGCCGTGTAGGCGGTGCTACCTACCAGGTTCCGGTCGAAGTTCGTCCGTCCCGTCGCAATGCACTGGCCATGCGCTGGCTCGTTGACTCCGCCCGCAAGCGTGGCGAGAAGTCCATGGCCCTGCGTCTCGCTGGCGAGCTGCTGGATGCCTTTGAAGGCAAAGGCGCTGCTGTCAAGAAGCGTGAAGACGTACACCGTATGGCCGAGGCCAACAAGGCGTTCTCGCACTACCGCTTCTAATAACGGCATCCATTCTTCTGCGAGGGCTTTATGGCTCGTAATACAGCAATCAACCGCTACCGGAACATTGGTATCTGTGCCCACGTTGACGCGGGCAAGACCACCACGACCGAGCGGATCCTGTTCTACACCGGTCTCAGCCACAAGATGGGTGAAGTACACGACGGCGCTGCTACCACCGACTGGATGGTGCAGGAGCAGGAGCGTGGTATCACCATCACTTCTGCTGCGATCACTACCTTCTGGGAAGGTTCGCGCGGTCAGTACGACAAGTACCGCGTAAACGTCATCGACACCCCTGGCCACGTAGACTTCACCATTGAGGTTGAACGCTCCCTGCGCGTACTGGACGGTGCTGTCGTGGTGTTCTGCGGCACTTCCGGTGTTGAGCCTCAGTCCGAAACCGTATGGCGTCAGGCCAACAAGTACGGTGTTCCGCGTATCGTCTACGTGAACAAGATGGACCGCGCCGGCGCCAACTTCCTGCGCGTTGTCGGTCAGATCAAGAACCGTCTGGGTCACACCCCGGTTCCGGTTCAGCTGGCCATCGGTGCAGAAGATGACTTCCAAGGGCAGGTCGACCTGCTGAAGATGAAGGCCATCTACTGGAACGAAGACGACAAGGGCACCTCCTACCGCGAGGAAGAGATTCCTGCGGATCTGGTTGGGCTGGCCAACGAATGGCGCAACAACATGGTCGAGGCTGCTGCCGAGGCCAACGAAGAGCTGATGAACAAGTACCTGGAAGAGGGTGAGCTGTCGATCGAAGAGATCAAGGCCGGCCTGCGTCAGCGTACTATCGCCTGCGAAATCGTTCCTGCTGTCTGCGGCTCCTCCTTCAAGAACAAGGGCGTGCCTCTGGTTCTCGATGCCGTCATCGACTTCCTGCCTGCTCCGACCGAGATTCCGGCGATCAAGGGTATCCATCCTGATCTGGCCGACACTCCGAAGGAAGATGTCACCGCAGAGCAGTACGACGAGCGTCATGCTGATGACGCTGCTCCGTTCTCGGCGCTGGCGTTCAAGATCGCTACCGACCCGTTCGTTGGTACCCTGACCTTCGTTCGCGTTTATTCGGGCGTTCTGGAGTCCGGTCAGTCGGTCGTCAACTCCGTGAAAGGCAAGAAAGAGCGCGTTGGTCGTATGGTGCAGATGCACGCCAACCAGCGTGACGAGATCAAAGAAGTGCGCGCTGGCGACATCGCCGCTCTGATCGGCATGAAGGACGTCACCACCGGTGACACCCTGTGCGACATCGAGAAGCCGATCATCCTCGAACGTATGGACTTCCCGGAGCCTGTTATTTCGGTGGCTGTTGAGCCGAAGACCAAGGCTGACCAGGAGAAGATGGGTATCGCCCTCGGCAAGCTGGCCCAGGAAGACCCGTCGTTCCGCGTCAAGACCGACGAAGAAACCGGCCAGACCATCATCTCCGGTATGGGTGAGCTGCACCTGGACATCCTCGTCGATCGCATGAAGCGCGAGTTCGGCGTCGAGGCCAACATCGGCAAGCCGCAGGTTTCCTATCGTGAAACCATCACCAAGGACAACGTCGAGATCGAAGGCAAGTTCGTTCGTCAGTCCGGTGGTCGCGGTCAGTTCGGTCATTGCTGGATCCGTTTCTCGGCTGCCGATGTGGACGAGAAAGGCAACATCACCGAAGGTCTGGTGTTCACCAACGAAGTCGTTGGCGGTGTGGTTCCGAAGGAATACATCCCGGCGATCCAGAAGGGCATCGAAGAGCAGATGAAGAACGGCGTCGTTGCCGGCTATCCGCTCATCGGCCTGAAGGCTTCCGTGTTCGATGGTTCGTACCACGACGTCGACTCCAACGAGATGGCGTTCAAGATCGCTGCCTCCATGGCGACCAAGCAGCTGGCCCAGAAGGGCGGCGGTAAAGTGCTTGAGCCGATCATGCGGGTAGAGGTGGTAACTCCTGAAGACTACATGGGTGACGTGATGGGTGACCTGAACCGTCGTCGTGGTCTGATTCAGGGGATGGAAGACAGCGTTTCCGGTAAGGTAATTCGTGCCGAGGTTCCGCTGGGCGAGATGTTCGGTTATGCGACCGACGTACGTTCCATGTCCCAGGGTCGCGCGAGCTACTCCATGGAATTCTCCAAATACGCCGAAGCTCCGTCGAATGTCGTCGAAGCCCTGGTTAAAAAACAAGGTTGATTCAGCCCTTTAAGTAAGAGGTTTACTGTCGTGGCTAAAGAAAAATTTGAACGTAACAAACCGCACGTCAACGTTGGCACCATTGGTCACGTTGACCATGGCAAAACCACTCTGACCGCTGCTCTGACCAAAGTCTGCTCCGAGACCTGGGGTGGTTCTGCTCGTGCGTTCGACCAGATCGACAACGCGCCGGAAGAGAAAGCTCGCGGTATCACCATCAACACCTCCCACGTTGAGTACGACTCGGCGATCCGTCACTACGCTCACGTTGACTGCCCCGGTCACGCTGACTATGTGAAGAACATGATCACCGGTGCTGCTCAGATGGACGGCGCGATCCTGGTTTGCTCCGCTGCTGACGGCCCCATGCCGCAGACCCGCGAGCACATCCTGCTGTCCCGTCAGGTAGGCGTTCCTTACATCGTCGTGTTCCTGAACAAGGCCGACATGGTTGACGACGCCGAGCTGCTGGAACTGGTCGAAATGGAAGTTCGCGATCTGCTGAACACCTACGACTTCCCGGGCGACGACACTCCGATCGTTATCGGTTCCGCGCTGATGGCGCTGGAAGGCAAAGACGACAACGAAATCGGCGTTTCCGCTGTTCGTAAGCTGGTAGAGACTCTGGATACCTACATTCCGGAGCCGGTTCGTGCCATCGACCAGCCGTTCCTGATGCCGATCGAAGACGTGTTCTCCATCTCCGGCCGCGGTACCGTGGTTACCGGTCGTGTTGAGCGCGGCATCGTCAAGGTCCAGGAAGAAGTGGAAATTGTTGGTATCCGTGATACCTCCAAGACCATCTGCACCGGCGTTGAAATGTTCCGCAAGCTGCTCGACGAAGGTCGTGCTGGTGAGAACGTTGGTATCCTGCTGCGCGGCACCAAGCGTGACGACGTAGAGCGTGGTCAGGTTCTGGCCAAGCCGGGCACCATCAAGCCGCACACCAAGTTCGAGTGCGAAGTGTACGTACTGTCCAAAGAAGAAGGTGGTCGTCACACCCCGTTCTTCAAAGGCTACCGTCCGCAGTTCTACTTCCGCACCACCGACGTTACCGGTAACTGCGAGCTGCCGGAAGGCGTGGAAATGGTAATGCCGGGCGACAACATCAAGATGGTTGTCACCCTGATCGCTCCGATCGCCATGGAAGACGGCCTGCGTTTCGCGATTCGCGAAGGCGGCCGTACCGTTGGCGCCGGCGTGGTTGCCAAGATCTTCGAGTAATCGAAGATCCTGTTGAGGAAAGGGGCCCTTCGGGGCCCCTTTTCTTTTGGTTGGTCAAAAGTTGACACCTTTCCGGAGCATCCGTACAATCACGCCTCCTTTTAACGGGCGTAGTCCGTCCGTTGGGGAAGCAGAGATAGAGTCTGAGGTCAAAATGCAAAACCAACAAATCCGTATTCGGTTGAAGGCTTTTGACCATCGCCTGATCGATCAATCCACCCAGGAAATCGTGGAAACCGCGAAACGTACTGGTGCTCAGGTGCGTGGTCCGATTCCTCTGCCTACTCGCAAAGAGCGGTACACCGTTCTGATTTCTCCGCACGTCAACAAAGACGCGCGCGATCAGTACGAAATTCGTACCCACAAGCGTGTTCTGGACATCGTCCAGCCGACGGATAAAACCGTCGATGCGCTGATGAAGCTCGACCTTGCGGCAGGCGTGGAAGTGCAGATCAGCCTCGGCTAATAACCTTCGGGTTCTTAGTCGTGTAACGCTCTGAAATGGGCGGCCATAGCGGGTGAAAGCCCCGTACACTCATGAGGTTTACAACATGACTATTGGTGTAGTCGGTCGTAAGTGCGGCATGACCCGCATTTTCACCGAAGAAGGTGTCTCCATTCCGGTTACGGTCATTGAGATCGAGCCGAATCGTGTCACCCAGTTCAAAACTGAAGAAAGCGATGGCTATCGTGCAGTGCAAGTCACTGTCGGTGAGCGTCGTGCTTCGCGCGTGACCGCCGCTCAGGCTGGTCATTTCGCCAAGGCAAACGTTGCCGCTGGCCGCAGTGTCTGGGAATTCCGTCTCGAAGACGGCGAATACCAGGCTGGCGATCAGATCACTGCCGAAGTTTTCCAGGCTGGTCAGCTGGTCGACGTTACCGGTCAGTCGAAAGGTAAAGGCTACGCCGGTACCATCAAGCGCTGGAATTTCCGTGGTCAAGACAATACCCACGGTAACTCCGTTTCCCACCGCGCCCCGGGCTCCATTGGCCAGTGCCAGACTCCTGGTCGTGTCTTCAAGGGCAAGAAAATGTCCGGTCATCTGGGCGCTGAGCGCGTGACCGTGCAGTCCCTGGAAGTTGTGCGTGTCGATGCAGAACGTAATCTGCTGCTGGTTAAAGGTGCCGTTCCCGGCGCTACCGGCGGTGATGTCGTTGTGCGTCCGGCTGCCAAGGCTCGCGGTTAAGAGGGGAAGCTGAGATGCAATTGAATGTAAATGGCGCTCAAGCTATCGAAGTTGATGAGCGCACTTTTGGCGGCGAGTTCAACGAGACCCTGGTTCACCAGGCTGTCGTCGCCTACATGGCTGGTGGTCGTCAGGGCACTCGTGCTCAGAAGACCCGTTCCGAAGTGTCCGGTGGCGGCAAGAAGCCCTGGCGTCAGAAGGGCACCGGTCGTGCTCGTGCTGGCACCATCCGTAGCCCCATCTGGCGTTCCGGTGGTACCACTTTTGCTGCCAAGCCGCAGGATCACTCCCAGAAGCTCAACAAGAAGATGTATCGCGCAGCTCTGCGCTCCATCCTCTCCGAGCTGGTTCGTCAGGACCGTCTGATCGTGGTTGCCGACTTCGCAGTTGAGGCGCCGAAAACCAAGGATCTGCTGGGCAAGCTGAATGGCCTGGGTCTGACTGACGTCCTCATCGTTTCCGATGATGTCGATCAGAACCTGTACCTGGCTGCTCGCAACCTGCCGCATGTTGATGTTCGTGACGTGCAAGGTTCCGACCCGGTGAGCCTGATCGCCTACGACAAGGTGTTGATCACCGTGTCCGCCGTGAAGAAATTCGAGGAGCTGCTGGGATGAACCAGGAACGCGTATTCAAAGTGCTGGTTGGTCCGCACATCTCCGAGAAGGCTACCGTCCTGGCGGATGGCAAGAGCCAATTCGTTTTCAAGGTTGCCACTGATGCAACCAAGCTGGAAATCAAGAAGGCCGTAGAAAGCCTGTTCAGCGTGAAGGTAGAAGCTGTCCGCACTGTCAACGTACAGGGCAAGACCAAGCGTACCGCTCGCGGCCTGGGCAAGCGCAACGACTGGAAAAAGGCGTACATCGCCCTCCAGCCGGGCCAAGATCTCGATTTCGCCAGCAGCGCTGAGTAAAGGGGTGCATCATGGCAATCGTTAAATGCAAACCGACTTCCGCAGGCCGCCGTTTCGTGGTCAAGGTTGTCAACCAAGAGCTGCACAAGGGCGCCCCCTACGCACCGCTGGTTGAGAAAAAGTCGAAGTCCGGTGGTCGTAACAACAACGGCCGCATCACCACTCGCCACATCGGCGGTGGTCACAAGCAGCACTATCGTCTGGTCGACTTCCGTCGCAACAAGGATGGCATTCCTGCCACCGTTGAGCGCATCGAATACGATCCGAACCGTACTGCTCACATCGCTCTGCTGAAGTATGCCGACGGCGAACGTCGCTACATCATCGCGCCGAAAGGCGTGAACGCTGGCGACCAGCTGATCTCTGGTGCTCACGCGCCGATCAAGCCGGGCAACAGCCTGCAGCTGCGTAACATCCCGGTTGGTAGCACCGTTCACGGTGTTGAGCTGAAGCCGGGTAAAGGTGCTCAGATCGCTCGTTCCGCTGGTGCTTCGGCTCAGCTGGTCGCTCGTGAAGGTGCCTATGTAACCCTGCGTCTTCGCTCCGGCGAAATGCGCAAAGTACTGGCTGAGTGCCGTGCGACCCTGGGCGAAGTCTCGAACTCCGAGCACAGCCTGCGTTCGCTGGGTAAAGCTGGTGCCAAGCGCTGGCGTGGCGTTCGCCCGACCGTTCGTGGTGTTGCCATGAACCCGGTCGACCACCCGCATGGTGGTGGTGAAGGTCGTACCTCTGGTGGTCGTCATCCGGTGTCTCCGTGGGGCTTCCCGACCAAGGGCGCGAAGACCCGTGCGAACAAACGCACCGACAATATGATTGTCCGTCGCCGTAAATAATCGAGGATACGACAGTGCCGCGTTCTCTGAAAAAAGGTCCTTTTATCGATCTTCACCTACTGAAGAAGATCGAAGTAGCGGTAGAAAAGAACGATCGCAAGCCGGTGAAAACCTGGTCGCGCCGTTCCATCGTTCTGCCGCAGATGGTTGGTCTGACCATCGCTGTACACAATGGCCGTCAACATGTACCCGTTCTCGTGAACGAAGACATGGTCGGTCACAAACTGGGCGAGTTCGCCGCTACCCGCACCTATCGCGGGCATGCAGCTGACAAGAAAGCCAAGCGTTAAGGGGTAAGGAACGATGGAAGTAGCCGCTAAGCTGTCGGGCGCTCGAATCTCCGCCCAGAAAGCCCGCTTGGTCGCCGACCAGATCCGCGGGAAGAAGGTGGGCGAAGCGCTCAACCTGTTGACCTTCAGCAGCAAAAAAGCCGCTGAGATCATGAAGAAAGTGCTCGAATCGGCCGTGGCCAACGCCGAGCACAACGAAGGCGCAGACGTGGACGATCTCAAAGTCTCCACCGTTTTCGTCAACGAAGGGCGTTCGCTGAAGCGCATCATGCCGCGTGCCAAAGGCCGCGCTGATCGCATCGTCAAGCGGTCTTGCCATATCACTGTCAAGGTTGCGGACAAGTAACGGAGTCGATCAGATGGGTCAGAAAGTACATCCCACTGGCATTCGCCTGGGAATCGTCAAGGAGCACACCTCCGTTTGGTACGCAGATAAGCGCACTTATGCCGACTATCTGTTTGCCGACCTGAAGGTTCGTGAGTACCTCCAAGACAAACTAAAAAGCGCGTCCGTAAGCCGTATCGATATTCATCGCCCGGCTCAAACCGCACGCATCACCATCCACACCGCTCGTCCCGGCATCGTGATCGGCAAGAAAGGTGAAGATGTTGAGAAGCTGCGTCAGGACCTGACCAAGCAAATGGGTGTGCCCGTGCACATCAACATCGAAGAGATCCGCAAGCCGGAGCTCGACGGTATGCTGGTTGCGCAGAGCGTAGCTCAGCAGCTGGAGCGTCGCGTTATGTTCCGTCGCGCCATGAAGCGCGCTGTACAGAACGCCATGCGCATTGGTGCCAAGGGCATCAAGATCCAGGTAAGCGGTCGTCTTGGCGGTGCTGAAATCGCTCGTACCGAATGGTACCGCGAAGGTCGTGTGCCCCTGCACACCCTGCGTGCCGACATCGACTATGCAACCTACGAAGCGCACACCACCTACGGTGTGATCGGTGTGAAGGTTTGGATCTTCAAAGGCGAGGTCATTGGTGGCCGCCAGGAAGAGCTCAAGCCCCAAGCGCCCGCTCCTCGTAAAAAAGCTGCTAAGTAAGGAGTACGCAAAATGCTGCAACCTAAGCGTACAAAATTCCGCAAGCAGATGACTGGTCACAACCGTGGCCTGGCTCAGCGCGGTAGCAAGGTCAGCTTCGGCGAATTCGCCCTGAAAGCTGTCGCTCGTGGTCGTCTCACTGCTCGTCAGATCGAGTCCGCACGTCGTGCGCTCACCCGTCACGTTAAACGTGGCGGCAAGATCTGGATCCGTGTGTTCCCCGACAAGCCCATCTCCAAGAAACCTCTCGAGGTTCGTATGGGTAAAGGGAAGGGCGCCGTCGAGTACTGGGTAGCCCAGATTCAACCGGGCAAAGTCCTGTACGAGATCGAGGGTGTTTCCGAAGAGCTGGCGCGTGAGGCATTCGCCCTGGCTGCTGCAAAGCTGCCGCTCGCCACCTCCTTTGTTAAGCGGACGGTGATGTGATGAAAGCGAATGAACTTCGTGAAAAATCCGTACAGCAGCTGAACGAGCAACTGCTCGGCCTGCTGCGCGACCAGTTCAACCTGCGTATGCAGAAAGCAACTGGCCAGTTGGGGCAGTCTCACCTGCTCTCGCAAGTGAAGCGCGACATCGCTCGCGTCAAGACTGTGCTGAACCAGCAGGCAGGTAAGTAATCATGGCTGAAGCTCAGAAAACTGTCCGTACGCTGACCGGTCGTGTCGTCAGCGACAAGATGGACAAAACCATCACCGTCCTGATCGAGCGCCGCGTAAAGCACCCGATCTACGGTAAATACGTGAAGCGCTCGACCAAGCTGCATGCTCACGACGAAACCAACCAGTGCCGTATCGGCGACAAGGTCACCATCCGCGAGACCCGTCCGCTGGCCAAGACCAAGTCCTGGGCACTGGTGGAAGTCGTAGAACGTGCCGTGGAAGTCTAAGGACTAAGGGTCGGAGAAAGATATGATTCAGACTCAATCCATGCTCGACGTCGCTGACAACAGCGGTGCTCGTCGCGTTATGTGCATCAAGGTCCTGGGTGGTTCGCACCGTCGTTATGCCGGTATCGGCGACATCATCAAGGTCACCGTCAAGGAAGCGATTCCGCGCGGCAAAGTGAAGAAAGGCCAGGTAATGACCGCTGTTGTGGTCCGTACCAAGCACGGCGTACGCCGTCCTGACGGCTCGATCATTCGCTTCGATGGCAACGCTGCTGTTCTGCTGAACAACAAGCAAGAGCCCATCGGTACCCGTATCTTCGGGCCCGTGACCCGTGAACTTCGTTCCGAGAAGTTCATGAAGATCGTCTCGCTCGCCCCCGAAGTGCTGTAAGGAGAAGCCGTCATGCAAAAGATTCGTCGTGACGACGAGATCATCGTCATCGCCGGCAAAGACAAGGGCAAGCGTGGCAAGGTGCTCAAGGTTCTCACTGACGACCGTCTGGTCGTTGGTGGGATCAACCTGGTGAAGCGCCACACCAAGCCGAACCCCATGTCCGGTGTACAGGGCGGTATCGTCGAGAAGGAGGCGCCTCTGCACGTCTCCAACGTCGCCATCTTCAATGCTGAAACCAACAAGGCTGATCGCGTTGGTTTCAAAGTAGAAGACGGTAAGAAAATTCGTGTCTTCAAGTCGACCCAAAAAGCGGTTGATGCTTGAGCACTGCTAGGTAGAAGACCATGGCACGACTAAAAGAGATTTATCGGAAAGAAATCGCGCCCAAGCTGAAAGAAGAGCTTCAGCTTTCCAACGTGATGGAAGTTCCGCGCATTACCAAGATCACCCTGAACATGGGTCTGGGCGAAGCGATCGGCGACAAGAAAGTCATCGAACACGCTGTAGCTGATCTTGAGAAGATCACCGGTCAGAAGGTCGTTGTGACCTACGCCAAGAAATCCGTTGCGGGCTTCAAGGTCCGTGAAGGTTGGCCGATCGGTGTCAAGGTAACCCTGCGCCGCGATCGTATGTACGAGTTCCTGGATCGTCTGCTGGCCATCTCCCTGCCGCGCGTGCGTGACTTCCGCGGCCTGAATGCCAAGTCCTTCGACGGTCGTGGCAACTACAGCATGGGCGTGAAAGAGCAGATCATCTTCCCGGAAATCGATTACGACAAAATCGATGCACTGCGCGGTCTGGACATTACCCTGACCACCACTGCCCGTAACGATGATGAAGGTCGTGCCCTGCTGCGCGCCTTCAACTTCCCGTTCCGCAACTGATTGGAGTAGGAACATGGCCAAACAGAGCATGAAGAACCGTGAGCTGAAGCGTCAGCAAACGGTTGCGAAGTTCGCTAAGAAGCGCGCTGAGCTGAAAGCTACCATTGCCAACCCGAACTCCACTCCGGAAGCTCGTTGGGAAGCCCAGGTAGCTCTGCAGAAGCAGCCCCGTGATGCAAGCGCCTCGCGCCTGCGTAACCGCTGCCGCATCACCGGTCGTCCGCACGGCGTTTACCGCAAGTTCGGCCTCGGCCGTAACAAGCTGCGTGAAGCCGCCATGCGTGGTGACGTTCCCGGCCTGGTCAAAGCCAGCTGGTAATGTTGCTCTGGATGTCGGGATGCAAGTCCCGGCCTCCGCCGAGTGGTATCAATCAAGCCCCTTTTGGGGCTTGATTCGTTTTTGATCAATCTCTAGAATATTCGGCTCGCCGGAGTCAGGCCTTGTTTGCCTGCGCTTTGTCGCGATTCTAGTCGCAAGGCTATTTCTTTTGTATTTAGGAGCAACTAGCCCATGAGTATGCAGGACCCGTTAGCGGACATGCTAACTCGTATCCGTAATGCCCAGATGGCTGAAAAGTCTGTCGTAAGCATGCCGTCCTCCAAACTGAAGGTGGCGGTGGCCAGCGTTCTCAAGAACGAAGGCTACATCACGGGATACCAGATCAGCAGCGACATCAAGCCTCTGCTGTCTATCGAGCTGAAGTACTTCGAAGGCCGTCCGGTCATCGAGGAACTCAAGCGCGTA
This sequence comes from Pseudomonas sp. PDM13, assembly GCF_025685765.1. Classification (NCBI taxonomy): domain Bacteria; kingdom Pseudomonadati; phylum Pseudomonadota; class Gammaproteobacteria; order Pseudomonadales; family Pseudomonadaceae; genus Pseudomonas; species Pseudomonas sp. PDM13. The sequence goes on along the minus strand of NZ_JAOTQU010000008.1, from coordinate 177,069 downwards.
AGTCGTCCTGGCCTGCGCCAGTACAAATCCGTCGATCAGCTGCCGAAAGTTCGTGGCGGCCTGGGCGTATCGATCGTTTCCACCAACAAAGGTGTGATGACTGATCGTGCTGCTCGCGCTGCTGGCGTTGGTGGCGAAGTGCTTTGCACTGTGTTCTAAGGGGGGATAAGCATGTCTCGCGTTGCTAAGAACCCCGTCAAGCTGCCCGCTGGCGTCGAAATCAAGATCGCCGGTCAGCAGCTTTCGGTGAAGGGTGCCAAGGGCGCTCTCGAACTGAACGTGCATCCGTCCGTGGAAGTTCTGCAGGAAGCTGGTGAGCTGCGTTTCGCTGCTCGCAACGGCGACCAACAGAACAGGGCCATGGCCGGTACCACCCGTGCGCTGGTCAACAACATGGTAGTCGGCGTCAGCCAAGGCTTCGAGCGCAAGCTCCAGCTGGTGGGCGTTGGTTACAAGGCGCAAGCCAAAGGTCAAGTGCTGTCCCTGGCTTTAGGCTTCTCGCACCCGGTGGATTACGAACTGCCGCAAGGCGTTACCGCCGAAACCCCCAGCCAGACCGATATCCTGATCAAAGGTATCGACAAGCAGCTGGTTGGTCAGGTGGCGGCCGAGATTCGCGACTTCCGTCCGCCGGAGCCTTACAAAGGCAAAGGTGTGCGTTACGCCGACGAAGTCGTCCGTCGTAAAGAAGCTAAGAAGAAGTAGGGCATAGCAAATGAGCGTAAAGAAAGAAACTCGTCTGCGTCGCGCTCGCAAGGCACGCCTGAAAATGCGCGAGCTGGAAACCGTACGCCTCTGCGTGTATCGCTCTTCCCAGCACATCTACGCCCAGGTCATTTCGGCCGACGGCGCCAAGGTTCTGGCCACCGCCTCGACCCTGGACAAAGAACTGCGTGACGGCGCCACCGGCAACGTCGACGCGGCCAAGAAGGTTGGTCAGCTGGTTGCCGAGCGTGCGAAAGCAGCTGGTGTCACTCAGGTGGCGTTCGATCGTTCTGGCTTCAAGTACCACGGCCGCGTCAAGGCGCTGGCTGATGCTGCTCGTGAAGGCGGGCTGGAGTTCTAAGTTATGGCAAATAACGAGCAAAAGCGCGACGAAGGCTACATCGAGAAGCTGGTTCAGGTTAATCGCGTTGCCAAGACCGTTAAAGGCGGCCGTATCTTCACCTTCACCGCGCTGACCGTGGTAGGTGATGGTAAAGGTCGTGTTGGCTTCGGTCGCGGTAAATCCCGCGAAGTGCCGGCCGCTATCCAGAAAGCGATGGAAGCAGCTCGCCGCAACATGATCCAGGTAGACCTGAACGGCACCACCCTGCAGTACCCCGTCAAGTCCGCTCATGGCGCCTCCAAGGTGTACATGCAGCCGGCTTCCGAAGGTACCGGTATCATCGCCGGCGGCGCCATGCGCGCTGTCCTGGAAGTGGCTGGTGTGCAGAACGTTCTGGCCAAATGCTACGGCTCGACCAATCCGGTGAACGTGGTTTACGCCACCTTCAAGGGTCTGAAGAACATGCAGTCCCCGGAGTCCGTTGCAGCCAAGCGTGGTAAGAGCGTCGAGGAGATTCTCTAATCATGGCAACTGTCAAAGTAACGCTGATCAAGAGCGTTAGCGGCCGTCTGGCTAACCACAAAGCTTGCGTCAAGGGCCTCGGCCTGCGTCGCATTGGTCACACCGTTGAAGTTCAGGACACCCCTGAAAATCGCGGCATGATCAACAAGGCTTACTACCTTCTGCGCGTCGAGGGTTAATCCATGAAACTGAACGATCTGCGTTCCGCGCCGGGTGCCCGTCGCGAGAAGCACCGTCCGGGCCGTGGTATCGGCAGCGGTTTGGGCAAGACTGGTGGCCGTGGTCACAAAGGTCAGACCTCCCGCTCCGGTGGCACCATCGCTCCGGGCTTCGAAGGCGGTCAACAGCCGCTGCACCGCCGTCTGCCGAAGTTCGGCTTCGTTTCCCTGAAAGCCATGGATCGCGCAGAAGTGCGCACTTCCGAACTGGCCAAGGTTGAAGGCGATGTCGTATCCCTGCAGTCGCTGAAGGATGCCAACGTGATTAACCAGAACGTACAGCGTGTGAAAATCATGCTGTCGGGCGACGTTACTCGCGCGGTCACCCTGAAAGGTATCGCCGCCACCAAAGGTGCGCGCGCGGCTATCGAAGCAGCTGGCGGTAAGTTCGAGGACTAAATGGCTAAGCAAGGTGCTCTCTCCGCGCTCAGCAATGGCGGGTTATCCGAGCTCTGGGCTCGACTGCGTTTCCTGTTCCTGGCGATCATCGTCTATCGGATTGGCGCGCACATTCCAGTGCCCGGGATAAACCCTGACCGGCTGGCCGAGCTGTTCCGGCAGAACGAGGGGACCATTCTTAGCCTGTTCAACATGTTTTCCGGCGGCGCGCTGGAGCGCATGAGCATTTTTGCACTGGGGATCATGCCGTACATCTCGGCGTCGATCATCATGCAGCTCATGACCGCGATCAGCCCGCAGCTGGAGCAGTTGAAGAAGGAAGGTGAAGCTGGCCGTCGCAAGATCAGCCAGTACACCCGCTACGGCACTGTAGTCCTGGCACTGGTGCAGGCAGTCGGCATGTCCGTCGGTCTCGCCAGTCAGGGCGTCGCTTTCTCGACTGATTTCGGCTTCTACTTCGTGGCTGTCACCACCTTCGTGGCTGGTGCGATGTTCATGATGTGGCTTGGCGAGCAGATCACCGAGCGCGGTGTCGGCAACGGTATCTCGATGCTGATTTTTGCAGGCATCGTGGCCGGTCTTCCGAGAGCGATAGGGCAGTCCTTCGAGTCTGCACGTCAGGGCGATATCAATATCTTCGCCCTCGTCGCCATCGGTTTGCTGGCGGTAGCGATCATTGGTTTCGTGGTGTTCATTGAGCGTGGCCAGCGTCGTATCGCGGTGCACTACGCCAAGCGTCAGCAGGGCCGCAAGGTCTTCGCTGCGCAGAACAGCCACCTGCCGCTGAAGGTGAACATGGCGGGCGTAATCCCGGCCATTTTCGCCAGCAGCATCCTGCTGTTCCCGGCTTCGCTGGGAGCCTGGTTCGGTCAGTCCGAAAAAATGGGCTGGCTCCAGGACCTGTCGCAGGCGATCGCCCCCGGTCAGCCGTTGAACATTCTGCTGTTTAGTGCAGGGATCGTTTTCTTCTGCTTCTTCTACACAGCGCTGATGTTCAACCCGAAAGACGTGGCGGAGAACCTGAAGAAGTCCGGTGCCTTTATTCCGGGTATCCGTCCGGGTGAGCAGTCTGCACGCTATATCGATGGCGTACTGACCCGCTTGACCATGTTCGGTGCTCTGTACATGACGGCTGTTTGCCTGCTTCCCCAGTTCCTTGTGGTTGCAGCCAACGTTCCGTTCTACCTTGGCGGGACCTCGTTGCTGATCGTTGTCGTGGTTGTTATGGACTTTATGGCCCAAGTACAATCCCACCTCGTTTCGCACCAGTACGAATCCCTGATGAAGAAAGCCAACCTGAAGGGCTACGGCGGCGGAATGCTCCGCTGACCCGGTTCCGTAAGGTTCTAGGAGTTACTGATGAAAGTTCGTGCATCGGTGAAAAAGCTGTGCCGTAACTGCAAGATCGTTCGCCGCGAAGGTGTTGTTCGCGTGATCTGCAGCGCGGAACCGCGTCACAAACAGCGCCAAGGCTGAGTGTGATTCACGCGTTATGAGCCCGGCAGCTAGTGCGCTGCCGGGTTGATTATTCGTTTCTACAGCGTTAATATCGCGCGCCCTATTTCTTGGCTTCCGGGGCGTAGGTAGCTGTCAACTGGAGTTTCACTGAATGGCCCGTATTGCAGGCGTCAACATTCCAGATAACAAGCACACTGTTATCTCGCTGACCTACATCTACGGTGTTGGTCGCACCACTGCACAGAGCATCTGTGCAACCACCGGCGTAAATCCGGCGGTAAAGATCAAGGATCTCTCCGACGAGCAGATCGAACAGCTGCGTGGCGAAGTCGCGAAGCTCACCACTGAAGGTGACCTGCGTCGCGAAATCAACATGAACATCAAGCGTCTGATGGACCTGGGTTGCTACCGCGGCCTGCGTCACCGTCGTGGCCTGCCTGTTCATGGCCAACGTACCAAGACCAACGCGCGTACCCGTAAGGGCCCGCGTAAGCCGATCCGCAAGTAATTGCGCCCGCGAATCGACAGGAACTAAGTCATGGCTAAGCCTGCTGCTCGTCCCCGTAAGAAAGTCAAAAAGACAGTGGTTGATGGGATCGCCCACATCCACGCGTCTTTCAACAACACCATCGTGACCATCACTGACCGTCAAGGTAATGCCCTGTCCTGGGCCACCTCCGGTGGTTCTGGTTTCCGCGGCTCCCGTAAAAGCACTCCGTTCGCTGCCCAGGTAGCTGCTGAGCGTGCTGGTCAAGCTGCCCTCGAATACGGCCTCAAGAACCTCGACGTCAACGTCAAGGGTCCGGGTCCGGGTCGCGAATCCGCCGTGCGTGCTCTGAACGCCTGCGGCTACAAGATTGCCAGCATCACCGACGTGACGCCGATCCCGCATAACGGGTGCCGTCCGCCGAAGAAGCGTCGCGTGTAATAGGAGACAGTGAGAAATGGCTCGTTACATTGGTCCCAAATGCAAACTGTCCCGTCGTGAAGGTACTGACCTCTTCCTGAAGAGTGGTGCCCGCGCGCTCGAATCCAAGTGCAACATCGAATCGGCTCCTGGCCAGCACGGCGCTCGCCGTGGTCGCCTGTCCGACTACGGTACTCAGCTGCGCGAGAAGCAGAAAGTACGTCGTATCTACGGTGTTCTGGAGCGTCAGTTCAGCGGTTACTACAAGGAAGCTGCCAGCCGTAAGGGCGCTACCGGTGAGAACCTGCTGCAACTTCTCGAGTGCCGCCTGGACAACGTCGTATACCGCATGGGCTTTGGTGCTACCCGCTCCGAATCCCGTCAGCTGGTATCGCACAAAGCCATCAGCGTGAATGGTCAGACCGTCAACGTACCGTCTTTCCAAGTCAAAGCCGGTGACGTGGTAGCAATTCGCGAGAAGTCGAAGAATCAGCTGCGTATCGTTCAAGCCCTTGAACTGTGCGCCCAACGCGGTCGCGTTGAGTGGGTTGAAGTCGACAGCGAGAAGAAGTCCGGCGTGTTCAAAAGCGTTCCGGCACGTGCTGATCTGTCCGCCGACATCAACGAAAACCTGATTGTCGAGCTCTACTCCAAGTAAGGGCTAGAAAATAGGTGCATCCATGCAGAGTTCGGTAAATGAGTTCCTGACCCCCCGCCACATTGATGTGCAGGTGGTCAGTCCGACCCGCGCCAAGATCACGCTCGAGCCTCTCGAGCGCGGTTTCGGCCATACCCTGGGCAACGCGCTGCGTCGCATCCTGTTGTCCTCCATGCCTGGCTGTGCAGTAGTCGAGGCCGAAATCGACGGCGTACTCCATGAGTACAGTGCCATCGAAGGTGTTCAGGAAGATGTCATCGAAATCCTGCTCAACCTGAAAGGTCTGGCTGTCAAGCTGCACGGTCGTGACGAAGTAACGCTGAACCTGGTCAAGAAGGGTTCGGGCGTGGTCACTGCTGCCGATATTCAGCTGGATCATGATGTCGAGATCGTCAATGGCGACCACGTGATCGCTAACCTGGCGGAAAACGGCGCACTGAACATGAAGCTCAAAGTGGCTCGTGGTCGCGGCTATGAGCCGGCTGACGCGCGTCAGAGCGATGAAGACGAGAGCCGCAGCATTGGTCGCTTGCAGCTCGACTCTTCGTTCAGCCCGGTCCGTCGTGTTGCTTACGTGGTGGAAAACGCCCGTGTCGAGCAGCGTACCAACCTGGACAAGCTGGTCATTGATCTGGAAACCAACGGTACCCTGGATCCTGAAGAGGCCATTCGTCGTGCCGCTACCATCCTGCAACAGCAGCTGGCAGCGTTCGTCGACCTCAAAGGTGATAGCGAGCCCGTAGTAGTCGAGCAGGAAGACGAGATCGATCCGATCCTGCTGCGCCCGGTTGATGATCTTGAGCTGACCGTACGTTCGGCCAACTGCCTCAAGGCGGAGAACATTTACTACATCGGTGATCTGATTCAGCGCACCGAAGTGGAACTGTTGAAGACTCCGAACCTGGGCAAGAAGTCCCTGACCGAGATCAAGGACGTCCTGGCCTCCCGTGGTCTGTCCCTCGGTATGCGCCTCGACAACTGGCCGCCGGCAAGTCTTAAGAAGGACGACAAGGCGACTGCCTGATCGTCGTAATCACCGAACGTGAGTTTGGTAAGGAATTGAACCATGCGTCATCGTAAAAGTGGCCGTCACCTCAGCCGCACCAGCGCACACCGCAAGGCCATGTTCCAGAACATGGCGGTTTCGCTGTTCGAGCACGAACTGATCAAAACCACCCTGCCGAAAGCCAAGGAACTGCGTCGCGTTGCCGAGCCGCTGATCACCCTGGCCAAGGAAGACAGCGTTGCCAACCGTCGTCTGGCCTTCGACCGTACTCGTTCGAAAGCCATCGTTGGCAAACTGTTCAACGATCTGGGCAAGCGCTACGCCAACCGTCAGGGCGGCTACCTCCGCATCCTGAAGTGCGGCTTCCGCGCTGGCGACAACGCTCCGATGGCCTACGTTGAGCTGATCGACCGTCCGGTCGGCGGCGCAGCAGTAGAAGCTGCCGAGTAAGTCGTACGCTACAAGAGAAAACCGGGCCTAGTGCCCGGTTTTTTCGTTTCAGTCCTATGGTTTCCTTCTGTCCGTATCCTGCCTGGAAGGGCTCCGGAGCCTCGGTGGAAATAATCGATTCGGGCCTACAAATCGAAAGATAATATCTATCGATCGCTTTCTCGTAATGCATTGGCTCTGCATCGCCGGCTGCTTCATCCTGTTCCTCGTTGGCTAGTAACTATCCGTGAGGAAGCAAGATGATGGACAAGAAGACCTACCTGACCACCGCCTCTGGCGCCCCTGTCGCCGACAACCAGAATTCTCGTTCTGCCGGCCCGCGCGGCCCGCTGCTGCTCGACGATTTCCACCTGATCGAGAAGCTTGCGCACTTCAACCGCGAGAACATCCCCGAGCGTCGCGTTCACGCCAAGGGATCGGGTGCCTACGGCACCTTCACCGTCACTCGCGACATCACCCGCTACACCAGCGCCAAGCTGTTCGACGCCGTCGGCAAACAGACGCCCACTTTCCTGCGTTTCTCCACCGTAGGTGGTGAGCGCGGCTCGGCTGACACCGAGCGCGACCCGCGCGGCTTTGCCCTGAAGTTCTATACCGAAGAGGGCAACTGGGACATCGTCGGCAACAACACCCCGGTGTTCTTCATCCGCGATCCGCTGAAATTCCCCGACTTCATCCATACCCAGAAGCGCCTGCCGCAAAGCAACCTGAAGAGCGCGCAGATGATATGGGACTTCTGGTCGCACTCGCCCGAGGCGCTGCACCAGATCACCATCCTGTTCTCCGACCGCGGCATCCCGGATGGCTACCGTCACATGCACGGCTTCGGCAGCCACACCTACAGCCTGGTCAACGCCCAGGGTGAGCGTCATTGGGTCAAATGGCACTACAAGACCAAGCAGGGCATCAAGAACTTGGCGCCGGCCGAAGCGGCCCGCCTGGCCGGTACCGACCCGGATTACGCCCAACGCGACCTGTTCAACGCCATCGAGCGCGGTGAGTTTCCCAAGTGGAGCGTGTGCATCCAGATCATGAGCGAGGCCCAGGCCGAAGCGCACCACGAGAGCCCCTTCGACGTGACCAAAACCTGGTCGCAGAAGGAGTTCCCGCTGATCGAAGTGGGCGAGCTCGAGCTCAACCGCAACCCGTTGAACTACTTCGCCGAGGTCGAGCAGGCCACCTTCGGGCCGAGCAACATGATTCCGGGCGTCGGCCTGTCGCCGGACCGCATGCTGCAAGGGCGCGTATTCGCCTATGCCGATGCGCACCGCTACCGCGTGGGCACCAACCACCAGCAACTGCCGGTGAACGCACCGCGCTCGCCGGTGAACAGCTACCAGCGCGATGGCTCCATGGCGTTCGGCAGCAACGGTGGTGCCGCGCCCAACTACGAGCCCAACAGCTACGCGAATGCCCCCAAGCAGGCACCGCAGTACGCCGAGCCGCCGCTGCCGCTGAATGGCGCCGCCGCCCGTCACGATCATCGTGAGGACAGCGACTACTACAGCCACGCCGGTGCGCTGTTCCGCCTGATGAGCGCCGAGCAGAAGGCGTTGCTCATCAGCAACATCGCTGGCGCCATGGCCGGTGTCACCGAGGATGTGGTGCAGCGCCAGCTGCAGTACTTCTTCAAGGCCGACCCGGCCTACGGCGAAGGCATCGCCAAGGCGCTGGGCGTCCAGCTCGGCTGACCCTTCACCGGGCATGAAAAGCCCCTGTCACCTCACGGTGGCAGGGGCTTTTCATTGTGGCCAGGACTCAGGCGCGATCACGTTCCAGCAGCGGCTTGAGGAAGTGCCCCGTGTGGGACTGCTTCATCTTCGCCACGTCTTCCGGCGTGCCGGTGGCGATGATCTGGCCACCTTTGGAACCGCCCTCGGGACCCAGGTCAACCAGCCAGTCGGCGGTCTTGATCACATCCAGGTTGTGCTCGATGACCACCACGGTGTTGCCGTGGTCGCGCAGGCGGTGCAGCACATCGAGCAACTGCTGGATATCCGCAAAGTGCAGGCCCGTGGTCGGCTCGTCGAGGATGTACAGCGTCTTGCCGGTGTCGCGCTTGGACAGCTCGCGGGACAGCTTCACTCGCTGCGCCTCACCACCGGACAGCGTGGTCGCCGACTGCCCCAGGCGGATGTAGGACAGGCCCACGTCCATCAGCGTCTGCAGCTTGCGCGCGATGGCCGGCACGGCATCGAAGAACTCCCGCGCTTCTTCGATGGTCATGTCCAGCACCTCGGTGATGCTCTTGCCCTTGTAGCGTACCTCCAGGGTCTCGCGGTTGTAGCGCTTGCCCTTGCACACGTCGCAGGGCACGTAGATGTCCGGCAGGAAGTGCATCTCCACCTTGATCACGCCATCGCCCTGGCAGGCCTCGCAGCGGCCGCCCTTCACGTTGAAGGAGAAGCGCCCCGGCCCGTAGCCACGGGAGCGCGACTCCGCGACGCCGGAGAACAGCTCGCGGATCGGCGTGAACAGCCCGGTGTAGGTCGCCGGGTTGGAGCGCGGGGTGCGGCCGATGGGGCTCTGGTCGATGTCCACCACCTTGTCCAGGTGCTGCAGCCCATCGAAGCTGTCGTGGGGTGCCGCCTCCAGCGTGGTTGCGCCATTCAGTGCGGTGGCGGTGATGGGGAACAGGGTGTTGTTGATCAGCGTCGACTTGCCCGAGCCCGATACGCCGGTGATGCAGGTCAGCAGCCCGACCGGTATCTCCAGGTTGACGTTCTGCAGGTTGTTGCCGCGCGCGCCCTTGAGCAGCAGCGACTTCTTCTTGTCGCGCGGGGTGCGCTTGGCCGGCACTGCGATCTTCACCCGGCCGGAGAGGTACTTGCCGGTCAGCGAGTCGGGGTGCGACATCACTTCATCGGGAGTGCCCTCGGCGACCACGCGGCCACCGTGCACGCCTGCGCCCGGGCCGATGTCCACCACGTAGTCGGCGAGGCGGATGGCGTCCTCGTCGTGCTCTACCACGATCACCGTGTTGCCGATGTTGCGCAGGTGGGTGAGGGTGGCCAGCAGGCGCTCGTTGTCCCGCTGATGCAGGCCGATGGAGGGCTCGTCGAGGATGTACATCACGCCCACCAGGCCCGCGCCGATCTGGCTGGCCAGGCGGATACGCTGCGCCTCGCCACCGGAGAGCGTATCGGCGCTGCGGTCCAGGGTCAGGTAGTCGAGGCCGACGTTGACCAGGAACTGCAAGCGCTCGCGGATCTCCTTGAGGATCTTATCGGCGATCTCGCCCTTGCGGCCGGGCAGGCTCAGCTCGCCGAAGTAGTCGGCGGCATCGCCCACCGGCAAGCCGGTCACCGCCGGCAGGGTCTTCTCGCCCACCCACACATGGCGCGCTTCGCGGCGCAGGCGGGTGCCGCGGCAGTCCGGGCAGGGCTGGGTGCTGAGGAACTTGGCCAGCTCCTCGCGCACGGTGTTCGATTCGGTCTCGCGGTAGCGACGCTCCAGGTTGGGGATGATCCCCTCGAACGGGTGCGAGCGCTTGACGATATCGCCACGGTCATTGAGGTAGCGGAAGTCCACGTCCTCGCGGCCGCTGCCGAAGAGGATCGCCTTCTGGTCCTCGGCCGGCAGCTCGTCGAAGGGCTTCTCCAGGCTGAAGCCGTAGTGCGCGGCCAGGGAGCCGAGCATCTGGAAGTAATAGACGTTGCGCCGGTCCCAGCCGCGGATCGCGCCTTCGGCCAGGGTCAGCTCGCCGTTGACCAGGCGCTTGGCGTCGAAGAACTGCTTCACCCCCAGGCCGTCGCAGGTGGGGCAGGCGCCGGCGGGGTTGTTGAAGGAGAACAGCTTGGGTTCCAGCTCGCTGATGGAGTGGCCGCAATGGGGGCAGGCGAAGCGCGCGGAGAAGATGATCTCGTCGCCCGGCTCGTCGTCCATCGGCGCCACCAGGGCGATGCCGTCGGCAAGGTTGATCGCCGTCTCGAAGGATTCCGCCAGGCGCTGCTGCAGGTCGGCACGGACCTTGAAGCGGTCCACCACCACATCGATGGAGTGCTTCTTCTGCTTGTCCAGCTTGGGCAGCTCGTCCATCTCGTAGATGCGGCCGTTGACCCGGGCCCGCACGAAGCCCTGGGCGCGCAGTTCGTCGAACACCGCCAGGTGCTCGCCCTTGCGCTCGCGGATCACCGGCGCCAGCAGCATAAGCTTGCGGCCCTCGGGCATCGCCAGCACCTGGTCGACCATCTGGCTCACGGTCTGCGCTTCCAGCGGCACGTCATGGTCCGGGCAGCGCGGAGTCCCTGCACGGGCGTAAAGCAGGCGCAGGTAGTCGTAGATCTCGGTGATGGTGCCCACGGTGGAGCGCGGGTTGTGCGACGTGGACTTCTGCTCGATGGAGATGGCCGGCGACAGCCCTTCGATGGTGTCGACATCCGGCTTTTCCATCATCGACAGGAACTGCCGGGCATAGGCCGACAGCGACTCCACGTAGCGGCGCTGGCCCTCGGCGTAGAGGGTGTCGAAGGCCAGGGAGGATTTGCCGGAACCGGACAGGCCGGTGATCACGATCAGCTTGTCGCGCGGCAGGGTGAGATCGACGTTCTTCAGGTTATGGGTACGGGCCCCACGGATCAGGATCTTGTCCACTGCTGCCTCGTTTGGCGTGCGGGAAACCCGCGATTATACGGGGCGTGCCTACCCTGCGGCAAAGGCGCGCGGCTGTGCTGTAGACCATTGGGGCTGTTAGAATGCGCGACATTTTTTGGCGCCGGCCCAGGCCGGGCACCCAGGGTCGGGTGCATGCGCCACCGAGGGGCCACGACGCACTTCCCCCTATCCGTTTCCCATGAGGAATCTATGCACGACTCCCATTCTGAGCGCATGAGCGGTCGCGAGACCCGAGCGGCCAGCGGCCTCGCCCTGGTGTTCGCCTTCCGCATGCTCGGCATGTTCATGGTGCTGCCGGTCCTGGCCACCTACGGGCAGGACCTGGCCGGCGCGACCCCCGCGCTGATCGGCCTGGCCATCGGCGCCTATGGCCTCACCCAGGCCGTGCTGCAGATCCCCTTCGGCATCGTCTCCGATCGCATTGGCCGCCTGCCCGTCATCTATATCGGCCTGCTGATCTTCGCCGCCGGCGCGGTGCTCGCCGCCAACGCCGATTCCATCTGGGGCGTCATCGCCGGCCGTGTGCTGCAGGGCGCCGGGGCGATCTCCGCCGCGGTGATGGCGCTGCTCTCCGACCTCACTCGCGAGCAACACCGCACCAAGGCCATGGCCATGATCGGCATGAGCATCGGCGTCTCCTTCGCCGTCGCCATGGTGGTCGGCCCGCTGGTCACCCGTGCCTTCGGCCTGTCCGGGCTGTTCTGGGTGACGGCCGTGATGGCCCTAGTGGGCATCGCCATCATCGCCCTGGTGGTGCCCCGTGCCGACCACCCGCTGCAGCACCGCGAATCCGGCGTCGCCCGCCAGGCGCTGCTGCCCACGCTCAAGCACCCGGACCTGCTGCGCCTGGACTTCGGCATCCTCGCCCTGCACGCCGTGCTCATGGCCAGCTTCGTCGCCCTGCCGCTGGCGCTGGTGGAGAAGGCCGGCCTGCCCAAGGAGCAGCACTGGTGGGTCTACCTCACCGCGCTGCTGGTGGGCTTCTTCGGCATGGTGCCCTTCATCATCTACGCCGAGAAAAAGCGCCGCATGAAGCGTGTGCTGCTCGGCGCCGTCAGCGTGCTGCTGGCCTGCGAGCTGTACTTCTGGGCCTTCGGCGACACCCTGCAGGCCTTGGTCATCGGCACCATCGTCTTCTTCACCGCCTTCAACCTGCTGGAAGCCTCGCTGCCGTCGCTGATCAGCAAGGTCGCCCCGGCCGGCGGCAAGGGCACCGCGATGGGTGTCTACTCCACCAGCCAGTTCCTCGGCGCCGCCCTCGGCGGCATCCTGGGGGGCTGGTTGTTCCAGCACGGCGGGCTGTCGGTGGTATTCATCGGCTGCGCCGTTGTCTGTGCGATTTGGCTCGCCATTGCTGTTACTATGCGCGAGCCTCCGTATGTCACCAGCCTGCGCCTGCCCTTGTCGGCAGCGGCCCTCGGCGATGCCGGGCTGGTGGCGCGATTGCTGGCATTGCCCGGAGTGGCGGATGCTGTGGTGGTCGCCGAAGAAGGCGCCATCTACATCAAGTTGGATACCGAACAATTGGACCGCACGTCCCTGGAGCGCCTGATCAACGCGGCGCCCGAACGTGCTGAAGCCTAGGAGAACGTTATGGCCCGTGGGGTTAACAAAGTCATTCTGGTTGGCAACGTCGGTGGTGATCCCGAAGTTCGCTACATGCCCAACGGCAATGCCGTGACCAACGTCACCCTGGCCACCAGCGAAAGCTGGAAGGACAAGCAGACCGGCCAGCAGCAGGACCGCACCGAATGGCACCGCGTGGTGTTCTTCGGCCGTCTCGCCGAAATCGCCGGCGAGTACCTGCGCAAGGGCTCGCAGGTCTACGTCGAAGGCACCCTGCGCACCCGCGAGTGGGAAAAAGACGGCGTGAAACGCTACACCACCGAGATCGTGGTCGACATCAACGGCCAGATGCAGCTGCTCGGCGGCCGTCCCGGCAACGATGGCGATTCCGCTCCGCGTGCCCCGCGCCCGCAGCGCGAGCCGCAACAGTCCGCCCCGCGTGAGCAACAACAGCGCCCGGCTCCGCAGCCCGCCGCCCAACCGGCGCCGGACTACGACAGCTTCGACGACGACATCCCGTTCTGATCGGATCGTCCTGAAGCACCAGAACCCCTGCCATCGCGCAGGGGTTTTTCATTTCCGGGTTCGGAGTCCTGGCCCCGGGCTGAAGCCCGGGCTACGCGCTCCGTAGGATGGGTAGAGCTCCGCGAAACCCATCAAGCAGACAGGCAGCGCGCCGCCCCAGCCGATGACGATCACGCCACCCCGCGCGCGAACCTCCGTGCCTTGCGCTTGCGCCACCAGATGTACACGCCGGTGAGCGACAGCCCGGCGATGGCCAGCCCCAGCAATGCAATGGCGATGCGCCCGGGCAGGCCGGCGATGCGCCCGCCATGGATGGGTGCCTGCAGGCGGTAGAAGCGCTCCCCCGGCGTGCCGCGCCCGGCGATCTCCTCGCCTATCAACCTGCCGTCGGTGCCGTGGAAGAACAGCCAGGACTTGTCCATCGGGTTGGCCTCGTGGCCACCGAAACCGGCGCCGAAGAAGTTGTACTCGAAGCTGTAGTACAGCTCGCCGATTTCGCCCGTGATACCCAGCCGCTCACCTTCCGCCTGCGCCAGCCGGTAGATGCGCTGGTAATCCATCTGTGTCTCGCCCAGCTGTTCGCGGGGCATCTGGCTGCGCTGCTGGTAGGTGCTCGGCGGCGCCTCGGAGAACAGTGACACCACCGGCTTGAACACCTGCTCCGGCAGGTTCATCGCCACGCTGCTCACCGCCACCGGCAGGAGCAGCAGCCACAACCAGAGCCCACCGGCCCGGTGCAGGTCGAGGTTGCGCCGGTAGCGGCCGGCACCGCGCTTGAGCGTCCAGGCCGTCCACCATTTCTTCAGGAAGGGGTGGCCGCGGGGCAGCGTCAGCCAGGCGCCAGCGAAGCAGTCGATCACCCAGAGGATCGCCACCAACCCCATCAGGATCAGCCCCCAGTTGCCCGGCAGCGCCAGGTTGTAGTGGAACTCCAGCATGAAGGGGATGAAGTTCTGCGCCTGCAGGCAGCAGGCACCCCACTGGCGCATGCCCAGCTCGGCGCCGCTCACCGGGTCCAGGTAGATCACCCGGTGATGCAGGTCGTAGGGCGCGCCGGTGGCCGGGTCGGTACGCGGCACCGCGGCCATCAGCGCCGCATGGCCGGCCTCGTCCGGGTACTCCATGTACCAGACCTGCAGGCGCGGCTCGGCGCCCTCGATACGCTGCACCAGTTCGCCGGGGGACAGCAGCGGCCCCTGTGCAGGCGCGTGGTAGAAGGCCGGGTTCAGCCATTCGTCGATCTCGTGCTGGAAGGCCAGCAGGCTGCCGGTGAGCCCGGCGAGGGCGAGGAACAGCGCGGTGGCCAGGCCGAGGTAGCGGTGCAGCAGGACGAGAAGAGGGCGCATGGATGCTCTCCTGTGGATAAGTCGATCACGCAAACGCACGAGCCCGCCCCGGTGCCGGGGCGGGCTCGTTCAGGCACCGGTCAGAACTGGTAGCTGAGGGTGGCGGTGACGTTGCGCTGCTCGCCGAAGTAGCAGAAGTCCAGGCTGTAGCAGGAGGCGATGTAATCCTCGTCCAGCAGGTTGTTGGCGTTCAGGCTGAGGTCCATGCCCTTGAGCCCCACCTTGCCCAGGTCATAGCCCACCAGCGCATCGATCAGGGTGTAGGAGGGCACGTGCAGGGTGTTGGCCTTGTCCGCCCAGCTCTGGCCGACGTAGCGCGCGCCGAGGCCGGTGCGCAGGCCGTCCAGGGCGCCGGCGTCGAAGCTGTACTCACCCCAGATGGAGGCCATGTGGCGCGGCGCCTGGTTCGGCGTATTGCCCTGGGTGCCGTCCAGCGACTTGGAGTAGGTGATGTCGGTGAAGGTGTAGCTGGCCAGCACCTTCAGGTTTTTGGTCACCTGGGTGTTGGCTTCCAGTTCCAGGCCCTGGGAGCGCACTTCGCCCACCGGGGTGTACCAGTCCTGCTGCGGCAGCTTGGAGGCGACGTTCTGCTGGACGATGTGGAACAGCGAGGCGGTGTACAGGCTGTCGCTGCCCACCGGCTGGAACTTCACCCCGGCCTCCCACTGCGTGCCCTCGGTGGGCTCCAGCGGCTTGCCGGCCTGGTCCGAATAGGCGTTGGGGTTGAAGGATTCGGAATAGCTGATGTACGGCGCCACGCCGTTGTCGAACAGGTACAGCGCGCCGAGACGGCCGGTGAACTTGCTGCGGCGCTCGTCCGACTTGCTGCCGGCGGTCACGTTCTTGTCCGAGACCTCCACCCAGTCCTCGCGCAGGCCGATGGAGAAGCGCCACTGGTTCAGGTCGATCAGGTCCTGCAGGTAGAGGCCGGTCTGCTCCAGGCGGCGGTCGTGCTCCACCTGGCCGTAGCCCACCAGCGCATCGTTGCCGTACACCGGGTTGAAGGCGTCGATCGGGGCGAGGGCGGCGGAGCCCCATTCCACGTTGGTCTTGCGGTTCTGGTAATCCAGGCCCATCAGCAGGGTGTGACGCAGGGCGCCGGTGTCGAATTCGGCCTGGACCATGTTGTCGACGATGTAGGCCTTCAGGTCCTCGGTGGCATCGGTGTAGTAGCGGTTCAGCTCGGTGGGGGAGGCCCAGCCGTAGGCGTACGCCTGCTGCATGCTCACGTCGGAGCTGAGGTAGCGGAAGCTCTGGCGCGCGGTCCACACGTCATCGAAGCGGTGCTCCAGCTGGTAGCCGAACATGCGCTGGGTGCGGTCGAAGGCTTCCAGGCTCGGCTCGCCGTCGAAGAAGTCACGACCGATGCGCTGGCCGCTGCGCTGGTACAGGGTGCCCTCGGCCGGTACGCCGCCGTGGTAGCCGCCGTTCGGGTCGTGCTGCAGGTAGCTCTGCAGGGTCAGGCTGGTGTCTTCGCTGAAGTCGATGGAGAGGGTCGGCGCGATGGCGTAGCGCTCTTCCTTGATGTGGTCGAACTGGGTGTCCGAACCCTCGCCCAGGCCCACCACGCGATAGGCGATGCGCTTGTCCTCGTCCAGCGGGCCGCTGAAGTCGAAGCCCGCGCCCTTCTGGCCCATGTTGCCCACGGTGGCCTGCACCTGGTGGTAGTCCTCGTAGAGCGGCTTCTTGCTGGTCAGCGCCACCAGGCCGCCCGGCAGGCTGCGGCCATAGAGCACCGAGGAGGGGCCCTTGAGCACGTCGATGCGCTCGAGGAAGTACGGGTCCACCTGCAGCGAGCTGTAGGTGCCGCTGTCGCCCATGGTCTTCAGGCCGTCGAGGTAGACGTTGTCCACGCTGTTGTCGGCGAAGCCGCGCATGACGATGTAGTCGTAGCGGTTCGAGGCGCCCACCTGGCCGGTGAAGATGCCAGGGGTGTAGCGGATCGCCTGCTGCACGGTCTTCGAGCCCTGGTCCTCGATCTGCTTGTGAGTCACCACCGAGACGGTCTGCGAGGTTTCCAGCAGCGCCTTGCTGGTCTTGGTGGCGATCTGGCTGTGGGTGGCCAGGTAGCCCTCTTCGCTGCCCAGCGCGTTGCCCAGGGCGAACACCTGGGTGGAGGGCACCTCCAGCGCGCCCTGGGTCTTCACCTCGCGCAGCACGTAGCTGCCATCGCCCAGGCTCTCGGCCTGCAGCGGCGTGTCCCCCAGCAGCTGGCCCAGCGCGCCTTCCACCGACCAGGTGCCGCTCAGGCCTGGGGACTGCAGGCCACGGGTCTGCTCCGGGGTGGCGGAGAGGCTGATCCCGGCCTCACGGGCGAAGCGGTTGAGCACCTCGCCAAGCGGCCCGGCGGGGATGGCGTAGCTGCGGCTGGCGCTGGCCGCGGCTTCCTCGGCGAAGGCCGGTGTGCCCAGCAGCGGGGCGGCCAGTGCGGCGGAAAGCAGGGCGCCGCGTACGGCAAGGGCGAGGCGGGAGTCGCGAGGTGCGGTCATGAAGGCTTCCGTGAAAGGCAAAGGTTAATGGGATTCATTCCCTTTGCCGGACGTTGCGGAAAAACCCGCCAAAAAAGATTTCAGGCCCTGGCCTGTACCGTCACCCACCAGCGGGTGCGGTAGTGCACCTCCACCGGCAGCGTGCGGCTCAGCAGCTCCAGCAGCTTGTCGGTGTCGTCCAGGCGGTACACGCCAGAGAGGCGCAGGTCGGCGATGGCCTCGCTGCAGGCCAGGCGGCCGTTGCGGTAGCGCGAGACTTCGGCGAGGAAGTCGGCCAGGCGCATGCCACGGGTGACGATCAGCCCATCGGCCCAGGCGGCTGCGTCCATGTCTGCGGCCTCCAGCGGGCGCGCGGCGTACTCGTTGATATCGAAGCGTTGCCCGGCGCGAGCGACCAGGGCGCCGGTGCCGGCCAATGGGGCGATGCTCACGGCCCCTTCGGCGACGCTCAGGCGGGTGGCGGCCTGCTCCTGGCGCACCACGAAGCGGCCACCCAGGCTCTCCAGCAGGCCGTGGCGGGTGCGCACGCGCAGGGGGCGGGGGATGCCCGTCGTGGCGTCAGGGCCGCTGTCGACGAGGATCTCGCCACGGTCCAGCAGCAGCAGGCGCTGGTGCTCGTCGAAACGCACATCCACTGCGCTGTCGGTGTTCAGGTGCAGTTGCGTGCCATCGGCCAGCGCAACGTGGCGGCGTTCACCAACGGCGGTGCCGTAATCGGCGGTCAGGCGCGGCCAGGGCGTCAGGTCGCGGGCCAGCCACAGCGCGGAACCGCTGACCATGGCCGCCGACAGCAGCTTCAGGGCCTGGCGGCGACGCAGGCGCTGGGCCGAGGTTTCCAGGGTCTCCATCACCGCGCCGGCGCCGGGCACGGCTTTCAGCGCGCTGGACAGTTCGTCGTCCAGCATCTGCACGCGCTGCCAGGCCTGTTCGTGGTTCTGGTGGGCGGCGCGCCAGTGTTCGCAGGCGCGCTGCAACTCGGCATCACCGCTGGCGGAGCGCAGGCGCACCAGCCAGTGGATGGCCTGGCGCACCACCTGCGCATCGGTCTGGGGCGAGGCGCTCATTCGGCGAAGCGCAGCTGGTAGCAATGGAACAGGGCGTCGGCGACATGGCGCTCCACCGAACGCAGGGAGATGCCCATGCGCTCGGCCACCTGCACATGGGGCAGCCCCTCGCACTGGGCCAGCAGGAAGGCGGTGCGCACCTTTGGCTTCAGGCCATCGAGCATGCGCGCGATGCGCTCCAGCAACTCGAGGATCTGCTCGCGCTCCTCCAGGCTCGGCGTCTGCGCCTCCGGCAGGTGGGCGAGGGATTCCAGGTAGGCCCGCTCCAGTTCCTCGCGGCGCCAGTGGTCGATCACCAGCCCCCGCGCGACGGTGCGCAGGAAGGCGCGCGGCGTGGCGATCTCCAGCTGCTCACGGCGGGCGAGCAGGCGCAGGAAGGTGTCCTGGGCCAGGTCGGCGGCATCGGCGGCGTTGCCGAGGCGGCCGCGCAGCCAGTTCTTCAGCCAGCCGTGATGGTCGCTGTAGAGGCGTTGCACACTGAGATGGGGAGACGACATGGGGTCACCGAAGAATCGGTAGCAAATGAAAATTAATCGCATTTTCTTGATGCGCGAAGGGATTTGCAACGTTGGCGTGCAGGAAAAGGGCGGCCGGTCATGTCGAACCGTCCGCCCTTGCTTCGCGTCCTGCCAGGTGCGGGTGCCGCCTCAGCGATACCAGCGCGGGGTGTACACCCAGTCCTGGCCGTCGGGGCGGGGAATGCGCCGGGTCAGTGACGAACCGATGATCACCAGGGTGCGCATGTCCACCTGTTCCGGGCGCAGCTCGCCGAGGCTGGTAAGCGTCAGCGCCTCGGCCGGGCGGCCGATGTCGCGGCCCAGAACGACCACGGTTTCCGGGCGGCGGTGGCGGGCGACGATTTCCAGCGCGCGGGCCAGCTGCCAGGGGCGGGCCTTGGAAATGGGGTTGTAGAAGGCCATGGCCAGGTCGGCGGCGCCGGCGTGGTCGAGGCGTTGCTCGATCACTTCCCAGGGCTTGAGGTTGTCCGAGAGCGAGATCAGGCAGAAGTCGTGGCCCAGGGGCGCACCAGCCTTGGCGGCAGTGGCCAGGGCGGCGGAGACGCCGGGGAACACCTGCAGCTCAACCCGTTGCCAGTGCGGGTCGCGGTTGTCGTCCAGGGCTTCGAGCACGGCGGCGGCCATGGCGAACACGCCCGGATCACCCGAGGACACCACCACCACCCGGCGCCCGCTGGCGGCCAGCTCGAAGGCGTGGCGGGCGCGTTGCAGCTCCTCGCGGTTGTCGGTGCAGTGCAGCACCTGCTCGGGACGGAAGGGCCCGGCCATGCGGATGTAGGTCTCGTAGCCCAGCAGGTCCTCGGCCTCGTCCAGGGCGCGGCGCGTGGCCGGGACCATGAACTCGGCGGCGCCCGGGCCCAGGCCTACCACCGTCAGGCGGCCACGGCGCTGGCCGATGCGCTCCACATCCAGCGGCCGCTCCGCGCGGTACAGGCGGATGCCGGAAAGGTGCGGGTGCAGGGGCGGCAGCGCCTGTTCGCTCACCACGAAGCGCAATGGCACGCCGAGTTCGTCGGCGCAGGCGGCCAGCGTGGCGTCGGTCATGCGCTCGGGGTCGGCCAGCAGGCAGGCGAGGGCGCCCCTGGCCAGCCCGGCGGTTGCCAGGGCCTGGCGCACGGCGCCGGCGTCCGCTGCCTCGTCGAGGCGCGCCGCCACCACGCGGGGGTGAATCAGCAGCTCGTCACCGGCATCGGGACGTTGCTCGGCGGTGATGTGGATAACCCGCTGCGCCTGCTCCGCCAGGGGCAGGTTGGCGCTCTCCAGCCAGGGCGCCTCGCCCTCGACGCGGACGGATTCGCCACCCAGCAGGTCGGAGACGAAGCGCTTGCCCTGCTCGATATCGGCCAGGGCATAGCCCGGCGGCGGCTCCAGCAGGCAGGTGCCGAAACGCAGTTCGCCGCTGGTGGTGATGGCCGGGGCCACCTCCAGTTGCGCGGCGATCTCGCGGGCCATGCGGTTGACCCCGCCGAGCCCGCCCAGCAGCGGCACCACGGCGCTGCCGTCTTCGGCCACGGCCAGCACTGGTGGCTCGGCACCCTTGCTGCCCAGTTGCGAGGCGAGGCTGCGGATAAGGATGCCGGCGGCGCACAGGGCGATGATCGGCCTGTCGTCGCGATAGAGCCCGCGCAGGGTTTCGCCGAACTCGGCGTAGGTTTCGTCGGCGTCTTCCACGCGCCCGGCCAGGCCGAGCACGCGCGCCTGTGGATAAAGCGCCTGGATGCGCCGGGCGACGGGCAGGCCGCCCTGGCCGAGCAGCAGGATGGCCGGGGCCTTGCGCGCGTCCATCACCCTCTCCACTTCTGGCCGGGGACCAGGATCATGGAGAAGTAGGGCGAAGCCATCGGGTCCACCTCGTGCAGCGGCAGGATGCGCTGGTTGCCCATGGTGGCGCGCTCCACGTAATGGGCACGGCCGTCCAGGCCCAGCTCGCCGAGCACCCGGCGCACCTTGTCGAAATTGCGCCCGAGCTTCATCACCACCGCCGCCTCGGCATCCGCCAGGCGCGCCTTCAGCTCTGCCTCCGGCAGCACGCCGGAGAGCACCGAAAGGCTCTGGTTGCGGTACACCAGCGGCACGCCGAGCACCGCGGCGCTGCCCAGCATGGAGCACACGCCCGGCACCACTTCGGCCTCGTAGCGCTCGGCCAGGCGGTCGTGCAGGTACATGTAGGAGCCGTAGAAGAACGGGTCGCCCTCGCAGATCACCGCCACGTCGCGGCCGGCGTCCAGGTGCTGGGCCACCTGCTGGGCGGCGGTGTCGTAGAAGTCGCTGATCACATCCTCGTAGGAGAGCGGTGGCTCCAGCTTCTCGGTGGTCACCGGGTAGACCAGGGGCATGCGCAGCTGCGACTCCACCAGGTGCTGCTCGATGATGCCGAAGGCATTGCCGCCCTGGCCCAGGTTGGCCTTCGCCTTGGCCACGAAGTAGCCGACTACTGGGGCCGACTGCAGCAGGCGCAGGGCCTTGAGGGTGATGAGTTCCGGGTCGCCGGGGCCAACGCCCAGGCCGATCAGCCGGCCCTTGCCGGAATGTTCCTGCGCACCCATCACTCCACCTCCGTGGCCAGGGCGTTGATCGCCGCCGCGGCCATGGCGCTGCCGCCACGGCGCCCACGCACGATCACGTAGGGCACGCCACGGCTGTCGGCGGCGAGCATGTCCTTGGATTCCGCCGCACCGACGAAGCCCACCGGGAAGCCGAGGATCAGCGCCGGCTTCGGTGCGCCGGCATCGAGCATCTCCAGCAGGTAGAAGAGCGCGGTGGGTGCGTTGCCGATCACCACCACGCTGCCTTCCAGGTGCTCGCGCCAGTGCTCCAGGGCCACCGCCGAACGGGTATTGCCCAGCTCGCGGGCCAACTCTGGCACGCCGGCGTCATTGAGAGTGCAGATGACCTTGTTGTCCGCCGGCAGGCGCGCGCGGGTCACGCCCTCGGCCACCATGCGCGCATCGCAGAGAATCGGCGCGCCAGCGGCGATGGCGGCACGGCCGGCAGCACCGGCACCGGGGGAGAAGCGCAGGTCCTGCACCACGTCGACCATGCCGCAGGCGTGGATCACACGCACGGCGAGCTTCTCCAGGTCCGGCGGGATGGCGGTGAGGTCCGCCTCGGCGCGGATGATGGAGAAGGAGTGGCGATAGATCTCCTGACCATCGCGGATGTAATCGATCATTCGGTGGAGCTCCAGCTGTCAGGCATGGCGGCCAGCCAGGCGGCCGCCGCGTGTATGTCCAGGTCGCGCGCCAGCGGGCGGCCGAAGCCACCGGCGCCGTCGTCGCGTCGATAGAGGTCGTAGTGGCCGTCGCCCGTGGCCAGCAGGGTCAGCGGCGCCACGTTGGCGGCGGCGCAGGAGCGCGGGCAGCCGCACAGGTGCACCTGGGCACCGTCGGGCAGCACGGCGGCTAGGGTCAGGGCGTCGGCCTTGGTGTCGGCCAGGCCCTTGGCGCAACCGGCGGAACCGGTGCAGGCCTGGATGCGCGCCAGGGGCGCGTCGATATCGGTGCACAGGCCCAGGGCCGCGAGCTCGGCCAGCAGCGGGGCGGTTTCCTGCCCCGGCACGTTGGGCAGCAGCACGGATTGCCAGGGGGTCATGTGCAGGCTGCCGTCGCCGTGGCGCTGGGCCAATTCGGCGAGGGTCAGCAACTGGCTGGCCTGCAGGCGCCCCAGGGGCGGGATGGCGCCCACCAGGTACAGGCCGGCTTGCAGTTGCGGCAGTACGCCGACGGGGCGCAGGTCGCTGGCAGCGCGGCGCCAGTTGCCCGCGTCGTGCAGCGGGAAGGGCAGGCGCTGGCGCAGTTCGGCCAGCAAACGCTCGGTGCCGAGGCTGCCGAGCAGGTCGCGCATGCGGGCCTGCTGCGGCGTGGCCAGTTCGAGGAACAGGTCCAGCAGCGCCTCCACCAGGGCCGGCACCCGGGCGCCGGGTACTGCCGCGAGGGCGGGGGCGTCGTCGGTTTCGCGGGGCGGGCAGCCGGCCAGGCCGAAGGCGAACAGGCCGTCCTTTCCGGGCTCCATGGCGGCCAGCCAGATGTCGTTGGGGTGGTCGAGCATCGCCAGGGCTTCGCCGCCGTCCAGCAGCAGGGCGAATTTGGGCGAAAGCACGTGGAAGCGCGGGTTGTCTTCCAGCAGGGCCAGCAGGCGCGTGGCCAGGGGGCGGATGTCCTGCAGCGCCTGCGGGTCGAGCCCGGCGGCGGGGCTGACCATCAGGTTGCGTACATCGTCCGCGCCCGGCGTGGCGGCGCCCAGGCCGATGGCCAGCAGCTCGGCGATCAGCGCCTGTTCGTTGCCCGGGGTCACGCCACGGATCTGCAGGTTGGCGCGGTTGGTGGCTTCCAGCACGCCGCCGGAATGGCCATGGGCGGCGATCGACAGGGCCTCGGCCGTGCCGGCCTGCAGGCGACCGCAGGGCAGCTTGATGCGGCAGATGCCGCCATCCTTCGCCGGGACGATGCGCAGCAACCCCGGGCAGGCCGAGGGGCGGACGGATGGAGCGCTGGAGGGAGCCTGTTTCACCGTGGTCACCGGGTCAGTTGCCGCGGCGACCGTGTCCCCCGCAAGGGGAACCCTGGCACCGAGACACCCCGCTCGATGCGTGCACACGCGACTGGTGTCACCGGCAGGTCTCCTGGCTGGCAGGTCGGTGTCCGTCGCGGCCTTCCCGGTTTCCCAGTGGCACGGATCGCGAGAACTCGCTGCATACAGTTGCGGGGGCAGCCACGGCTTGGACCGTGTTCCCTCTTAGGCCGGGCGCAGTGGGCGCTCCGGCAACCGGTGAAGGGCGCTATTATGCCCGCTTTGCACGGCCGTGGGATGCGGCTGGTTGTCGGATGCCCAACGGATGCGGCACGGTCGGATACGAGGAAAAACGCATGCAGCCCTGGCTGACGCTGGTGGGGATAGGCGAGGACGGCTACGCCGGCCTGGGCAAGGCCGCGCGCCACGCGCTGCTGGCCGCCGAGGAGGTGGTGGGCGCCCCGCGCCAGCTGGAACTGCTGCCCCATTGCATCCGCGCCCGGCGCAGTGCCTGGCCCAGCCCCTTCTCCCTGGAGCCGCTGCTGCAACGCCGTGGCGCGCCGGTCTGCGTGCTGGCCAGCGGTGACCCGATGCTGTTCGGCGTCGGCGCCAGCTTGGCGCGGCAGCTGCCCGCCGACGAACTGCGTGTGCTACCCGCGCCGTCGTCCACCTCCCTGGCTGCCGCGCGCCTGGGCTGGCCGTTGCAGGACACCACCCTGGTCTCCCTGGTGGCGCGGCCCCTCGCTGCACTCAACCTGCACCTGCATGACGGTGCCCGCCTGCTGGTGCTGAGCACCGACGGTGCAAGCCCCGCTGCCATCGCTGGCCTGCTGAACGAACGCGGCTTCGGCCCCAGCGCCATGACCGTGCTGGAGCACCTGGGCGGCCCGGCCGAGCGGCGCATCGACGGCATTGCCAGCGAGTGGCCGGCCATGGAGGTCGCCGCCCTCAACCTGGTGGCCATCGACTGCCGCGCCGGCGAACAGGCCCAGCGCCTGCCGCTCACCTGCGGCCTGCCCGACGACGCCTATCGCCACGACGGCCAACTGACCAAGCGCGACGTTCGCGCCATCACCCTCGCGCGCCTGGCGCCGCAACCCGGGCAACTGCTCTGGGACGTGGGTGCCGGCAGCGGCTCCATCGGCATCGAATGGATGCGCGCCCATCCCACCTGCCGCGTCCTCGCCGTCGAAGCCGACGAGGGCCGCCAGGCACACATCCGCCACAACCGCGACGCCCTCGGCGTGCCCGGCCTGCAACTGGTGGCCGGCCAGGCCCCCACCGCGCTGGACGGCCTGCCCGTGCCCGATGCCGTATTCATCGGTGGCGGCGTCACCGAACCCGGCGTGCTGGAGCGGTGCTGGAGCCAGCTCAAGCCCGGCGGCCGTCTGGTGGCCAATGCCGTGACCCTGCAGAGCGAGGCGGTGCTGGTGGCCTTCCGCGAAGCCCATGGCGGCGAGCTGACCCGCATCGCCATTGCCCAGGCCCAGCCCCTGGGCGGCTTCGACACCTGGCGCTCGGCACTGCCCATCACCCTGCTCGAGGTGCTCAAGGATGCCTAGGTTGGCGCCGAGCGCCGCCGAGTCCTGCCCTGCACGACCCCGCCATGCGTGATGAAACCCCCGAACAGCCGGCTCCCCTGCGCAGCGGCTACACCACCGGCAGTTGTGCCACCGCCACCAGCCTGGCGGCGGCGCGCCTGTTG
Source organism: Pseudomonas sp. PDM13 (assembly GCF_025685765.1). Taxonomy (NCBI): domain Bacteria; kingdom Pseudomonadati; phylum Pseudomonadota; class Gammaproteobacteria; order Pseudomonadales; family Pseudomonadaceae; genus Pseudomonas; species Pseudomonas sp. PDM13. The sequence continues at coordinate 152,067 of NZ_JAOTQU010000008.1, read as the reverse complement.
CTGGGCGGTGCGTCGAGCGACGCGGTGGAGATCGTCCTGCCCAAGGGCCAGCAGGTGCTCATGCGCCTGGAGTTCTGCCGCCTGATCGAGGGCGGCGCCGAGGCGGGCACCCTGAAGGATGCCGGCGACGATCCGGACGTGACCCACGGCGCGCTGATCTATGCCCAAGTGCGCCTGGCCGCCGAACCGGGGGTGCGCTTCCACGCCGGGCCCGGCGTCGGCACCGTCACCAAGCCGGGCCTGACCCAGGCGGTGGGTGAGCCGGCGATCAACCCGGTGCCACGGCGGATGATGACCGAGCACCTCACGCGCCTGGCCCAGGAGCGCGGTCACGCCGGCGGCTTCGAGGTCACCGTCTGCGTGCAGGGCGGCGCCGAGCTGGCGCTGAAAACCATGAACCCGCGCCTGGGCATCCTCGGTGGCCTATCGATCCTCGGCACCACCGGCATCGTCCGGCCCTTCTCCTGCTCGGCCTACATCGCCTCCATCCACCAGGGCATCGACGTCGCCCGCGCCAACGGCTTCACCCACCTGGCCGCCTGCACCGGCAACGCCAGCGAGGACGCCATGCGTCACCGCTATGGTTTCGACGATACCGCGCTGATCGAGATGGGCGACTTCGCCGGCGCCGTGCTCAAGCACCTGCGCAAGGCACCGGTGGAAAAGCTCAGCCTGTGCGGTGGCTTCGGCAAGATCAGCAAGCTCGCCGCCGGCCACATGGACCTGCACAGCCGCCACTCCAGCATCGACCTGCCGCTGCTCGCCGAATGGGCCGCCGGCCTGGGCGCCGATGCCGAGCTGCAGGACGCCATGCGCGGGGCCAACACCAGCCAGCAGGCGCTGGCGCTGGCCCACGCCGCCGGGGTGCCCCTGGGCGATGCGGTCTGCGCCCACGCCCTGGCCTTTGCCCGCCGCACCGTACCGGCCGGCGTCAGCCTGGAAGTCTTCGCCATCGACCGCCAGGGCAACCTGGTGGGCCAGGCCCTGGAGCATCCATGAAACGCATCCTGCTGCTGGGTGGCGTCACCGAGGCCCTGGCCCTGGCCCGGCGCCTCGGCCCTGAACACACCTACAGCCTCGCCGGCCTTGGCAAGGTGCCGGCCGACCTGAGCTGCCAGGTGCGCGTCGGCGGCTACGGCGGTGCCGAAGGGCTGGCGCGCTACATCGAGGACAATGGCATCGGCCTGCTGCTCGACGCCACCCACCCTTATGCCGCACAGATCAGCCACAACGCCGCCCGCGCTGCCGAGCTTGCTGGCGTGCCCTGCTGGGCATTGCGTCGCCCCGGCTGGCGCGCCGGCGAGGGTGACGATTGGCGCGAGGTTGTCGATTGGGCCGAGTTGATCGACGCCCTGGCCACCTTCCAGCGTCCCTTCTTCACCCTTGGCCGCGAGCCCCTGGAGCACCTGGGGGAAATCCCCGTCCACCAGCACTGGACGGTGCGCTGCCTGCAAAGCCAGGCGCCCGGTGAACGCTTCGAGGTGATAGGCGCCCGTGGCCCGTTCGTTCTGGACGAGGAGCGAGCGTTGTTCGAGCGGCTGCGCAGCGACGTGCTGGTCAGCAAGAACAGCGGCAGCCAGTCCACCGAACCCAAGCTGCAGGTGGCCCGCGAGCGTGGCCTGCCGGTGCTGATCCTCAAGCGCCCCGAGCTGCCTCCCGTCACCCGTGAATTCGACTCGCTCGACGGCCTCTGGCAGGCCCTCGTCCCCTACCTGGAAACACCATGACCGCCACTCCCTACGCCCGCGTGCTGTTCGCCGGGCCCGACCTCGACACCGGCTCCTTCGCCGAGCTGTTCCGCCGCCAACTGAGCACCCTGCGCGGTGAGGCGGCACTCGCCGACATCGTCGACACCGGCGCCGGCCTCGATGCACTGCTGCATGCCGTGCAGGCCAGCCCGCGCCCGCTGCTGGTAATCGACCTCGACCCGCAGTCCAGCGCCCAGCACCTCGACTGGTTGCGCAGCGAGCTGGGTCGCCTCGACGCCCCCGAGCAACTCTTCGTCGCCAGCCTGCTGGGCCAGTACGACAGCGACCCGGCCGGCGCCGCCGTTGCCCTGGTCGAACGCCACGAGCTGCACCTGGCCTGCGTTGGCGTGCCGGAGCTTCCAAGCAGCCACGCCTGGTCCTGCATCCCGCCCCACGCTCGCCGACTGCTGCTGTGCAACGGCCCGCGCTGCACCCGCCGTGGTGCGCTGCCGCTGTGGAAGAAACTGCGGGAAACCCTCAAGGCCGCCGGCAAGCTGGAATGCGAAGGCGGCGTGCACATCACCCGCACCCAATGCCAGTTCCCCTGCGACCTCGGCCCCACCGCCAGCCTCTACCCGGAAGGCGAGTGGTACCGCATCCGCGATGAGGCGGAGGTGCTGCGCTGGGTGCAGGAACGAATAGTCGAAGAACGGGCGGTGCCGGAGATGCTGACCCACGCGGGCGGTTGATCTGGTTTCAGTTTTTCTGGCTTTTCACCGCGCGAAGCGCCCCGCCGTCAGCGGTGCCGAGAGCATCAGCGCGCCGAGGATCATGAAGGCCGTGACCAGGCCCAGGCCCTGGGCGACGAAGCCCACCAGCGCAGGCCCGGCGAGTACGCCGGCGTAGCCGACGGTGGTCACCGCGGCCACCGCGAGGTTGGGCGGCATGGCGCTCTGGCGGCCGGCAGCGGTGAACAGCACCGGCACGATATTGGCCGCGCCCAGCCCGACCAGCAGGAAGCCCGCCAGCGCCAGAGCGGTGTGCGGGGCCAGCAGCATCAGCGCGAAGCCGGCCGTGGCCAGCAGGCCGCCGCCCACCAGCACGCGGAGCTCCCCCAGGCGGGCGATCACCCGGTCGCCCGTCAGCCGGCCGCTGAGCATCGCCAGGGAGAACAGCGCATAGCCGACCCCGGCCTTGGCCGGGTCGAACTGGCGGGTTTCCACCAGCAGGATGGCGCCCCAATCCAGCAGCGCGCCCTCGGCCAGGAACATGGCGAAGGTCAGCGCTCCCAGCAGCAGAACGATCCCGCGCGGCAGCACGAACAGCGGCCCTTCGCTGCCCGAGCGGGTGCGCAACAGGCGCGGTGCCGCGAGGGCGAGCCCGAGGATGACCACCAGCAGGGCGACGAGAATCGCCGGCAGCGGTGCCAGCCCGGCGGCCAGCAGCCCGGTCATGCCGAGGGAACCGACGAAACCGCCGAGGCTGAACATGCCGTGGAAGCCCGACATCAAGGGAACCGGTGCGTCGTTCGCCACCTCCACGGCGTGGATGTTCATCGCCACGTCCATGGCCCCCAGGGAGGCGCCGAACAAGGCCAGGGCCAGGGCCAGCACCAGGCTGGAGTCGGCACCGGCCAGCAGCGGCATGGCGCAGCACAGGCCCACCCCGCCCACCAGGATCACCGGGCGGGCACCGATCCGTCCTGCCAGCACGCCGGCCACCGGCATGGACAGCATCGAGCCGGCCCCCAGGCACAGCAGCAACAGCCCCAGCACCGCCTCCTCGATACCCAGGCGCGCCTTGGCGTAAGGCACCAGCGGCGCCCAGCAGGCCATGCCGAAGCCGGAGACGAAGAACGCCAGGCGCGTGGCGAGGCGGGTGGCTGAGCTGTCGGCGCAGGGCACGGCTTGGTTCATCGGACATTCCGCAAAGAAAAGGGGCGGACCTTAACACGTGCCCGGGGCGGGCGACGTTCGACCATCTGGTTGATGGACGATCCAGGGCGCGGGTGGTTCAGCTCCGACGCAGGCGTAGGTTGGCGCCGAGCGCAGCGAGGCCCAACGTTGCGAGGTCGGCATGTGCAACTTCGTTCACCAGGCATCCGCGAGGGCGGCTCGCATTTGGGTACACCTTCAGCTCCGCCCGGTGGACCGGTGAAGCGTGGTCCACCCGCGGCGGGAAACCCGCGAGTGGCACGCACCTCGTAGGGTGGACATCGCTCTTTATGTCCACCAAGCGGGGCCGATTCCGAACGCGCCCGGCTCAGTCCGACAGCGCCCGGTAGTCCGCACCCAGTTCCTCTGCCAATTGGCGGGCGCGGCCGAGGCGGATGGGGCCGCCCTCGATGTCCACCAGCAGCGTGTCGCAGCCCAGCGGCTCCAGGGCGGACCAGTCCTTGAGGCGGCCATCGGTGAGGATGAGCACGCGCTGGTGCTCCGCGGGCTTTTGTCGTTGGCGGCGCTGCAACCAGTCACGGGCCAGGTGCAGGGCCTCGATCAGCGGGGTGCCGCCGCCGGCGCCGAGGCCGTCGAGCCACTGGTGCAGGGAAGTCGAAGCCTTGCTGCCCTGCCACAGCCAGCGCGGTTCGCGGCCGGTGGCGTGGAGCACGGCGAGGCGGGCGCGCTGGCGGTAGGCGGATTCGAACAGCCCGGCCAGCAGGCCTTTGGCGCGGGACAGGGCGCCGTGGCGGCGGGTGGAGGCGGAGGCGTCCACCAGCACCAGCCAGAGCGCATCGGGGCGTTGGCCCCGGGGGTGGCGGACCAGGTCGTCGGCCTTGCGCGGGCGGCCGCGCAGCAGGGTCGGCAGCCATTGGATGGCACCGTCGCGCCCGCCACGGGCCGGGCCGCTGCGGCCGTTGGCGAGTGTCCCGGGGCCTGGTCTGGCATCCGCGCCCATGACCCGGCGCGGGCGGATGCTCAGGGCTTTTTTGGCCAGCCCGGCAGCTCGCGTCGGGTGTCGGTGGGCACGGGTTGCGCGGGCAGCTCGCCCCACTGGCCTTCGGCGTCGGCGGTATCGCTTGGCGCCGGCGCGGAGGCGGGCGGCTGTGCCGGCGGGGCCGAGGGCGGCGCTGCATGGCGGCGGCGATGGGCCAGGGCGAAGTGCTCGACGGCGTCGATATCCACCGCCTCGATGCGTGGGGCGCTACGCCAGGCGGCATGGGCACGGGCGGCGCGCAGCCACACCAGGTCGGCGCGCAGGCCGTCGACGCCAGCGGCGAAGCAGCGCTGGGCGATCCGGTCCAGGGCGCTGTCATCCAGGGGGATGGCGGCGAGGCGTTCGCGGGCGTCCTGGCAACGGCGCGCGAGCGCCTGCTGCGGGGCGTCCCACTGGGCGATGAAACCCTGCGGGTCGGCGTCGAAGGCCAGGCGGCGGCGCACGATCTCGGCGCGCTCGGCCGGTTGCGGCTGGCCATCGAGGGTGACCTTGAGGCCGAAGCGGTCCAGCAGTTGCGGGCGCAGCTCGCCTTCCTCGGGGTTCATGGTGCCGATCAGCACGAAGCGCGCGGCGTGGCGGTGGGACAGGCCGTCGCGCTCCACCAGGTTGACCCCGCTGGCGGCGACGTCCAGCAGCAGGTCCACCAGATGGTCGGGCAGCAGGTTCACCTCGTCGACATAGAGCACGCCACCGTGGGCCTTGGCCAGCACGCCGGGGGAGAACTGCGCACGGCCTTCGCCCAGGGCCGCGTCGAGGTCAAGGGTGCCGACGATGCGTTCCTCGCTGGCGCCCAGGGGCAGGGTGACGAAGATGCCTTGTGGCAGCAGGTCGGCGATGCCCCGGGCCAGGGTGGACTTGGCCATGCCGCGCGGGCCTTCGATCAGCACACCGCCGATGGCCGGGTCGATGGCCGCCAGGTACAGCGCGAGCTTCAGCTCGTCGGCGGCGACCACGGCGCTCAAGGGGAAGTGGGGGAGCTCGGACATGACGGGTTCCTGAAAACGCATCGCGGCATGGTAGCGAAAGGCCGAACGCGCTGATAGAAATCAGTGATTGAACGGCGGCCGGCGATGCAGTAATTTGGCCAGCATTCGCTTTGGAGATCGTCATGCCGCACCTCGCTTCCACTCCGCTCACCGCTTGCCAGGCCCAACGCCCGGCATGTGCGCGCGTGGCTGCTGCGGCCAGCTATTTCTATGGGTATTGGTTTAGCCACGGGCTGGCCTGATACCTGATCAGGCGGCCCACTCCAGCAGGGTCGCCAACCAAAGCTCCACAAAACCCCCGGTCGGCAACCCGCCCGGGGGTTTTTGTTTTTCCAGGGCCCACAAGGCCAAACGCACGTAATCCGAGGATCGCACCATGATCAGCTACCGCACCTACGCCACCTATTACCGCAACTCCGACTGGCGATTTAGCCGCTTCGCCGCCGCACTCACACCCCTGAATCGAACACCCAGTTAGAGCGCCGCGCGCGGACCGAACCGCGCCGGCCGAGGATGCCCGTCATGAATTCCGTTTCCGTATCGCCCATCGCCGCCCAGCCCCTCCACGCCCTGCCGCTGGAAAGCCTGGCTTCCCCCTCGCGCAGCACCCAACCGCTGCCCACCCCCGCCGAATTGCGCCAGCGCCTGCCGCTGCACGATGCCCTGGCCCGCCAGGTCCGTGCCCAGCGCGATGCCGTGCGCGCGGTGCTGGATGGCGACGACCCGCGCCTGCTGGTGGTGGTCGGCCCCTGTTCCATCCACGATCCCGAATCCGCCCTCGACTACGCCCGCCGCCTTGCCGCGCTGGCGCCGGAGGTGAGCGACCAGTTGCTGCTGGTGATGCGCGCCTACGTCGAGAAGCCGCGCACCACGGTGGGCTGGAAGGGGCTGGTGTACGACCCGCACCTGGATGGCAGTGGCGATATGGCGGCCGGCCTGGCCCTCAGCCGCCGGCTGATGCTGCAGATGATCGAACTGGGGCTGCCGGTGGCCACGGAATTGCTGCAACCCCTGGCCGCGGGCTACTTCGATGACCTGCTGGGCTGGGCCGCCATCGGTGCGCGCACCAGCGAATCCCAGGTGCATCGCGAGATGGTCAGTGGCCTCGACCTGCCGGTGGGCTTCAAGAACGGTACCGACGGCAGCCTCGGCATCGCCACCGACGCCATGCGCTCGGCGGCCCATGCACACCAGCACTTCGGCATCGACGACCAGGGCCACCCGGCGCTGGTGCAGACCGCCGGCAACGCCGATACGCACCTGGTGCTGCGCGGCGGCCACCAGGGCCCGAACCATGACGCAGCCAGCGTCGCGGCAGCACGGGCGGGGCTGGAGAAGCTCGGCATCGCGCCGCGCATCATGGTCGACTGCAGCCATGCCAACAGCGGCAAGGACCCGCTGCGTCAGCCGGCGGTGCTGGCGGACGTGATCGACCAGCGCCTGGCCGGCCAGGACGCCCTGCGCGGGGTGATGATCGAGAGCCACCTGTTCGACGGCGCGCAGTCGCTGTCCTGCGGCCTGCGCTACGGCGTGTCCATCACCGATGGCTGCCTGGGCTGGGACGGCACCGAGCGCATCCTGCGGGAGGCGGCGGCGCGGTTGCGCGGGTGATCATCGGTGGGCGGGGCGTTGCCCCGCCGGTTCGAGCGTAGGGCGGGTGAAACCCGCGTGTGCCGATGGGGCTTCGTGCCGGGGGTGTTCGCGAGCAGAGCTCGCTCCTACAAGGGCGCCGGATTTATCCGCGAAGGCGGTGCGGCGGAACGTCGAAGCTACTGCTCCTCGATATCCAGCAGCAGGTTCTCGATGGCCTCGCGGTAGTCGCCGGGGTGTTCCCAGAGGCCGCGTTGCTGGGCTTCCACCAGGCGCTCGGCGATATCGCGCAGGGCGTCGGGGTTGTGCTGCTGGATGAAGTCGCGGGTGTCGGCGTCCAGCAGGTAGGCGTCGGCCAGCAGCTGGTACTGGTGGTCGTCGATCAGTTCGCTGGTGGCGTCGAAGGCGAACAGGTAGTCCACGGTCGCGGCCAGTTCGAAGGCGCCCTTGTAGCCGTGGCGCTTCATGCCGGCGATCCACTTGGGGTTGGCGGCGCGCGAGCGCACCACGCGGCCGAGTTCTTCCTTCAGCGAGCGGATGCGTGGCAGGTCCGGCTGGCTGTGGTCACCGTGGTAGCTGGCCACTTTCTCGCCGCGCAGGGTCTCGGCGGCGGCGAGCATGCCGCCCTGGAACTGGTAGTAGTCGTTGGAGTCGAGGATGTCGTGCTCGCGGTTGTCCTGGTTCTGCAGCACTGCCTGCAGCCGCTCCAGGCGTTGGGCGAAGCGCGCCCGCGCGGGCGTGCCGGCATCCTGGGCGCCGTAGGCGTAGCCGCCCCAGTTCAAATACACCTCGGCCAGTTCGGCTCGGTCCTGCCATTGGCGCTCCTCGATGGCGCCCTGCACGCCGGCGCCATAGGCCCCGGGCTGGGCGCCGAAGATGCGCCAGCCGGCCTGCAACCGCGCATCGTCCACGGCCAGCCCCTCGGCGGCGAGGCGGGCGCTTTCCAGTTTCACCCGCGCGGCCAGGGGGTTCATGTCCTCGGGTTCGTCCAGTTCGGCGACGGCCTGTACGGCGGCGTCGAACAGGCGGATGAGGTTGGCGAAGGCATCGCGGAAGAAGCCCGACACCCGCAGCGTCACATCCACCCGGGGGCGATCGAGCAGTGACAGCGGCAGAATCTCGAAGTCTTCCACGCGCTGGCTGCCGGCCTGCCACACCGGGCGCACGCCCATCAGCGCCAGGGCCTGGGCGATGTCGTCGCCGCCGGTGCGCATGGTGGCGGTGCCCCACACGGAAAGGCCGAGCTGGCGCAGGTGGTCGCCCTCGTCCTGCAGGTGGCGTTCCAGCAGCAGGCTGGCGGACTGGAAGCCCAGGCGCCAGGCGGTGGGCGTGGGCAGGTTGCGCACGTCCAGGGTGAAGAAGTTGCGCCCGGTGGGCAGGGTATCGAGGCGCCCGCGGCTGGGGGCGCCGCTGGGGCCGGGCAGCACGAAGCGGCCTTCCAGGGCGGCCAGCACGCCGCCGATCTCGGCGGGGCCGCAGGCGTCCAGGGTCGGGGCGACGACCTGGCGCAGGCTGTGGATAACCAGGTCGCTGGCGGGGCCCACGGACGGATGATCAGTCGCCCGGATCATCTCCAGGGCCAGCAGCTCCAGGCGCTCGCGGGTGTCGCCGTTGCTGCGCCAGGGTTCGACGCTGACCTGCTCCAGCAGCGCCGGGCGCGGGCCTTCCCAGGCTTCGGCCCAGTTGCAGTCCAGTGGGTCGCGGCCCAGTTGCAGGTCGGTGGCGAGCGCACGCAGCAGGCTGGCGTTGGCGCCCTTGCCGTCGCCCCGGGGGATGCGCACCAGGGACAGCAGGGTGTCGTCGCGCAGGCCGCCGACGGGGGATTCGCCGAACACATGGAGGCCGTCGCGGATCTGCGACTCCTTGAGGTCGCAGAGGTAGGCATCCAGCTGCGGCAGCCAGCTTTCCGGGTCGTCGCTGATGCTCAGCTCCAGCTCGCGGTCCAGCGCGGTGGCCTTCACCAGTTCGAGGATCTCGCCGCGCAGTTGCACGGCGCGGCGCGGGTCCAGCAGCGAGGCGTCGTAGTACTCGTCGGCCAGGCGTTCGAGGTCGCGCAGCGGGCCGTAGTTCTCGGCGCGGGTCAGCGGCGGCATCAGGTGGTCGATGATCACCGCCTGGGCGCGGCGCTTGGCCTGGGCGCCTTCGCCGGGGTCGTTGACGATGAAGGGGTAGATGTTCGGCAGCGGGCCCATCACCGCGTCCGGCCAGCACTCGGCGGAGAGGCCGACGCCCTTGCCCGGCAGCCATTCCAGGTTGCCGTGCTTGCCGACGTGGACCAGCGCGTCGGCGCCGAACACCTCGCGCAGCCAGAAGTAGAAGGCCAGGTAGCCGTGGGGCGGCACCAGCGCGGCATCGTGGTAGATGGCCGCCGGGTCCAGCTGGTAGCCGCGCGCCGGCTGGATGCCGACGAAGGCCAGGCCGAAGCGCAGGCCGGCGACCATCATGCGCCCGGCGCGGAACATCGGGTCCTGCTGCGGTTCGCCCCAGCGCTCCGTCACCGCCCGCTGGTTGGCCTCGGGCAGGCGGGCGAAGCAGGCGAGGTAGGCGTCCAGCGCCAGGCTCTGGGCGCAGGGGCGTGCGTCGAGGCTTTCGAGGTCGTTGCTGACGCCGCCCAGCAGGCTGTGGATAAGTGCCGTGCCGTTCTCCGGCAGGCCGGCCAGGGGGTAACCCTCGGCCTCCAGGGCGCGGAGGATGTTCAGCGCGGCGGCCGGGGTGTCCAGGCCCACGCCGTTGCCGATGCGGCCGTCGCGGGTGGGGTAGTTGGCGAGGATCAGTGCTACGCGCTTGTCGGCGTTGGCCTTGCGCCCCAGTAGCAGCCAGTGGCGCGCCAGTTCGGCGACGAAATCCATGCGTTCGAGGTGGGGCAGGTAGCACACCACGTCGCTCTGGCTGCGCTCGCTGCGCCAGGCCAGTCCCTTGAAGCTGATGGGGCGGGTGATGATGCGCCCGTCCAGCTCCGGCAGGGCGATGTGCATGGCCAGGTCGCGCGGGCCGAGGCCTTGCGGGTTCTCTTCCCAGAGCGGCTGGTTGTCCAGCGAGCAGATGGCCTGCAGCACCGGCACGTCGCGGCGGAACGGGCGTTGGCCGGGTGAGTCGGGGTTGGATTGGGCGAAGCCGGTGGTGTTGATGATCAGCTCGGCGTCGGCGGCGTCCAGCCAGTCCTCGACCACGGCCAGGCACTCGGCCTCCTTGAGGCTGGCGACGGCGATGGGCAGCGGGTTGATGCCGACGGCGGCGAGGCGCTCGCAGAAGGCGTCGATGAAGGCGGTGTTCGCCGCCTGCAGGTGGGTGCGATAGAACAGCAGGGCCGCCACCGGCTGGCCCTCCCGCCAGTCGGCGCGCCAGTGGTCGAGATGAGCGGGGCGCTGGTGCGGGTGATGCACGGCGACGCGGGGCAGGGCGCTGGGCGCCTGCCAGGGGTAGTCGCGGCCCAGGCAGCGGGTAGCGAGGCTGGCGAACAGCTGGCGGGCGTTGTCCAGGCCGCCCTGGCGCAGGTACTGCCAGCAGCGCTCGGCGTCTTCTTCCGGGACGCTGCACAGGCGGGCCAGCTCCGGGTCGGGGCGGTCGTCGCCGGGCACCAGGATCAGCTGCGTGCCGCGCTCGGCCAGGGCCACCAGTTGCTCGATGCCGTAGCGCCAGTAGCCGACGCCGCCATGCACGGAGATAAGGATGACCTTGGCGTGCTGCAGCACCTCGTCGACGTAAAGGTCCACCGAGGCGTGGTTCTGCAGCTGCATGGGGTTGGCCAGGCGCAGGCTGGGGTAGTCCGCCGGCAGCTCGCGGGCGGCCTCGGCCAGCAGCGCCAGGTGCGAATCACCGCTGCAGAGGATCACCAGCTCGGCGGGCGTCTGGGCCAGGTGGGCGATGCCGTCGTCGGGGACGAAGCCGCCAGGTTGGGTGCGCAGCAGGTGCATGGCTCGGGCCTTGGCTCGGTGGAGCGGCCCTCTCCCGGGGGAGAGGAACCGGTTCGGCGGTTACGCCAGGGCGGTGCGCAGTTCGTTGGCGATGGTGGCCTGCTCCAGCTCCTGGCCGATCACCACCAGGCGGGTGGCGCGGGTTTCGTCGGCCAGCCACTTGCGGTCGAAGTGCTTGTCGAAGCGCTTGCCGACGCCCTGTACCAGCAGGCGCATGGGCTTGCCGGGGATGGCGGCGAAGCCCTTGATGCGCAGCACGTCGTGGCGCTCCACCAGTTGGCCGAGGGCGGCCAGCAGGGCGGCTTCCTCCACTTCCGGCAGGTCGACGTGGAAGGAGTCGAACTCGTCGTGGTCGTGGTCCTCGTGCCCTTCATGGTCGTGGTGGGTGGCGCGGCTGTCGATGTGCGCCTCGGCCTCGGCGTTCAGGCCCAGCAGCACGGAGAGCGGCACCTTGCCGGCGCTGGCTTCGACGATCTTCACCGCCGGCGGCAGCTCCTTGGCCACCTCGGCGCGCACGGCGGCCAGGGCATCGGCGTCGAGCAGGTCGGCCTTGTTGAGGATCACCAGGTCGGCGCTGGCCAACTGGTCTTCGAAGAGTTCGTGCAGGGGCGACTCGTGGTCGAGGTTCGGGTCCTGCTTGCGTTGTTCGTCCACCTGCTCGGGATGGGCAGCGAAGGTGCCGGCGGCGACGGCGGGGCTGTCGACCACGGTGATCACCGCGTCCACGGTGCAGGCGCTGCGGATCTCCGGCCACTGGAAGGCCTGCACCAGGGGCTTGGGCAGGGCCAGGCCGCTGGTTTCGATAAGGATCTGGTCGAGGTCGCCACGGCGCGCCACCAGCTCGCGCATCACCGGGAAGAACTCCTCCTGCACGGTGCAGCACAGGCAGCCGTTGGCCAGCTCGAAGACGCGGCCCACGGCTTCTTCCTCGGTGCAGCCGATGGAGCATTGCTTGAGGATTTCACCATCGATGCCCAGCTCGCCGAACTCGTTGACGATCACCGCGATGCGGCGGCCCTCGGCGTTGTCCAGCATGTGGCGGAGCAGGGTGGTCTTACCGGCACCGAGGAAGCCGGTGACGATGGTGACGGGGAGTTTGGCCAGGGTTTTCATGCGCGGCAGCCCTTCGCTGGGAGTCGATCGGATCGGCGGGCGCGCGGGACGAGGGCAATCGGGGCCCGATTCGCCACCGGATCACCCCGCCCGGTTGTATGGAAATTCGCCGAGGCAGGTCTCCTGGCTCACAGCCTGGCGAGATGCGCCGCCCCTCCGCCTTCCCGCCCGGTGGGCAGTGGCTGTGGATAGGACCTCAGCTGTTCACAGTTGCGGGGGCAGCCACGGCTTGGCCGTGTTCCCTCTTAGCCGCGGCGCACGGCCGCAGAACCTCGAAGGGCCGAAGGCTACGCAGGGCGGGGGCGGCGGTCAATCGCGGCGGTTGACGGCCGGTCGGACTCGTGATGTTCTTGTGCGGTTTTTCCAGGTGTCTCGCGCCGTCGCGCGCGAGGTGAAACGGGAAGTCGGTGTGCCCCAGGGCGAGTCCGACGCTGCCCCCGCAACGGTAAGCGCACGTAGGGATCTGTAGGCCACTGTGTCCAGCGGACATGGGAAGGCAAACCCGACCAGCCATGGCTGGCGTCGCAAGCCCGGAGACCGGCCTGATCACTTTTTTGGCAACCCGCGGTGGGCGGGCGCACGCCGGAAATGCGGTCCCCGCGCGGCCGCTTTCTTCGCACGCGTTCCTCTTGCCGACTCACCCGCATCGCAGAGGAAGCACCATGTCCAGCAGCACACTGAGCCATTCGGCCGCCGCCGTCCCCCTGTCCAAACGCCTGGCCATCGCCATCGGTGCCAGCCTCCTGGGCCTGTCGCTGGTGTACTTCGCCGGCTTCTCGCACATCGAGGCGGTGCACAACGCTGCCCACGATACCCGTCACAGCTCCGCCTTCCCCTGCCACTGAGGGCGCAATCGTGATCAAGCGCATCGCCCAGACCGCCGGGTTCGCCGGCCTCTTCGCCGCCATCGTGCTGACCCTGCTGCAAAGCTTCTGGGTCACCCCGCTGATTCTCCATGCGGAAACCTTCGAGAACTCGGCACCGGCCGAGCAGACCGAGCACGCCCACGAGCACGCCGCCGGCGCGCCCGCCCATGAACACGATGCCGAGGCCTGGGCGCCGGAAGACGGCTGGCAGCGCACCCTGTCCACCGGTGGCGCCAACCTGGTAGTGGCGGTCGGCTTCGCCCTGCTGCTGGCCGCGCTGTTCAGCCTGCGTGGCCCGACCCGCGCCTGGCAGGGCCTGCTCTGGGGCCTGGCCGGTTTCGCCACCTTCGCCCTGGCACCGTCCCTCGGCCTGCCGCCGGAGCTGCCGGGTACCGCAGCCGCTGATCTGGCCCAGCGCCAGGTCTGGTGGATCGGCACCGCCGCCTCCACCGCCGCTGGCCTGGCGCTGATCGCCTTCGGCCGCAACTGGGTCCTGCGCATCGTCGGCCTGGCGCTGCTGGTGATCCCCCATGTGGTCGGCGCACCGCAGCCTGAAGTGCATGCGAGCCTGGCGCCGGAAGCGCTGGAGCACGAGTTCATCGCCGCCTCGCTGGTGACCAACGCGCTGTTCTGGGGCGCCCTGGGTTGGGCCGCTGCCTGGCTGTACCAACGCTCCGCGAGCCAAGACCTGGCGTGAGCCGGGCTTCAGCGCTGATCGACCCCGCGCAGGGCCCAGCCCTTCGCGGGGTTTTGTTTTGTGAGCCCGGGCGATGACCCTGGTGGCTGGCCTCGGTTGCCGGCGCGGCTGCTCGGAGCAGGAGTTGCGCGCGCTGCTCGACGCAGCCCTGGCCGAGCAGGGACTTGCACTAGGCGATCTCAGTGCCCTGGCCAGTGTCGACAGCAAGGCCGATGAGCCGGGGTTGCAGGCGCTGGCGCTGACCCTTCGCTTGCCCCTGGCGCTGTTGCCGGCGGCGCAGCTGGCGGCTTGCGAGGGGTGCTTGTCCGGCCTGTCGGCCATCGCCCTGCGGGAAACCGGCAGCCCCGGCATCGCCGAAGCCGCCGCGCTGGTACAGGCCGAGGCCCTGGCCGGCCGCCCGGCGCGGTTGCTGGTGGAGAAACGCCGCAGTGCCAACGCCACCTGCGCGCTGGCCTGCACCCTTGAGGATGTGGATAACCCATGACGATCTATTTCATCGGCGCCGGTCCCGGCGATCCGGAGCTCATCACGGTCAAGGGCCAGCGGTTGATCCGCAGTTGCCCGGTGATCCTCTACGCCGGTTCCCTGGTGCCGGAAGCGGTGCTGGACGGGCATAGCGCCGAGCGGGTGGTGAACACCGCCGAGCTGCACCTGGAGGCGATAGTCGCCCTGCTGGCCGAGGCCCACGGGCGTGGCCAGGACGTGGCCCGGGTGCATTCCGGCGACCCGTCGCTGTATGGCGCCATCGGCGAGCAGATCCGCCACCTGCGCGCGCTGGGCATTCCCTATGAGGTGGTGCCCGGCGTCACCGCCACCGCCGCCTGCGCCGCGTTGCTCGGCACCGAGCTGACCCTGCCGGATATTTCCCAGACGCTGATCCTCACCCGCTTCGCCACCCGCACGCGTATGCCCGAGGGCGAATCCCTGGCGGAGCTGGCGCAGCACCGCGCGACCCTGGCCATCCACCTGGGCGTCAGCCACCTGCCGCGCATCGTCGAAGAACTGCTGCCGCACTACGGCGCCGATTGCCCCGTGGCCGTGGTACACCGCGCCAGCTGGCCCGACCAGGACTGGGTGACCGGCACCCTGGCAGACATCGAGGCACGGGTGGCGCAGAAGGATTTCCGCCGCACCGCGCTGATCCTCGTGGGCCGGGTGCTGGCTGCCGAAGGTTTCACCGATTCCTCGCTCTACCACCCCGATCACGCCCACCTCTACCGCCCGACGGAGCCACCGCAGGGCTGAAGTGGCGTGCCGCATGGCGCGCCACTAGTGACGCAGCGCCGGGAAATAAGCAGAATGCGTCTTTCCCGGTCGGAAACGGCCGCTGGCTTGCGTGCCCGATGTCCCCGTCACGGCGATCCTCCTGGTCACAGGGAGGGCGCTATCGCGGGACGACGGCTGATCGTTAACACCCACTGGCTTTAAGCGACCTTCTGTCTATGCGTATGCGCTTGATGCTCCTGGGCGGTGGCAATGCCCTTGGCCAGGCGCTTATCCGCCTGGGGGCCGAGGATGATGTAGGGTTCCTCGCCCCGCGCCCGCCCGAACAGGGCTGGGATGCCGCCAGCCTGACCCAGCTGCTCGACGACACCCGCCCCGATGCGGTGATCAACCTCGCCTACTACTTCGACTGGTTCCAGGCCGAAGAGGCCAGCGCGGGCCGCTTCGCCGCGCAGGAACGCGCGGTGGAACGCCTGGCCGAGCTCTGCCAGCACCACGGCATCGTCCTGCTGCAGCCTTCCAGCTACCGCGTCTTCGACGGCGCCCGGGCCACCGCCTACAACGAGAAGGACGAGACCATCCCCCTCAGCCTGCGCGGGCAGTCCCTGTGGCGCATCGAGCAGAGCGTGCGCGCGGTGTGCCCCAAGCACGTGCTGCTGCGTTTCGGCTGGCTGCTGGATGACAGCAACGAAGGCATCCTCGGGCGCTTCCTCGCCCGTGCCGAGCGGGACGACGAGCTGATGCTGGCCGACGACCGCCGTGGCAACCCCACGCCGGTGGACGATGCCGCGCGAGTGATGCTCGCGGTGCTCAAGCAGCTGGACTGCGCGGCGCCGCTCTGGGGCACCTACCACTATGGTGGCCACGAGGCGACCACCACCCTGGCGCTTGGCCAGGCGGTGCTGGCCGAAGCCCGCAACCTGCACACGCTGAAGGTGCAGGAAATCACCCCCCAGGCCCACGCCGCCCGTCCCGATGCGGCGGACGAACCGCAGCATGCGGTGCTGGCCTGCAAGAAAATCCTCCATACATTCGGCATCAAGCCCCGCGCCTGGCGCGCGGCGTTGCCCGCTCTCCTGGATCGTTACTACCGCCATGGCTGATTCCCCCATCCTCGTTACCGGCGGCGCCGGCTTCATCGGCTCCAACCTGGTGGACGCGCTGCTGGCGCGCGGGCATTCCGTGCGCATCCTCGACGACCTGTCCACCGGCAAGCGCGACAACCTGCCGTTGCACGATTCCCGCGTCGAACTCATCGAAGGCAACGTCGCCGACGCTGCGCTGGTAAGCCGTGCCATGGCCGGCTGCAAGGCGGTGGCGCACCTGGCCGCGGTGGCATCGGTGCCGGCTTCGGTGGACGACCCGGTGGCCACCCACCAGGCCAACTTCATCGGCACCCTCAACGTGTGCGAAGCCATGCGCGAGCACGGCGTGAAGCGCGTGGTGTTCGCCTCCAGCGCCTCGGTCTACGGCCAGAACGGCGAAGGCCAGGCCATCGACGAAAACACCCCCACCGCGCCGCTGACCCCCTACGCGGTGGACAAGCTGGCCAGCGAGCAATACCTGGATTTCTACCGTCGCCAGCACGGCCTGGAGCCGGCGGTGTTCCGCTTCTTCAACATCTTCGGCCCGCGCCAGGACCCGTCCTCACCCTATTCCGGGGTGATCAGCATCTTCACCGAGCGCGCCCTGGCCGGCACGCCGATCACCCTCTTCGGTGACGGCGAGCAGACCCGTGACTTCGTCTATGTCGGCGACCTGGTGCAGGTGCTGGTGCAGGCCCTGGAAAACCCCAGCGTCGAAGCCGGCCCGGTGAACGTCGGCCTGCAGCGCTCCACCAGCCTCAAGGACCTGCTCGCCGCCATCGGCAGTGTGGTGGGCGAACTGCCGGCCATCAGCTACGCCGAAGCGCGCTCCGGCGATATCCGCCATTCCCTGGCGAACAACGGCCGCCTGCTGGAGCGCTTCGCCTTCCCCGAGCCAACGCCCCTGGCGGTCGGCCTGGCCCACTTGCTGGGCCGCTGAGCCGAATGGAAAAGGCGCCCGCGAGGCGCCTTTTTTCATTCCGCTTCAGCGAGCTGCGACACCAACGAAAAAGGCGCCCGAAGGCGCCTTTGTTCATTGCGGTCGGGCTTAGAACTTGTAGCCCAGGCCGACCATGTAGACCCACGGGTCGACATCCACGTCCACCTTGGCGCGTACGCCCAGGGCGGTGTTGTCGACGTAGGCGCGGGTGTCGATGTCGATGTAGCGCACCTGGGCGTTGACCATGATGCTGTCGGTCAGCATGTAGTCGGCGCCGACCTGCCAGGCCAGGCCCCAGGAGTTCTTCACGCGGAAGTTGTCGAAGCCGGCTGCGGTTGCGCCGCTGCCCACGTGCTCGTCATAGATCCAGGTGTAGTTGATGCCGGCGCCCACGTAGGGCTGGAAGGCCGACTGGGATTCCAGCGGGTAGTACACGACGCTCAGGGTCGGCGGCAGGTGCTTCAGCGAACCCAGGCTGCCGTTGGCGGCGTCGAGGGCGGTGCCCTTGAGCTTCACTTCGTGCTCGAAGGGGGTGGCAGCCAGCAGTTCCAGACCGAAGTGGTCGGTCAGCATGTAGGCGAAGTTCAGGCCCAGCTGGGTGTCGCTGTCCATGGTCGCCTTGCCGCCCAGGTCGGCGCCGGCCAGGGGGCCGCGGTCTACCTTGACGCTGGAGCTGTCGGCTTTCGGGTTGACGGTGATGGCACCGGCACGAACGAGGATGTCACCCGCCTGGTGAGCCTGGGCCAGAGGGGCGGCCACAGCGAGGGCGAGAAGGGAGGCGGCTAGGAACGGCGTTTTCATTTATTGGCTCCGAGGTCATGAGCTTGTGTTGGCTGGGCTCAGTTTCGGGGAGCACGAACCACGGCACCTTGATCTAGCTCAATGCCGTGGTGAGTTCGTTAGCAGGCTTGCTTATCAGCTCTCGGGGATCTCGTACGGGTAGATCTTGCTGGCTTCCATCTGGTAGCCGGCCTCGGCCAGTTCGCTGGTGCTGGACTTCACCTGCAACGGCCCTTCGATCCAGAACGGCTGGTAGAGCGCGTCCATCAGCACGCCGAGCTCGCTGGTGACGTGGACGATCTGGTTCGACGGCGGTGGCGGCACATGGATGCAGGCACCGAAGTAGGGGACCAGCAGGAAGTCGGTCACGCGGCCTTCTTCGGTCACGTCCAGCGGCACGATATAGCCCGGCAGCTTCACTTCCACGCCATCCAGCGTCGGCACCACCGGAGCGGCCGGCGACTGCTGCATGGCGGCCGGGCCCGCCTCGGCGGCCAGGGAATCGGCCAGTTGCGAGAGGTCGTGGATGGGCGCGGGGGGCGGTGGCGGCGGAGCGTCGGCGGGGATCAGCTCGGACCAGGTCAGTTCGCGGACCTCACCGGCCCAGAGGCCGGTGGCGGTCAGCAGGATCAGGGCCGGAAGGGCCAGCAGGGCGCGTTTCATCATGGGCTCACAGGCGAATGGACAGGCCGTCGGCCAGGGATTGCCGATAGGCGCGCCAAGCCGGCACGGCGCCCATCAGCAGGGCGGCGGCCAGGATACCGCCCAGCAGCGTCCACTCATAGCGGCTCGGCAATGCCAGCGGCAGGTAGAGGCCGTAGTTGGCCTGCACGTAGCCCTGGGCGAGGGCGATGCCGAGGTACAGCAGCACCAGGCCGAGCACCGCACCGGCCAGGGCCAGGGCGAAGGCTTCCAGCACCAGCAGGCTGGCGATATGCCAGGGCCGCGCGCCCACCGAACGCAGGATGGCCATCTCGCGGCGGCGCTCGTTGAGGCTGGTGAGGATGGCGGTGAGCATGCCGATCAGCCCGGTGAGCACCACGAACAGCGAGACCACGAAGAGTGCCTTCTCGGCCGTGCCCATCAGGCTCCAGAGTTCCTGCAGGGCGACGCCGGGGAGGATCGCCAGCAGCGGCTCGCCACGGAATTCGTTGATCTCCCGTTGCACGGCGAAGGTGGCGATCTTGCTGTTGAGGCCGAGCAGGAAGGCGGTGATGGCCTTGGGTTGCAGGTCCAGGGCGCGGGCCTGCTCGGCGCTGACCTTGCCGGCACCGCGCGCGGGCACGCCGTTCTGCCAGTCGACGTGGAGCGCCTCCATTCCCGCCAGGGAGATGTGCAGGGTGCGGTCCACCGGCGTGCCGGTGCGCTCGAGGACGCCGACCACGGTAAAGGGCTTGTCGTCGTGTTGCACCAGGCTGACGGTGGCGACGCCGTGGGACAGCACCACCTTGTCGCCCAGCTTGTATTTCAGTGCCTCGGCCACTTCTGCGCCGAGCACCACGTCGAACATGTCGGCGAAGGGTTTGCCTTCGGCCAGCTTCAGCGGCTGGGCGCGGCCGTAGCGGTAGTGCTCGAAATAGGCCTCGCTGGTGCCCATCACTCGGTAGCCCTTGTGGGAGTCACCCAGGGAGATGGGGATGGCCCATTTCACCTTGGGGTTGTTGGCGAGGGTTTCGAAGCTGTCCCAGCGGATGTTGTTGGTGGCGTTGCCGATGCGGAACACCGAATACAGCAGCAGGTTCACCGAACCGGAGCGGGCGCCGACGATCAGGTCGGTGCCGCTGATGGTGCTGGCGAAGCTGGCGCGGGCTTCGGTGCGCACCCGCTCGACCGCCAGCAGCAGGCAGACGGAAAGGGCGATGGCGAAGACCGTGAGCAGGGCGGTGAAGCGGCGGTTGGCGAGGCTCGCCAGGGCCAGGCGGAACAGATACATCTCAGGCCTCCTGCGGGCGCGCGGCGCGGTTCAGTTCCAGCAGCGACAGGCTGCGATCGAAGAGCGGTGCCAGGCTCTGGTCGTGGCTGACGAACAGCAGGCTGGCCCCGGCCTCGCGGCATTCGCCGAAGAGCAGCTGGAGGAAGCTTTCCCGGGCGTCGGCATCCAGGGCCGAGGTGGGTTCGTCGGCGATCACCAGTTCCGGCTGGCCGATCAATGCGCGGGCGGCGGCGACGCGCTGCTGCTGGCCGATGGACAGGGCATCGGCGCGGCGTTCCAGCAGGCTGGCGGCCAGGCCCAGGTGGCCGAGCAGGGTGGCGGCGGCCTGGGCCACGCTGCCGTGGCGCTGCTGGGCGCGCTGGGCCCGCAGGCGCGAGAAGTGGCAGGGCAGCTCGACGTTCTCGCGCACGGACAGGAAGGGCAGCAGGTTGAACTGCTGGAAGATGTAGCCGGTGTGGTCGACGCGGAAGCGGTCGCGGGCGCCGGAGGCCATCTTGCCCAGGTCGCGGCCCAGCAGGTTGACGCTGCCACGGCCGGGCGTCTGCACGCCGCCGAGCAGGCCCAGCAGGGTGGTCTTGCCGCTGCCGCTGGGGCCTTTGAGGAAGAGGGTCTCCCCGCTTTGCAGGGCGAAGGCGGGGATGTCGAGCAATTCGGCGTGGCCCGGCCAGGCGAAGCCCAGGTCGGTGATTTCGATCAGTGTCTGGCTCATGGGGTGCCGACCGGGTTGCCCCGGCCGGTTCATCGGGTTCAGAAGCTCAGGGAAGGGTTGGCAGGGGTCAGCTCGGCGCCTTGCTGGCCCTGCGGGCCGATCAGTTGTACCTGAATTTTCTGGGTGGCAGGGAAGCGCTCGAACAGCTCCTTGAGGTCCAGGGTCTTGAGATTCTCGGGCTTGGCGCATTCCAGCTGGTAGTGGGCGTGGATCTCGCTGTGCTCGTGGTGGTGCTCGTGGCCTTCCGCTTCATCATGGTCGGCGTCTTCGTGTTCATGCTCGTGTTCCGGCGCGTTGCCGAACAGCGGGCTTTCCAGCTCCTGGCCAGCGACCTTGCAGGTGGCGACCAGGGGGATGGCGAACAGGTCCAGGGGCTTTTCCAGCTGGGCGCGGGCGGCGGCGACCTTGGCCTTGTCGGCGTCGCTGTTGGCGGCGTGTTCGAAGCCCACCAGGTTCATGGCAGGGCTTTCCAGCTCCAGCTCCAGGCTGTTGCCGTCCAAGGCGACGTTCATCCGCGCCACGCCGTGTTCGTGGGCGCCGAGGCTGCCGTGTTCCTCGTGTTCGTGGTCATGGGCCTGGGCGGCGGCCAGGGGCAGCAGGGCGAAGGGCAGGGCGAGCAGCAGGCGGCGCATGGGGCACTCCGGGGTGGGGCTGAAATGAGGTGTTACGTTATAACAACTTTGCGTTGGCCATGCCAGTGCTGCTTGGCGCCTCGTGGAGGGGCGTGGGAGCATTGCCCGATTCAAACCCGGGGAACTGGACATGCTGCGAATTCGTGGACGGATCGGCGATTGGCCGGTCGACCTGACTGTGGAGATGGACGAGGAGGACTGGCAGCGCCTGGGCGGGCAATTGCAGGTCAGCGTCGAGGCGCCGTCGGCTCCTGCCCCTGTGGCCACGCCTGCCGCGCCGAAGCGCAACGATGCCCTGTGGGATGCTGCGCTGGGCCTGTTGCAGGGCGCCGGGCGCATCGAGGGGCCGCGCCTGCTGGTGGAGCTGGAAGCCCTGGCCGGTGGCGCCGCTGCCGGCAAGCGCCTGCTGGTGCGGCTGCGCCACAGCGAGCAGGTGCAGCTGGAGATGGGCGGCGACGCGCCCATCTATATCTGGAAGGGGTAAGCGCCGTAGGTTGGCGCCGAGCGCAGCGAGGCCCAACGTGATGGATGTGGGCTCCGCTGCGTTGGGCTTCGTACCTCAGCCCAACCTACGTCGGTCGAACGATCAGTAGATCGCCTGGTACAGCTTGCGGCGGTAGGTGGTGACCAGCGGGTGGTCGTTGCCCAGCAGGTCGAACACCTGCAGCAGGGTCTTGTGGGCGATGCCTTCGGCGTAGCTGCGGTTGCGCACGAACAGCTTGAGCAGGCCGTCCAGTGCCGGCTCGTACTGCTGGCGGGCCAGTTGCTGGATGCTCAGCTGGTAGCTGGCCTCGTCGTCCTCGGCGTTCTGTGCCAGGCGCGATTTTAGGTCGGCGGCTTCCGGCAGGTCGGCGGCCTGGCGCAGGAAGGTCAGCTGCGCGCGGGCACCGGCCAGGGCCTGCTTGTGCTCGTCGCTCTTCACCGCATCCAGTACCGCCTGGGCTTCGCCCAGCTCACCGCGCTCGGCCAGGCAGCGCGCATAGAGGATCAGCGCGGCGGCGTTGCTGTTGTCTTCGGTCAGCACCTGCTTGAGCAGGGCCTCGGCGTCGCCGATACGGCCTTCGGTGAACAGCGCCTGGGCGGTTTCCAGCGGGTCGGCAGCGGCCGGTGCGGGTTGCTGCACATGGGGTTCGAGCATGGCGCGGATCTGCGATTCCGGCTGCGCGCCAGCGAAACCGTCCACCGGCTGGCCGTCCTTGAACAGCACCACCGTGGGCAGGCTGCGGATGCCGAAGCGCATGACGATGTCCTGCTCGATGTCGCAGTTGACCTTGGCCAGCAGCAGCTCGCCCCGGTACGACTCGGCGATCTGCGCCAGCAGCGGCATCAGCGCCTTGCACGGCGCGCACCACTCGGCCCAGAAGTCCACCAGGACCGGCTTGTGGAAGGAGTTCTGGATCACCGCCTGGTCGAAGTCGGCGGCGGTGGTATCGAAGATATAGGGCGTGTCGCTCATCGGGGTTCTCGAGTGCGCAAGGGATGGGCGAATGATACGGCTGCCGCCTGCAGCCGCCTACCGGGGCTCGTCGTTATCTCACTGCGTGATACAGGCTCACGTGGCGGAATTCCTCGGGCTCGGCCAGGTCCGGCCAGGTGCAGGCTTCGAGCATGGCCAGGCGGTTGTAGTGCGGGTGGGCGAAGTCGCGGACGCGGGAGTCGGCCACCAGGGCTTCGCGGCCACGGCTTAGGAAATGGTCGAGCAGGGGCAGGTTGGCGCGGTCGTAGAGCACGTCGGCGACCACGATCAGGTCGAAGCGGTCCTCTTCGGCGAAGAAGTTTTCGGAGTAGCCCAGCTCCACGCCATTGAGTGCGGCGTTGGCGCGGCAGGATTCCAGTGCCAGTGGGTCGAGGTCGCAGGCCACCACTTCCGCCGCACCGGCCTTGGCCGCGGCGATGGCGGCGACGCCGGAGCCCGCGCCGAAGTCCAGCACGCGCTTGCCGGCCACCCAGTCGGGGCGCTCGGCGAACCAGCGCGCCAGGGCCAGGCCGCTGGCCCAGCAGAAGCACCAGTAGGGCGGCTCTTCGAGGATGCGCCGGGTTTCCTCGGGGTTGAAGGCACGGTCCATGTTGGTGCCGTCGATCAGCCACAGGCGCAGGTCGGTGCCCGGCAGCGTCTCGGCGCTGAGGCGGGCGTCGCCGAGCAGGTCGCCGAGGGCGCGCTGCAGGCCTTCGGGGGGCGTCATGGTGCGCGTTCCAGCTGCAGCTGGCCGAGGGCCTGGCTCTCGGCCTGGAGGATGCGCCGCGGTGCCAGGCGCTGCACCAGCTGGCCGGACTGGCTGACCCGGGCGCGCAGCTCGACGCGCCGGCCCTGGGGGAACACCTCGGGGTTGAAGGTCAGCTTGAAGGGCAGGGCCTGGCCGGTGCCCGAGAGGCGCAGGCTGGCCAGCAGCTGTTGCGGGCGGTCACGGTCGTCGATCACCAGCAGGGCCATTTCCACTTCGCTGCCGGCCGGGGCGCCGAGCAATTGGCCCCTGAGCTCGCGCAGGTGGGCAGGCGTGGGTTCTTCGGCCTGCACGCGGGGCGCGGCCGGCTTGGGGGCAGGCGTGGGCGCGACGGGCGGCTCGCTGGAGCAGGCGGCCAGCAGGGCGGCGAGGGAAAGAACGGAAAGGGCACGCATCGATGACTCCTGGCCTTTGTTGCGGAGGGCTCTGGGCGGCCTTATAACGCAAAGCCCGCGGCTTGTCTTGCGGGGGAGATGCGCTACCATGTGGCCTTCTTTTTCCGCAGTTGTCGCCCACCATGCACTGTCCCTTCTGTGGCGCCCATGACACCAAGGTGATCGATTCGCGACTGGTCGCCGAAGGCGATCAGGTCCGCCGTCGCCGCGAATGCCTGGCGTGCGAGGAACGCTTCACCACCTTCGAGACCGCCGAACTGGTCATGCCCCGGCTGATCAAGCAGGACGGCAGCCGCCAGCCCTTCGACGAGGAAAAGCTCCGCGCCGGCATGCAGCGCGCGCTGGAGAAGCGCCCGGTGAGCATCGAGCGCCTCGAAGAGGCCATCGCCCATATCAAGCACAAGCTGCGCGCCACCGGCGAGCGCGAGGTGAAGTCCCGCGTACTCGGCGAACTGGTGATGCTGGAGCTGCAGAAGCTCGACGAAGTCGCCTATATCCGTTTCGCTTCGGTCTACCGCCGATTCCAGGACCTCAACGAGTTCCGCGAGGAAATCGAGCGCCTGGCCCGTGAGCCCTCGAAAGACTAAGGCATGACCCAGAACGATCAGGCCTTCATGGCCCGCGCACTCGAGCTGGCCCGCAAGGGCCTGTATTCCACCCATCCGAACCCCCGCGTCGGCTGTGTGATCGTCCAGGACGGGCGCATCGTCGGCGAAGGCTGGCATGCCCGTGCCGGCGAGCCCCATGCCGAGGTCCACGCCCTGCGCCAGGCCGGCGACAAGGCCCGTGGCGCCACCGCCTACGTCACCCTCGAACCCTGCAGCCACCATGGCCGCACGCCGCCCTGCGCCGATGCCCTGGTCAATGCCGGCGTGGCGCGTGTGGTGGCGGCGATGCAGGACCCCAACCCCGAAGTTTCCGGCCGTGGCCTGCTGCGCCTGATGCAGGCCGGCATTGCCGTGCAGAGCGGTGTGCTGGAAGCCGAGGCGCGTGCGCTGAATGCCGGCTTCATCAAGCGCATGGAGCAGGGCCTGCCTTTCGTTCGCGTCAAGCTGGCGATGAGCCTGGACGGCCGCACCGCCATGGCCAGTGGCGAAAGCCAGTGGATCACCGGGCCCGATGCCCGCGCCGCCGTGCAGCGCCTGCGTGCCCGCGCCAGCGTGGTACTGACCGGGGCCGACACCGTGCTCGCCGATGACGCGCGCCTCACCGTGCGCCCGGACGAACTGGGCCTGAATGCCGAGCTCACCGCCCTGGCGCTGGATCGCCCGCCGGTGCGCGTGCTGGTGGATGGCCGCCTGCGCGTGCCGCTGTCCGCCCCCTTCTTCCAGGCCGGGCCGGCGCTGGTGGCCACCTGCGCCGCCGCTGCCGCGCGCGACCGCTTCCAGGACGATGGCCACGAGCTGCTGGCGGTGCCGGGCAGCAACGGCCACGTCGACCTCAAGCGCCTGCTGGCCGAGCTGGCCTCGCGCGGCGCCAATGAAGTGCTGGTGGAAGCCGGCCCCCGCCTGGCCGGCGCCTTCGCCCGCGCCGGGCTGGTGGACGAGTACCAGATCTTCATGGCCGGGCGCATCCTCGGCTCCAGCGCCCGCCCGCTGCTGGACTGGCCCCTGGCACGGATGGCCGAGGCGCCGCAGCTGAAGATCGTCGAGATGCGTTCGGTCGGTGATGACTGGCGGATTATTGCGGTGCCTTTGTGAAGGCAGCGGCAAGCCTCAAGCTTCAAGCTTCAAGCTTCAAGCTTCAAGCCTCAAGCTAGAAGCTAGAAGCTAGAAGCTAGAAGCTAGAAGCCGGCACACTTGCAGCTTGCAGCTTGCAGCTTGCAGCTTTCCCCTTTCCCCTCCTTGTGTTAAAAAACCGCCTCGGCTACGCAAGTAGCCGAATCGTTCTCAGGGCGGGGTGAAAGTCCCCACCGGCGGTAATTGCGCATTGCGCATAGCCCGCGAGCGCTTGCTTAGTCGCAAGGTCAGCAGACCCGGTGTGATTCCGGGGCCGACGGTCATAGTCCGGATGAAGAGAGAACGGGATTGCCTGCCTGGGCGTGTTTCTGCGCGCCTGCGAAGTCCCTTTCGATCCAACGTGCCCTGTTTTTTCATAAACAGGAGTTCAACGATGTCCCATACCTTTCTCCCGGCTCTCGCAGCATCGTCTGCGTGGATGACCGCGAGCGCATCCCGGGTGCCTATAATGCGCTCCCGGGCCTTGCGCCCCGGCCATCCTGTTGCAGTGGAGGTTCCATGTTCACCGGCATAATCGAAGCGATCGGCAGCATCCGTGCGATCACCCCCAAGGGCGGTGACGTGCGCGTCTACGTGGCCACCGGCAAGCTCGACCTGGGCGACGTGAAGCTCGGCGACAGCATCGCCGTCAATGGCGTCTGCCTCACCGCGGTGGAACTGCCCGGCGACGGCTTCTGGGCCGACGTCAGCCGCGAAACCCTGGCCCGTACCGCCTTCATCGACCTGAAGACCGGCAGCAAGGTCAACCTGGAAAAGGCCCTGACCCCCACCAGCCGCCTCGGCGGGCACCTGGTCAGCGGTCATGTCGATGGCGTGGGCGAGATAGTGGCGCGGGAAGACAATGCCCGTGCCGTGCAATTCAGGATCCGCGCACCGCGTGAACTGGCGAAGTACATAGCCCTGAAGGGGTCGATCACCGTCGACGGCACGAGCCTGACGGTGAACGCGGTCAATGGCGCCGAATTCGAGCTGACCATCGTCCCGCACACCCTGGATGAAACCATCATGGCCGACTACCGGCCGGGCAGGCAGGTCAACCTCGAGGTCGACCTGCTGGCGCGTTACCTGGAGCGCCTGCTGCTGGGCGACAAGGCCGCCGAGCCCGCTGCCTCCGGCCTGACCGAAAGCTTCCTCGCCGAACACGGCTACCTCAAACACTGAATTCAAAAGGAGGGCCCATGGCTCTCAATAGCGTTGACGAACTGATCGAAGACATCCGCCAGGGCAAGATGGTCATCCTCATGGATGACGAAGACCGCGAGAACGAAGGCGACCTGATCATGGCCTCCGAGTGCGTGCAGGCCGAGCACATCAACTTCATGGCGCGCTTCGCCCGTGGCCTGATCTGCATGCCCATGACCCGCGAGCGCTGCGAGACCCTCAAGCTGCCGCTGATGGCCCCGCGCAACGGCTCCGGTTTCGGCACCAAGTTCACCGTTTCCATCGAGGCCGCCGAAGGCGTCACCACCGGCATCTCCGCCGCCGACCGTGCGCGCACCGTGCAGGCTGCAGCCGCCAAGGGCGCCAAGGCCGACGACATCGTCAGCCCCGGCCACATCTTCCCGCTGATGGCCCAGCCCGGCGGCGTGCTGGCCCGCGCTGGCCACACCGAAGCGGCCTGCGACCTGGCGCGCATGGCCGGCTTCGAGCCGTCCGGGGTGATCTGCGAAGTGATGAACGACGACGGCACCATGTCCCGTCGCCCCGAGCTGGAGGCCTTCGCCGCCGAGCACGGGATCAAGATCGGCACCATTGCCGACCTCATCCACTACCGCCTGATCCACGAGCGTACCGTCGAGCGCATCGCCGAACAGCCGCTGGACAGCGAGCTGGGCCAGTTCAACCTGGTCACCTACCGCGACGCCGTCGAGGGCGACGTGCACATGGCGCTGACCCTGGGCACCATCAGCCCGGAAGAGGCGACCCTGGTGCGCGTGCACAACATGGACCCCCTGCGCGACCTGTTCATGGTCAACCAGGAAGGTCGCTGGAGCCTGCGCGCGGCGATGAAGGAAGTGGCCAAGGCCGGCAGCGGCGTCGTGCTGCTGCTGGGCAACCCGCTGACCGGCCCGCAACTGCTGGCGCACCTGGAGCGCCAGCTGGGCAGCGATGCCAAGGTCACCAACCCCGCCACCTACAGCACCGTCGGGGCCGGCTCGCAGATTCTTCGCGATCTCGGTGTGCGCAAGATGCGCCTCATGAGTTCGCCGATGAAGTTCAATGCGATATCCGGTTTCGACCTGGAAGTTGTAGAATACCTGCCCGCTGAATGACCCGTAGGGCGCGCCACATGCCGTGAACGCGCCCTCGCTCTTTAATGAACGAGAACCCGCCATGACCCTGAAGACCATCGAAGGTACCTTCATCGCCCCCAAAGGCCGCTTCGCCCTGGTGGTCGGCCGCTTCAACAGCTTCGTCGTAGAAAGCCTGGTGAGCGGCGCCGTAGACGCCCTGGTACGCCACGGCGTGAATGAAAGCGACATCACCATCATCCGTGCCCCGGGTGCTTTCGAAATCCCGCTGGTGGCGCAGAAAGTCGCCCAGCGCGGCGAGTACGCAGCGATCATCGCCCTCGGCGCCGTGATCCGTGGCGGCACCCCGCACTTCGAATACGTCGCCGGTGAGTGCACCAAGGGCCTGGCCCAGGTGTCCATGGAGTTCGGCGTACCGGTTGCCTTCGGCGTGCTGACGGTCGACTCCATCGAGCAGGCCATCGAACGCTCCGGCACCAAGGCCGGCAACAAGGGCGCCGAAGCTGCCCTGTCCGCCCTCGAAATGGTCAGCCTGCTGGCGGCCTTGGAGGCCAAGTGAGTTTCAACAGCGACATCGACAACCCGGACGAAGCCAACAAGCCCGTAGCCAAGGGCAAGACCGCTGCGCGCCGCCAGGCTCGCAGCCTGGCCGTCCAGGCCCTGTACCAGTGGCATATCGCCCGCCAGACGCTCAATGAAATCGAGGCGCAGTTCCGCGTCGACAACGATTTCTCGGCGGTCGACGGTGCCTACTTCCACGAGATCCTCCACGGCGTACCGCGCCAGGTGACCGAGATCGACGAGGCCTTCACGCCTTGCCTGGATCGGCCCCTGGCGGAAGTCGACCCGGTCGAGCTCGCGGTGCTGCGTCTCTCCACCTACGAGCTGCGCAACCGCGTTGATGTGCCCTACCGTGTGGTGATCAACGAAGGCATCGAGCTGGCCAAGGTCTTCGGCGCTACCGACGGGCACAAGTTCGTCAACGGCGTGCTGGACAAGCTGGCACCGCTGCTGCGTGCCGCCGAGGTCCGTGGCGCCAAGCGCTGACCGAGGAATGGGTGAGTTCGAGCTGATCCGCCGTTACTTCGTCGCCGCTGCCTGTGCAGCGGCTGGCGAGGGCATCGCGCTGGGTATCGGCGACGACTGCGCCCTGCTGCAACTCCCCGCCGGTGAACAGCTGGCGGTCTCCACCGATACCCTGGTCGCCGGGGTGCATTTCCCCCTGGACTGCGACCCCTTCCTGCTCGGCCAGCGTGCCCTGGCGGTTTCCGTCAGCGACCTGGCCGCCATGGGCGCCACGCCCGTCGGCTTCACCCTCGCCCTGACCCTGCCGGCCGCCGATGCGGATTGGCTGCAGGGGCTCGCCCGTGGCCTCGACGCCATGGCCCGCGACTGCGCCATCGCCCTGATCGGCGGCGACACCACCCGTGGCCCGCTGAGCATGACCGTCACCGTGTTCGGCCGCGTGCCTGCCGGCCAGGCCCTGACCCGCGCCGGTGCCCGCCCGGGCGACCTGCTCTGCGTCGGCGGCAGCCTGGGTGACGGTGCCGGCGCCTTGCCCTTGGTGCTCGGCGAGCGGGATGACGACAGCCATGAAGCCCGCGCGCTGCTCGCCCACTACTGGTCGCCGCCGCCCCAGCTCGGCCTCGGCATCGCCCTGCGCGGCAAGGCCAGCGCGGCGCTGGATATTTCCGATGGCCTGCTCGCCGATTGCGGGCACATCGCCGCCGCCTCCGCTGTCGCACTGATGGTGGAGCGCGAGCGCCTGCCGCTGTCTGCCGGCCTGCGCGCGCTCTACCCGCGCGAGCCGGCCCTGAACCATGCACTGGCCGGCGGCGACGACTACCGCCTGGCCTTCACCCTGCCGCCGCAGCACCTGGCCGCCCTGCAGGCCGCCTGGCCCGAGGTGGCCGTGATCGGCCGCGTCGAGGCGGGCCAGGGCGTGCACCTGCTCGACGCCGATGGCGGAGATATCCAGCCGCCGGCACGGGGCTTTCAACATTTCGGGAGTCAAGGTGACTGATCATCCGCAGCAAGAGCCGGTGCCACCGGCCCCGCCCTCGGTCTGGCGCAACCCCTGGCATTTCCTCGCCTTCGGCTTCGGCTCCGGGACCCTGCCCAAGGCCCCCGGCACCTGGGGTTCGCTGGTGGCGCTGCCGTTCATCCCGCTCTGGCAGATGCTGCCCGACTGGGGCTACTGGCTGATGCTCGGGCTGACCATGCTGTTCGGCTTCTGGCTGTGCGGCAAGGTCGCCGACGACCTGCGCGTGCATGACCACGAAGGCATCGTCTGGGACGAAATGGTCGGCATGTGGATCACCCTCTGGCTGGTGCCCGAAGGTTGGCAGTGGCTGCTGCTAGGCTTCCTGGTATTCCGGTTCATGGACATCCTCAAGCCCTGGCCGATCCGCTGGATCGACCGGCACGTCCACGGCGGCGTCGGCATCATGCTCGACGATGTGTTAGCCGGCGTCTTCGCCTGGCTGGCGATGCAACTGATCGTCTGGGGCGTGGGCTAGCCCGCCAGACCTGGACTCGGCAGGGAGCGGAAGGGGAGTGATGATGCGCGGCTGGTTGGTCGGACTACTGGCAACGGTGCTGGCGCCCTGGGCGCTGGCAACGGACGCCTCCCCGGGCGACACGCCCGGCGCGAGCGCGACGGAAGTCGTGATCGCCGCCGAAACCTGGGCCGAGCACACCGCCGCCGACGGCAGCGGCCTCGGCTGGGACATCCTGCGCAAGGTCTTCGAACCGGTCGGCGTGCACCTGCGCACGCGCTCGGTGCCCTACACCCGCTCCATCGGCCTGGTGAAGCGCGGCGAGGCCGACGCCTGGGTCGGTTCCTACCGTGACGAAGTGCCCTGGGCCATCTACCCCCACTGGAACTACGACGCCGACCGCATCAGCGCCCTGGCCCTGACGGGTGCACCGGTGCCGACCCTGGCCAATGTCGGTGAATACCGCCTG
Organism: Pseudomonas sp. PDM13; assembly: GCF_025685765.1. NCBI lineage: Bacteria > Pseudomonadati > Pseudomonadota > Gammaproteobacteria > Pseudomonadales > Pseudomonadaceae > Pseudomonas > Pseudomonas sp. PDM13. Next base: position 121,401 of record NZ_JAOTQU010000008.1, on the reverse strand, counting down.
GTGTGGATGCGCGGCTATGGCTACGAGCGCTACCTGCCGAACCTGGCGCATTTCCAGGAGATCGAGCGGCGCGGCGGCATCCTCTCGATGCTCGACCTCGACCATGCCGACTACTACATCGACGCCCGCACCGAGGTCGACGACGTCCTGCGGCAGAGCCCCAGCCCGGAAAAATACCGCATCACCTACCTGACCCAGCTCAAGCTCTATGTCGCCTTCGGTGACACGGCACGCGGACGCGAATTCGCGGAGCTGTTCGACGAACGCATGGCGCGCCTGGTGGAAAATGGCGAGCTGCGCCCGGTCTTCGCCCACTGGAAGCAGCCCTATCCCTTCGACCCGGAACCGGAGAGCCACCATGCGTCGCCTTGAACTGTTCTGCGCCAGCCTGCTGCTGGCCTGCTGTGGTGCCCTCCATGCCGAACCCCAGGTGCAGGTGGTCGGCCTGTTCCCCAATGCCGCGGTGCTCAGCGTCGACGGCCAGCGCAAGCTGGTGAAGGTCGGCCAGACCGGCCCCGGCGGCGTCGAGGTGGTCAGTGCCAGCAGCCGTGGCGCGGTGCTGCGCATAGGCGGTATCGAGCGCACCTACGAACTCTCCCGCGAATACAACCAGGCCGGCGCCAGCGCCCCGCAGAAGACCCAGATGAGCATCGCCCGTGGCAACAACGGCCACTTCATGGTGGCCGGCGCTATCGAGGGCCACCCGGTGCAGTTCATGGTCGACACCGGTGCCTCCACCGTCGCCATGAGCGAGAACCAGGCGCGCATCCTCGGCATCGACTACCGGGTGACCGGCAAGCCGATGACCGCCAGCACCGCCTCCGGCACCGTGCGTGCCTGGCGGGTGGTCTTCGATCGGGTCAAGGTCGGCCCGCTGGAAGTGCTCGGCGTCGAAGGCGCGGTGGTCGAGGGCGATGCCCCGGTCGACGTGCTGCTGGGCATGAGCTTCCTCAACCGCGTGCGCTGGCGCGAGGACCAGGGCGTGTTGCTGCTGGAGTCGAAAATCTGAGGCTCGATCGTCCAAGCGTTTCGATCCTTATCCCCAACTATTCAGTCTGACCGGCCGGTTAATGCTGCTGATACAATGCCGGCCTTTCGAAATCCCAGGAGATCCGTGGTGTCCGTCGTCTTCGTCGCCGCCTCCCAACTGCCCACGCCCTTCGGCCTCTTCACCATGCATGGCTTCCTCGACCAGGCCAGCGGCAAGGAGCACGTCGCCCTGACCATGGGCGAATTCGCCGATGGTGCCCCGGTGCTCGGCCGCCTGCATTCCGAATGCCTGACCGGCGACGCCCTGTTCAGCCTGCGCTGCGACTGTGGCTTCCAGCTCGAGGCCGCCCTGCGCGCCATCGCCGAGGAAGGCCGTGGCGTGCTGCTGTACCTGCGCCAGGAAGGCCGTGGCATCGGCCTGCTGAACAAGATCCGCGCCTATGAGCTGCAGGACGGCGGTGCCGACACGGTCGAGGCCAACGAGCGCCTGGGCTTCGGCGCCGATCAGCGCGACTACGCCATCTGCCTGCCGATGCTCGATCACCTGGGCATCTCCGGCATCAAGCTGATGACCAACAACCCGCGCAAGGTGAAGGCCCTCGAAGGCTTCGGCATCCGCGTCGCCGAACGCGTACCGCTACAGACCGGCCTCAACCCGCACAACAAGAAGTACCTGGCGACCAAGGCTGGCAAGCTCGGCCACATGCTCGGCAGCCTGCACCAGGGTGAAGTCGAGCTATGACCCGCAACCAGGTGCGCCGCAAGCTGGGCCTTGAATGGTGGGCCTACCTCGCCATCGCCCTGGCCCCGCTGTTCGTGCTCAACCTGCTGTTCGGCTCCGGCGAACCGGTGTTCGCCGCCCTGGAGATGCCGCTGTTCCTGGCGGCGCTGATCTCCATGTTCATCAGCCTGCCGCTGTTCCGTGGCTACAAGCGCGCCCTGATCGCCACCGAGGAAGCCCTCGACAGCGAAGAGGAACCCGCCGCCTGGATCGCCCTGGCCCGCGCCCGCCGCGTGGCCTTCCTCGGTGCCGGCCTGCCGGCCTGGATCGGCGCCGTGGCGGTGTTCTCCGGCCTCAACGCCGTGGCCCTGGTGCTGCTGGCCCTGGGCAGCGTGGTGATCTTCAGCCTCTACCGCATCCCGCGCCAACTGGGCTGATGCGCAGCCTGCTGGGCGCATTGCTGCTGTGCCTGGCGCTGCCCGTCATGGCGCAGCTGCGCGTGGTCAGCCTCGCCCCTTCCCTTACCGAACTCATGCTCGATCTCGATGCCGCCGACCTGCTGGTGGGCGTGCTCGACGGCGGCGAGCGCCCGGCCGCTCTGTCGGCACTGCCCAGTGTCGGCCGCTACGGCCAGCTGGAAATAGAGAGCCTGCTGGCGCTGAAACCCGACCTGGTGCTGCTGTGGCCCGACAGCGTGGGCGCTGCCGGGCGTGAACAGCTCAGGCGCACCCCCATCGAGCAGTTGCTGGTGGAGCCCCGGCAACTGGATGACCTGGCCGGGGTATTCGCCGAAGTGGGCCAGCGCGTGGGGCGCGCCGAACAGGGCCGTGCCCTGAGCCAGCGCTTCGCTGCGGGGCTCGCCGAGCTGCGTGGGAAATACCACCGCGAGGTGCCGCTGGCGGTGTTCTACCAGGTGTGGGACAAGCCGCTCTACACCCTGGGCGGGCAGCAGATCGTCAGCGACGCCCTGCGCGTGTGCGGGGCCGAGAACGTCTTCGCCGACCAGCGCCTGCCGGCGCCCCAGGTCAGTATCGAATCGATCCTGCAGCGCCAGCCCCGGGTCATCCTCGTCAGCGAACCCGCCCAGGCCGCCGCCTGGCAGGCCTGGCCGCAGCTCCCTGCGGTCGCTGCCAAGCAGGTATGGCCGGTGCCCGACCGTGGCCTCGAGCGCCCCAGCTTCCAGATGCTCGACGCCACCCGCAAACTCTGCGAACGCCTCGCCGCCGCCCATTGAGCCGCCCCAAGATCGGGGCGGATGCATGGGTCACGGCTCCGCTGTAGCTAGAACTGCGGCGACCACTTGAGGGTCATCACCACCTTGCGGCCCTCTTCCTGGAAGCCGGTGTCTTCCTCGATGGTCGGGTCAGGGATGTTCACGTCGTTGTCCTTGTAAGGAACGCCGTCACCGAAGGGTGATGAGGAGAAGCTGGAACTGGTGCCGTAGTACTTCTGCGAGTACTGCTTGTTGGCGATGTTCTCCACCCGCGTTTCCACCTTCAGGCCCTTGAGGAAGCCCCAGCCGGCGCGGATGTCGATGCGCCCGTAGCCGGGCGTCTTCGCGGTGTTCTCGGCGTCCACGTAGCGGCTGGAGACCCCCAGCCAGCTGAAGCCGAAGCTGTAGTCGCCGAACTGCTTGTCCACGTCCAGGGCCAGGTTGCGCCGCGAGCGGCCGGGCAGGGTGTGGCCGGTGTCGCGGTCACGCGGGTCCACCAGGCCGAGGTTGAGGCGGGTGGTCCAGCCCATGAAGTCCCGCGAGGCGCTGAGGTCCAGGCCATTGATGCGGGCCTTGTCGACATTGCGCCAGGTCTGGACGTAGAAGGGGTCGAACTCGATCACTTCGGCAATCAGGTCCTTGGCGTCGGTGCGGTAGACGCCGAAGTTCCAGTCGGTGTCGTAGTGCGAGCCACGCAGCTGGGCTTCCCAGGTCTTCGAGTGCTCGGGTTCGAGTTTGGGGTTGCCGCTGGGGAAGAACATGTCCGGCACATAGAGCTCGGTGAAGGTGGGCACGCGGAAGCCTTCGGCGTAGCTCAGCACCAGCTGGGTGTTCAGCGGCAGGTCGAAGTCCAGGGCGGCGTTGAGGCTGTCCTCACTGCCGTACTGCTCGTTCTTGTCGTGGCGCCAGCCCAGCTCGGTGCCGAAGGGGGCGGCGCGGAAGCGGTGCTGGGCGAACCAGGCCTGGTTGCGCCGCTCGGTTTCCTCGAAGGGCACATTGGCGCGCAGGCGTTCCTCGTACCACTCGGCGCCCAGCAGCACTTGCTGGTGCTCGTCCAGGCGGAAGGTGTTCTGCCACTCCAGGGAATCGCGGTAGGTGGCGTATTCCTCCATGAAGGTGAGGCTGTTCATGACGGTATCGAGGTGGCTCTTTTCCTCGGCGTGGCCGGCTTGCAGGCGGCTGGTCCAGCGCGGGTCGAGTTCCGCCTCGAGGAAGGCCGAGGTGCTGCTCAGGGTGAACTCGTCGGTGGGCTGGCTGGGGAAGAACACCGAGTCGCCGTCCTGGTCGCTCTTGCCGCGCTGGTCGAGCACGTTGAGGCCGGTGCGCCACTGCTCGGTGATGCGGTGCTCCAGGCTCATGCTCAGGCCGCGGTTGCGGTAGACGTCGTCGTCGGTGTTGGCGCCGTCGATGTCGTCGGTGCGGTCCATGCGCAGCTCTTCGAGGCTGGCATTGAGGTCGAAGCGGGTGCTTTCGTTGCCGCCCGACAACCCCACGCTGTTCTCGTTGGTGTCGCTGTCGCCGAGGCTGAAGTCGAAGCGCGGCTCCAGGCCGGCGCCCTCGCCACGGCGAGTGAATATCTGGATGACGCCGCCCATGGCGCCCGAGCCGTACAGGCTGGAGCGCCCACCCCGGGTAACCTCGACTCGCTCGATCTGCTCCATGCCCAGGTACTGCAGGCGCGGCAAGCCGTCCACCAGCGTACCGATGCGCATGCCGTCGATCAGCACCAGGGTCTGGGTGGCGCTGGCGCCGCGCAGGTAGAGGTTGGACGAGCTGCCGCGCCCGCCGCTCTGCTCGACCGACATCCCCGGCACCCGGGCCAGCAGGTCCGGCACGCTCTTGGCCTTGAGCCGGGAGATGTCCTTGCGGGTAAAGATGGTGGTGGCCGCTGTGGCCTGGGAACGGGGCTCCAGCGCGTTGCCCGAAGTGGCCACCACATAGGGGCTCTTCAGCGCGTCGAGGCTGTTCAGGGGGACTTCTTCGGCTGCCGCGAGGCAGGGGGCCATGGCAATGGCCAGGGCCAGACGGGAACGCATAATCGATGACTCCTCAAAAGATCCATGACTTTCGAGAAGGGCGGGACAAGAACGACTGCGCGATCCGGTGATCGCCTGTGCTTGACGGTGCAGCCCCTCCGCAACACACGTCGTACGACGAGAACCGTTTCCACGTGCCGCCCCGCACCGCGCCGACGACTCTCTGGTCGTTCGGCGACATCCTGCACGTGAGGCCGGGAGCCGGAACCGCCTGTCGCGGGCTCCCCGTGGTGGGCTGGGCTGGTCGCTCTGTGGCGCCTGGCCCCTGGCCCTGGTATCTCGGGCAAACAAACGCCGCGCCCTGGGGCGCGGCTACAGTTCCGGCAGTCTAGCTGGCGGAACGATCCAGCAAGGCCAGGCGTTCACGGATCGAGGTTTCGATACCGCTGGCGTCCAGGCCGCACTCGGCGAGCATCTGTGCCGGTTTGGCGTGCTCGACGTAGTAGTCCGGCAGCCCCAGGTGCAGCACGGGCAGCAAGATGTTTTCACGGGCGAGGAACTCGCTGACGGCGGCGCCGGCGCCCCCCATGATGCTGTTTTCCTCGACCGTCACCAGCAGTTGGTGGCTGCGGGCCAGTTCGCGCACCAGGGCTTCGTCCAGCGGCTTGACGAAGCGCATGTCGACCACGGTGGCGTCCAGTGCTTCACCCACCTGCAGGGCCTCGGCCAGTTGCACGCCGAAGGCGAGGATGGCCACGCGGGTGCCTTGGCGGCGAACCACGGCCTTGCCGATCTCCACCGGCACCAGCTCCTTGTCGATGCTGGCGTTGGGGCCGCTGCCGCGCGGGTAGCGCACCGCCGCCGGGCCGGGGAACAGGTGGCCGGTGGTCAGCAGCAGGCGCAGTTCGTTTTCGTCGCTCGGGGTCATCACCAGCATGCCGGGGATGCAGCGCAGGTAGGAGAGGTCGAAGCTGCCCGCATGGGTGGGGCCGTCTTCGCCCACCAGGCCGGCGCGGTCGATGGCGAACAGCACGTCGAGATTCTGCACCGCGACGTCGTGGATCAACTGGTCATAGCCGCGCTGGAGGAAGGTGGAGTAGATCGCCACCACCGGCTTGGCGCCGTCGCAGGCCATGCCGGCCGCCAGGGTCACGGCGTGCTGTTCGGCGATGGCGACATCGAAGTAGCGATCGGGGAAGCGCTCGCTGAAGGCCACCAGGTCCGAGCCTTCCTTCATCGCCGGGGTGATGCCCACCAGGCGCGGGTCCTGCGACGCCATGTCGCACAGCCACTGGCCGAAGACGCTGGAGTACTTGGGCCCGGACGCCTTCTTCGGCGCTGCCGGGGCGTTGATCGGCTCCAGCTTGGTGATGGCGTGGTAGCCGATGGGGTCGACTTCCGCCGGGGCGAAACCCTTGCCCTTCTTGGTCACCACGTGGAGGAACTGCGGGCCCTTGAGGTCACGCATGTTGCGCAGGGTGGCGACCATGGTCGGCAGGTCGTGGCCGTCGATGGGGCCGATGTAGTTCCAGCCCAGCTCCTCGAACAGGGTGCCGGGAACCAGCATGCCCTTGGCGTATTCCTCGGTGCGACGGGCGATTTCCCAGGCGCCGGGCAGGCGCGAGAGCACCTTCTTGCTGCCTTCGCGCATGCTCGCGTAGGTGCGGCTGGAGAGGATCTTGGCCAGGTAGTTGGACAGGCCACCGACGTTGCGCGAGATCGACATGTCGTTGTCGTTGAGGATCACCAGCATGTCGGCCTGCACGTCCGAGGCATGGTTCAGCGCCTCGAAGGCCATGCCGGCGGTGAGCGCGCCGTCGCCGATCACGGCGATGGACTTGCGCTCCGAGCCCTGCATGCGGGCGGCGATGGCCATGCCCAGTGCAGCGCTGATGGAGGTGCTGGAGTGGCCGACGCCGAAGGTGTCGTACTCGCTCTCGGCGCGGCGGGGGAAGGCGGCGACGCCGTCCTTCTGGCGCAGGCTGCCCATCTGCTCGCGGCGCCCGGTGAGGATCTTGTGCGGGTAGGCCTGGTGGCCCACGTCCCACACCAGTCGGTCGTCGGGCGTATCGAAGACGTAGTGCAGGGCGATGGTCAGCTCGACCACACCCAGCCCGGCGCCGAAGTGCCCGCCGGTCTGGCCAACGGTATAGAGCAGGTACTGGCGCAGTTCGTCGGCCAGGGTTTCCAGCTCCGCTTCACCCAGCCGGCGCAGCTCGTCCGGCGTCGCCGCGCGGTCGAGCAGGGGCGTGAGCGGGCGCTCGCGGGGGATCTCATGGAACGTCGTGGGCATCAGGCTAATCGTTATGGGTTTTAAAAGATGCGGCAGTTTACCTGATGCCGCTTTGCCTGCCCAAGCCATGGTGTCGGATGCCTTCGCGGCCCGGCAGGGTCACCCACCAGAAGGCCAGCGCCAGCAGGCTGAGGGCCGCGCCGAGCAGGCACACGGCGGCCCAGCCGGTCCAGGCATAGAGCTGGGTGGCGGCGAAGGCGCCCAGGGCGCTGCCGGCGGCGTAGAACAGCATGTAGAGGCTGATCAACCGGCTGTGGGCGGGGTTGCCGCTGCTCAGCACCAGGCTCTGGTTGAGCACGTGCAGGGCCTGGCCGGCGGCGTCCAGCAGGAGGATGCCCAGCAGCAGCGCCCACAGCGATTGCCCGGTGAAGGCCAGCGGCAACCAGGCCAGGGCCATCACCAGCAACGCCAGGCCACTGGCCTTCTGCGCCTGGCCCCGGTCGGCCCAGGTGCCGGCCCGTGTCGCCGCCAAGGCTCCGGCCGCACCGACCAGGCCGAAGGCACCGATGGCGCTGTGGCTCAGCGCCAGGGGCGGTTCGCTGAGGGGCATCACCAGTGCCGCCCAGAACAGGTTGAACACGCAGAACAGCAGCAGCGCGAGCACACCGCGCACCTGCAGCACGCGGTCCTCGCGCAGCAGGGCGAACATCGAGCCGAGCAACGCCGGGTAGCGCATCCGCGAGTGGGCCCGGGCCTCCGGCAGGCGACACCAGAGCAGGGGCAGCAGCGCCGTCATCAACCCGGCCGAGAGCAGGTAGACCGCGCGCCAACCGCCCAGGTCGGCCATCAGCCCCGCCAGGCTGCGGGCCAGCAACAGGCCCACCACCACGCCGCCCTGGGCGGCACCTACCACCCGGCCGCGCTCCCCGTCACTGGCCAAGCTGGCGGCGAAGGCCAGCAGGCCCTGGGTCATCGCGGTGCCCAGCAGGCCCAGACCGAGCATGCCCAGCAGCACCAGGGCCGGCTGGTGGGCGAAGGCGATCAGCAGCAACGAGCCCACCAGCAGGAGTAGTTGCCCCGCCATCAATCGGCGCCGCTCCAGCAGGTCCCCCAGGGGCACCAGCAACAGCAGGGCCAGGGCGCTGCCCACCTGGGTGAGGGTGATCACCCCACCGACAGCTGCACGCCCGATGCCCAGGTCAGCGGCGATCGCATCCAGCAGCGGGTGGGCGTAATAGACGTTGGCGACGCTCAGGCCGCAGGCCACGGCCAGCAGCCAGACCAGTGCCGGCGGCATCGGGGAAAGAGTGGGCATGCCGAAAGTCCTCATTGTGGTTTCAAAATGAAACCATTTGAAGGCTATCGAGGCAGGTTTTAAACTGCAACCACTTTCGCGAAATGGAGGTGGTGCATGAAAGACCCGCAAGCCGAGGAGCACTGCCCGGTGGCCCGGGCGCTGGACGTGATCGGGGACCGCTGGTCACTGATGATCGTGCGCGACCTGTTCGACGGCCTGCAGCGTTTCGGCGAACTGCAGAAAAGCCTCGGCGTGGCCAAGAACATCCTCAGCGACCGCCTGCGCAAGCTGGTGGCCGAGGGTGTCCTTCACGTTGAGCCCGCTGCCGACGGCAGTGCCTACCAGGCCTATGCGCTCACGCCCCGGGGCCATGACCTGTTCACCCTGGTCGTCAGCCTGCGCCAGTGGGGCGAGGCGCACTGCTTCGCCCCCGACGAAGTGCATTCCGAACTGCTCGACACCGCCGACCAGCCCCTGGCGCGGCTGCAGGTGTGCGACGCCGCCGGCAACCCCGTCAGCCCCGCCGATACCCGCGTGCGCAAGGTGATCGCCGCGGCGGATTGAGGCTTCGCCCATCGGTCACCGGCACCGTGCCCGGGGTTGATGGGTTTCGCTGCGCTCTACGCCATCCTACGGGGGCCCTCAGAGGCCTCGGTAACGCGGCACCTTGTCCCACTGCATCCACAGCTCACCTTGCCAATCCAGCAGCACCAGCCGGCGGGATTGCCAGTCCAGCATCACGCGCCGCGGCTTGTGGCGGCAGCCTGTGTACTGGTCGCGCAGGGTGGGGACCACGTCGCGGGCGAGCCACTCTTCCAGGTGCTGCAACTCGGGGTGGCCGAAGCGGATCATGGCCTGGTAAAGGCCGCCTTCACTGACGAGATGGACCTCTTCCTCGCTGCCGGTGGCATAGGCGAAACGGGCGCTTCGGATCTGGTAGGGGCGCAGGCGCCGGTGCAGCGCCTGGGGGTGGTGCAGTCCCAGCAGGCGGGCGAAATCGTAGGCGCAGAACCAGGGCTGGTCGTCGATCATCACGCCGCGCAACGGGCGGTTGTGGCGGTAGAAAAAGATGGGGGTGTATGCGTCGTGCATGGCGTTACTCCGTTTGCTGGTAGGTCCGCCACCCCTCGTCGCTAAACAAAGGGTGGCGGATCGCGCGGGGTTAGCGAACCGGGCAAACGGAGCCGGCAGACCACGAAGGTCTCCCCACGCGATCCGCCATTAGATGATGCAGTCTTGAAAACTGCATGCGAGCCGGTTCCCGCTGGAAACGTACGCCGTTTCCCGCAAGCCCCGTAGGCGGCATCGCGCCGTTTGCTTCAGGTCGCTAAACCTGGTCGCGGATTGACTGCGACCGGGCGAACTTAGGGAGTGGGCTGGAGGCGGACAAGGGGTTGCAGCGGGTTTGGGAAATTTCCTCGGCAAGTTTGCTCGTGACGCTGAGACGGCTGACTCGCTCGGCAGTGCCCAATAGCAGAGAATTGTGTTTCTTTATTTGGTGGTTACTATAACCACCAGCCTGCCAAGGACTGGATGTGAACAGCCGACAACTCATTGAGCTGATCGAGGCCGATGGTTGGTTTCTGGTAAGGACCAGAGGTAGCCATCACCACTTCAAACACCCGAGCAAGCCAGGACTCGTGACCATCCCCCATCCGAAGAAGGACCTGCTTGCTGCCACGGCGGCAAGCATCCTCAAGCAGGCGGGGCTCAAGTGAACTCGCCTACTCCCTGTCGAAGAGGCCAAACGATGCTTTACCCGATTGCAATTCTGCCCGGCGATGACGCGCACGCCTGGGGTGTCGAAGTACCGGACTTGCCCGGCTGCTTCTCGGCAGGTGACGACCTGGACGAGGCGATGGCCATGGCACGAGAGGCTATCGAGGGGCATCTGGAGCTACTGGCGGAGGATGGCGCGCCAATTCCTGTGGCGCGCAAGTTGACCTTCCATGCAGAAGACCCTCGCTACGCCGGGTGCACGTGGGCGTTGGTGGATATCGATGTGGCCCGCTACATGGGCAAGGCCGAGAAACTCAACATTACGCTGCCCGGTTACCTGCTCAATCGCATCGACGAATACGTGCGCACTCACCCGGAACAGAAAAGCCGCTCGGGCTTCCTCGCCGCCGCAGCGATGCGAGTGTTGCAGGAGGGCTGAGGAACCTGCCACTGCCCACAGTTTCTGTGGAACAGCCTGTGGATATCTTCTGGGTGGATCGCTGCGAAGCAGGCGGGGCGGTGGTTTTGCGTGGTCGCTCGAATTTTCGTCAGGTCTGGGCGGGGCTGCCGGGCGAAGTCGATGATGGCCTGGATGGCTGCCCGCGCCTGGGGGCTGTTGTGCCAGCAGGTGGAGCTCATCATCCGGGAAATCTGCAGGGTGAGGTCGGAGGCTTCGCAGAGGGCCAGTTGCTCCAGGGTGTGGAAGCCGATCTGTTCCAGGCGGCCGACCACGGTCGGGCCCACGCCTTTGAGCGCGACCAGTTGGGCGCGGGTTTCCGGAGTGAAGCCCTGTAGTGAGGTCATGACACTTCCTTCACGTCATTCCGTCGCAGTCGTTGCGGCGGGGGCTTCCATCTCGGCCATGCGCTGGCGCAGCGCGGCCAGGTCGCGGGTGGGGATGACGAAGGTGTAGGCCCAGATATCGCCCAGGCGCTGGGCATTGCTGGACCAGATGACGGCGATGGCGGCGGGCAGCGAGCCGAGGATGAAGGGGTTGGTTTCCACCAGGCGGAAGGCGCTGCGGACCAGCACCTGCATTAGTTGCGGCGGCTCGCCGTTGGGCGCGATGACCCTGATCCGGCAGATCCATTTTCCCGGGGTGAAGCCACGCAGCAGCCACTCGCACAGCGGGAAGTACAGGAGCACCGGCAGCACGATCGCCAGTACGTGGCGCGTCTGTTCGTAGAGAAGGGCGACCAGGCTGATGATCAGTGCCTTGTCGATGATGAAGGCGAGGCTGCGCAGGGCGAGCATGCGCGTGCGGGAAACGTCCATGTCGGTTGGAACCGGTGGTGAAAAGGGGCGGGCAGGATAAACCAATCCCGCTGGGACGGTGGGCCGTGTGTCACGAGGGTGGCCTGGATTTCCTGGGCTGAAGCCCGGGCTACCAAAACACTGCCCACAATTTCTGTGGGGCAAGCTGTGGATAAGTTTTGGATGGATGGCTGTGGAGCCTGCCGCCTGGGAGGTTCAGGCGGCTGGTGGTTTTTCCGCCACTACTGGTATTCGCGGCACCAGGTTTCGCCGTATTCGGCCAGCATGGCCTGTTCCAGCACCTTGGCGTCGGCGGCTTCGGCGAAGCGGAACAGCACCCAGGCAAGGCTGCGCACGAGCTGGTCGCGGGTCTTGTAGTTGGGGATGTCGTGCATGGCGTCGGTGGCGTGCTTGAGCCAGGCGAACAGCTCGTGCTGGTCGGTTTCGTCGGCGCCGAGCAGGTAGATGAAGAGCATGCCGACCAGGGGCAGGCTGAGGTCGAAGTTGGTGCGGTTGAAGGTCAGGCGGGCGAAGGGAACCGTGCGCAGCACGCGGGCGATCTCGCCGTGCAGCCAGGCGTCGCCACCGAACTCGGCCTTGAGCTTCTGCTTCTTCGCCAACATGCCGGGCTGGTGGGCGAAGCGACCGACCTGGGCCAGTAGCGCGAGGCGGCGGGCATGGGCGTCGAGGGTCATCTCGCCGTCGAACAGCAGGACCATTTCCCAGCGGTTGAGGCGGCAGCGCGGGTAACCGTGTTCGGCCAGCACCTTGGCGGCATCCTCTGCGGCACGGGCGAGCAGGCCGAGCTGGAGTTCGCTGGTGGTCGGTGGTGTGCCGCCATTGAGCAGCAGGTAGTAATAGAAGGCCTGCAGGGTGGCGTCATCGAGCTCCTTCGGCGGCTTCTTCACCAGCGGGGTGATGCTGGGGTGGTGGCTGCAGTAGTAGCTGTTGGAGCTGTTGGCGTCGGCGAAGTCGGCTGCGCCGGAGGCGATGAACTGCTGGATGATTTCCGTCTTGCTGGACATGGTTCGTTACCTGATGGGCGGCGCCACCGAGCATAGAAGGCCGGGCGGGATTTTTCTGTGCAGCGGGTGGCTTTCCTGAGGCGGTTTACCGGGTTGCGATGGTGTTCGCCAGGTATCACCGGAACGGCTCGGTGGCGCTGGTTTTTACCGTTGGGCTGTGCCCAAATGCCTGCCGGTATTCCCCTCAATACGGCTCCCTTCCATGCGCAAGGCCGATCGCCTGTTCCAGGTCGTCAACCTGATCCGTACCCACCAGCCCATCACCGCCCAGCGCCTGGCGGAACGGCTGGGGGTTTCCACGCGCACCATCTATCGCTATGTCGATGACCTGTCCCTGAGCGGCATCCCGATCTACGGCGAGGCCGGCGTGGGCTATGCGCTGGACGAGCATTTCGAGCTGCCGCCCCTGGCACTCAACCGCGACGAGCTGGATGCCCTGTTGCTGGGTGTGGAGTTGCTGTCGCGCACCGTGGGCGACGAGATGGCCGATGCCGCGCGCTCGTTGCTGAGCAAGATCCAGGCAGTGGTGCCCGAGCATGCCCTCGACCCGCAAAGCGCACCGGTGCGGGCCTTCGTCAGCCCCTTCACCCCGGAGCAGTTGCGCCACTGGGACAGCCTGCGTCGCGCCATCGGCGAGCAGGCGGCGGTGCGCATCGACTACCTGAGCCTGGACGAACGCGCCTCGCAGCGGGTGATCTTCCCCCTCGGGCTGTTCTATTGGGTGGGCAAGTGGACGGTGGGCGCCTGGTGCGTGCTGCGCGGCGAGTACCGTGACTTCCGTGTCGACCGCATCCGCAACCTGGCGCGCCTGGCCGATGCACCGCCGCTACCGCCGGGCCTCGGCCTCGACAGCTACATGCACCACCGCAGTTGCGAGATGCAGAAGCAGGAGGCGCAGGCCACTGACAGAACGCTGTCAGCAGAGGGCGCATAGGCTGCTCCTCTCAACCAGCGGAGGGGCGATCACCATGCAAGATTCAACGGTACTGGAACTGGTGCTGTTCAAGACGAAACCCGGTCGCGAGGAGCGTATCGCCGAGATTCGCGCCGGTGTGCGCGAGGCGCTGAAGACCTGCGACGGCTTCATCGGCTTCCGCAGCTTCATCTCGGTGGAAGGCAGCCATGTGTTCGCCGACCTCGCCGAGTGGTCCTCCCATGAAAACGCCCTCAGCGCGGCCCGTGCCTTCAACGGCGCCGACCCGCGCTTCCAGCCCTACATGCGGGAGATCAAGGAGGTGATCTTCATGGGGCATTTCAGCCCGGGCGAGTGACCTGGTGTTAAGACGGTGGTTACCGCAGGCATGAAAAAGCCCGGCATATGCCGGGCTTTTTGCTGCCTGAGAAGGGCTCAGACCTTGCGCACGAATTCCGACTTCAGCTTCATCGCGCCGATGCCGTCGATCTTGCAGTCGATGTCGTGGTCGCCATCCACCAGGCGGATGCCCTTGACCTTGGTGCCGACCTTCACCACCAGGGACGAGCCTTTGACCTTGAGGTCCTTGATCACGGTGATGGTGTCGCCGTCTTGCAGGACATTGCCGACGGAATCCTTGATCACCTTGCCTTCATCTACCGGCGCGTCGGCGGCGTTGGCGGACCATTCGTGGGCGCACTCCGGGCAGACCAGGTTCTGGCCGTCTTCATAGGTGTATTCGGAGTTGCATTGGGGGCAGGGGGGCAGGGTGCTCACGGCGTATCTCGCAATCGGGTGAAAAAAAGACCGCAGATTATATAAGGTTTTAACGGTCGCTGTCGGGAGTGGCGCAATGATGGCGTTTGTATCCGCTTGCTTACTGGCTTGACCAAGGCTAAATATTTTCAAGTGATCGTCTTGCTAGCCTGCCGCAGGTAAACCACGCCCGTAACCTAGGAGGGCTGTGGGGATCAGCCATATGTTTGCTGTTCTTGCAAGGGGAAGCCGATGTTTCAACGGATTCTATGGAAGCTTATGCCGAAGTCGCAGCGGGCATTTCTTCTTGAGCGGATATCGGTGGTCGACCGTTCCGCTGTCAACCGTGCCATGTCCGGGAACCTGCGCTACCCGGAGGCGTTCCGACGCCAGGGTTGCTTGTTCATCCACGTACCCAAGTGTGCTGGCTCCAGTGTAGGGGATGCGCTGTTTGGCGGCTGGCGCGCCGGGCATTTGCCACTGTACTGGTACGAGAAGCAGTTTCCCGCTGAGTACGCCACCGCTTTCAAGTTCAGCTTCGTGCGCGACCCACTGGAGCGCGCCTTCTCGGCTTATACCTATCTCCGTGGCAACGAGTTGCGCCCACGGCATCGTGCGGCCAAGCAGTTGGTTGGTAACTACCGTGACTTTGATGATTTCGTTGCACGGTGGGTACACCCGGAAAATGTGCGAAGACAGATTCATTTCGCCCCGCAGACTGATTTCCTGATGGACTCCCTCGGCCATCTGGCGCTGGACTTCATCGGTTACCAGGAGCATCTCGGACGAGATTTCACCTTACTTTGCGAACGATTGGGCTGCGAGCGGACGCTGCCTCACTCCAATGCCTCTCTGCGGCGCGAGGCGCTGCCGATAAAGGACATCTGCACGGCACGCACGCGGCAGATCGTGCGCCAGGTCTATCAACGTGACTACGAGTTGCTCGGCTATGCATAAGCACGCCCCTTCAGCCCTGTTGCCCTGGATCCGCCCCTACAACCTGGTGCTTCCACGCGCGGCACGGG
Organism: Pseudomonas sp. PDM13; assembly: GCF_025685765.1. Lineage (NCBI taxonomy): Bacteria > Pseudomonadati > Pseudomonadota > Gammaproteobacteria > Pseudomonadales > Pseudomonadaceae > Pseudomonas > Pseudomonas sp. PDM13. Next base: position 106,279 of record NZ_JAOTQU010000008.1, on the reverse strand, counting down.
CGGCGATCAAGCACCAGCGGCCCTGCTGCATCTGGCTGACGGGGCTTTCCGGTTCCGGCAAATCCACCCTGGCCAACGCCCTGGAAGTGGAACTCAACGCGCGCAACCTGCACACCTTCGTGCTCGATGGCGACAACCTGCGCAACGGCCTGTGCCGCGACCTGGGCATGGACGATGCAGCGCGCCACGAGAACGTGCGGCGCATCGCCGAGGTGGCGCGGCTGATGGTGGATGCGGGGCTGGTGGTGATAGTCGCCGCCATCTCGCCGTTCCACGCTGACCGCGAGGCGGCACGGGCGCTGTTCAGCGTCGATGAGTTCCATTGCGTCTACGTCAGTACGAGCTTCGAGACCTGCGCTCGCCGTGACCCCAAGGGCCTCTACCACGCAGCGATGCAGGGCCGCATCGGCAACTTCACCGGCCTCGACAGCCCCTACGAAGCCCCCATCGATGCCGACTGCGAGATCGACACCGACGAGGTGGACATGATCGAGGCGACCTCCTGGCTGATGGCGCTGGTAATGGGTGAATAGCTCTCGCAGACGGCGTTCTTCGATGCGCGGTTCTCGCGGGTTTCACCCGCCCTACGGGGCATCGCCCGTGGCAGCGAATTCATTTGAGCTTGGGAAACCACGTTTTTAGGGCGTGGTCATGAGTCATCGGCTCTGCCTGTGACGATTTGAGTTGAGAGCCCAGCAGGATGAGCGCGTGTCGTAGGGTGTGCCGTGCGCACCTCCGCGCGGTGCTTCCGGCGAGTCCGAGGTGCGCGCAGCACACCCTACGTCCGAAGTGAGCGGCGGCTGCATGCTCCGAGGTCTGATTGCGCCCCCTTCCAGGGGGCCAAAAGCAAAGCCACGTTCTAAGAACGTGGATTTTTACTCGCGATCGGCGCTGATCAATACACCGTCGCGGGTTCCGGCAGGCTGAGCAGGCCGGCTTCGTTGAAGCGCACGGTGTTCCAGAAGCCGCCGCCGAGCTTGCCGCGCACGGTGTAGGGCACGCCGGGCTGGCGACCGGTGTCGTGGCTGTTGGCCAGGCCCCAGGCCTGGCGCATGGCGGAGAAGGCGGAGATCGTTACGGGGACGCTGACCAGGGCTTCGCTGAAGCGCGGGATTTCGCCGGCCTGGTCGCTGACGCCGCTGGCCAGGGGCTGGTTGTTGATGTCGAGATCGAGGGCGATGCCGTTGTAGTGGATGGCGGTGTCGTTGGGGTTCTGCACACGCAGCTTGACCATGAAGCGCATTTCCAGGCCCTGCCCGGGCACCGGCTCCATGCCCACCAGGTCGATCCGCACCGGGTCGCGCGGGGCCAGGGTGCTGCAGGCGGAGAGGCCCAGCATCAGCAGCAGGCAACTGGCGAGGCGCAAGGTGGAGCGGATGATTGGGGTCATGGCGTACGTCCGATTTGTGCAGGTGGTGCACCGCTAGAGACCGGCGAAGACGCCGTTCATTCCGCGTTCTCCGACGAAAGTAGCCCACGGGACGGCGTCGCGAAGGGGCGTTCCGCCAGGGATTTCCGGCTGCCAAGCGGAGCGGCGGCGTCTATCCCAGGGGCTATTGCCGTCCGTCGGAAGGCGCGCGCCAGGCGCGTTGCCTGAACTCAATGGCCGCTCTGGCCGTCCATTGCCCTTGTATGGGGATGAAAACAAGCGAGCAGGCAGATGATCCGTTCTCTGGGGCTGAAGAATGTCGGGTGGCGCACCATCGTGGTCCGCACCGTGACCGAGTTCATCGATGACGAACTGCCGACCTACGCTTCGGCACTGGCCTTCCAGATGTTCTTCTCGCTGTTCCCTTTCCTGTTGCTGCTGATCGCGGTGATCGGCTTCCTCGAGTTGCCCGAGTTCTTCGACTGGCTGCAGGCCCAGGCGACGCTGGTGCTGCCGGGCGCGGCGATGGACCTGGTGCTGCCCGCCATCGAGCAGCTGCAGACGCAGAAGCCTGGGCTGTTCTCCATCGGTGCGGTGGTGGCGCTGTGGTCGTCGTCATCGGCCATCCGCTCGAGCATGGATGCGATGAACCGCGCCTATGACGTGGAGGAGGGGCGCCCGACCTGGAAGCGCATCCCGCTGTCGGTGCTCTATACCGTGGGCGTGGCGGCCTTCCTGCTGGCGGCGGCGGGGCTGATGGTCACCGGGCCGCAGGTGATGAACTGGCTGGCCGGGCAACTCGGCATCGAGGATGTGGTGGTGCTGCTGTGGAACTGGCTGCGCATCCCGGTGGCGGTGCTGCTGCTGATGATGGTGGTGGCGTCGGTCTACTACCTGCTGCCGGATGTGAAGCAGGAGTTCCGCTTCATCACGCCCGGCTCGGTGCTGGCGGTGCTGGTGTGGCTGGTGGCATCCATGGGCTTCAGCTACTACGCGAAGAACTTCGCCACCTACAACGCCATGTACGGCAGCATCGGCGCGATCATCATCCTGCTGCTCTACCTGTACATCTCGGCGGCGGTGCTGCTGTTCGGCGCCGAACTCAACGCTGTGATCGAGCACCACTCGCGCGAGGGCAAGAAGCCCGGCGAGAAGAAGGCCGACGAGGGCGCCAGCGTACAGCCCGCCGAGTAGCCACGGGCCGTCAGCCGCGCAGCAGGCCGTCCAGGCGTTCGCGCAGCCGGGGCTCTTCCTCTTCGCTGATGCCCAGCAGGAAGTGCTCGCGCAGCACGGCGATGGCTTCGTCGGCGCTTTGCAGCAGGCGCTGGGTCACCTGGCCGTCGGCGGCGCGGCGGTTGAAGGTGCCGTTGCGCAGGGTCAGGCGCTCCGTGCCCTGGGTGCGGGCGGCCACCAGCATCTGGCGGAAGATGCTGTCCGGGTGGGTCGAGGTGTACCAGTTGCGTGGCACGTAATCGACCCAGTGCTGGGGCTGCAGGTCGAAGCGATAAACCGGCACCCAGGCATCGCCCAGGAAGGTTTCCAGTTGATGATCATCGTGCCCGGCGTCCGGCGGGAGCAGGCGGAAGGGCAGCTCGCCGAGGTCCTCGTGGCCCTGCAGGGACAGCGAGCGGGTGGGGTTGGCGGAGCCGAAGCCGACATCGGCGATGACCGGGCCGTCGTCCAGGTCCACCCGCAGCAGCAGGTGCGAGGTGATGGTCAGCGGCGCATCGTCCGGCAAGCCCCAGCGCACCCGCGCCGCCAGCGGGGTGACGCGAAAGCCCAGGGCCAGCAACAGGCGCCCGAACAGGCCGTTGATCTCGAAGCAGTAACCGCCACGGCTGCGCTCCACCACCTTGGCGAACACCGCCTCGGCGTCGATGGAGATGGGGCGGTCGAGCAGGACGTCGACGTTCTCGAAAGCGACCCGGTCCAAGTGGGCCTTGATCAGGCGGTCGAGGGTGGCGCGGTCGGTGAGGGTGGGGGCCGGCTGGTCGATGTGGGCCAGGTAGGCGCGGGTCTGTTCAGGGCTCAGGGCGTGCATGAAGCGGCTCCATGGATGACTGGAGGAGGCTAGCAGAGCTTTGGCGGGCTGGCTGCTGTTCTGCTTTTGCAACGCCTCCTGTAAAAAATAAGGAACTGATGAGGCGGCGCTGGCGAAGAAATGATCGGTGCATCAATGGTTTGTCCGACAATCCGAAGGTGCGTCTGTCGTTTTTTGTAATCAGTTGGCTTGTAACTGTTTGACATATTTGACGGCTTTGGCAGACTGCTCGCCCGTTGCGGCAGGTAGTCGCGGTTGCCGTACAGGGCCCTTGAAGCCATGACGGTTGTCCCCGCCCGGTTGTGACGCGCCTAAAACAAAAATTCTGTCAGTCGCGGCGACCCTGGGTGGACACAGGTCCGGCAGGCCAGACGACGGGCGAGCCACTGGAACTAACAAATGCTGATCTGGTTTGTTGCGGTCTACCTGCTGATCACCGTCGGTGTCGGCTTCTACGCTTCCACTCGCGTCAAGAACTCCAAGGATTTCGCGGCAGGCGGCCGCAGCATGTCTTTCCCGCTGGTGGCGGCCATGGTGTTCGCCACCTGGTTCGGCTCCGAAGCAGTGCTGGGCATCCCCGCCACCTTCATCGAGGAAGGCTTCGCCGGGATCATCGAGGACCCGTTCGGCTCCTTCGGCTGCCTGATGCTGGTGGGCCTGGTGTTCGCCCGCCCGCTGTACCGCATGAACCTGCTGACCATCGGCGACTTCTTCAAGAAGCGCTTCGGGCCCAATGTCGAGCTGATCACCAGCCTGGTGATCATCGGTTCCTACCTGGGCTGGGTGGCGGCGCAACTCACCGCGCTGGGCGTGGTGTTCAACGTGCTGTCCGACGGCTCCATCACCACCACCCAGGGCATGCTCATCGGCACCGGCATCGTGCTGCTGTACACCCTGTTCGGTGGCATGTGGTCGGTAGCGCTGACCGACTTCATGCAGATGATCATCATCGTCGCCGGCCTGCTGTACCTGACCTGGCTGATCGGCGACATGGCCGGTGGCGCCGAGGTGGTGATCAGCCACGCCGCCAGCGAGGGCAAGTTCGCCTTCATGCACGGCTTCGAACCCCGTGACATCGTCGCCTTCCTCGGCGCGGCGGTGACCATGATGTTCGGCTCCATCCCGCAGCAGGACGTGTACGCCCGGGTGATGTCGGCCAAGACCGAGAACATCGCCGCGCGTGCCTCCATGGCCGGCGCCTGCTTCTACCTGGGCTTCTGCATGCTGCCGATCTTCCTCACCTATGCGGCCTCGATGATCGACCCGGCGATGGTGCAGAAGTGGCTGGCGGAAGATGCGCAGATGATCCTCCCGCACCTGATCATGGAACGCACCCCGTTGTTCGCCCAGGTGATGTTCTTCGGCGCGTTGCTCTCGGCCATCATGTCCACCGCTTCGGGCACCCTGCTGGCGCCTTCGGTGACCTTCACCGAGAACGTGCTCAAGCGCTTCCTGCCGGATATGGACGACCGCCAGTTCCTGCTCGCCATGCGCCTGAGCGTGCTGGGCATGACGGTGGCCACTTCGCTGTTCGCCCTGTATTCGGACGCGAGCATCTACGAGATGGTTGGCAACGCCTACAAGGTGACCCTGGTCGCAGCCGTGGTGCCGCTGTTCGCCGGGCTGTTCTGGAAGCGCGCCACCACCCAGGGCGCGCTGACCGCCATCGGCTTCGGCCTGGCCTCCTGGGTGTTCCTGGAGATGAATTACCAGGAAACCGACTTCTGGCCGCCGCAACTGGCGGGCCTGTTGTTCAGCGTGCTGGGCATGCTGCTGGGCTCCCTGCTGCCGCAGCTGAGCCGCCCACGCGGTGAAAGCGTCGACGCCATGATGGCGCCCGCCGGCAACTGATCCATCCCGGGCCCTCCTGTTCTGGAGGGCTCGCCCTTCTTCCCCTTGCCGATCCCGGCGCACCCCCTACGCAGCTGTGATGCAGTCGTGGTTTCTGACTGCTCGAACAGGTTCCGAACTGGTGCATCCCTTCCTGCCTGACTTCCGGCAAACCCGCTTCGGGCGCTGGCAACTGCCTGACGGGCAAGGGCTCTCGGCAGTTTTTCCTGTTAATTGACCTGTGCGTCAATTTGGAATCGTGCTCACCATATTGGTGATAAAAATATTATTTCAATAAAAATCAGATACTTGATCGAGATATTGGCGCGCTTGCCAGTGCCGTATTCCTTGCTCTAGGTTTCATGAACCTGTCACTAGAGACAGGTTATCGTCTCCCCCCGGTGACTGACCGGCCCGGTAGTGCTCCCCTGTGCTGCCGGGCCGCCAGTACACCGCCGTGCAGCCCACCGCACGGTGCGCCCGCCCTGGGCGCCCAGCCGTAGATCAATCGCAACAGACATCGCCTGGTTTCATTTTTTCCACCCGAGCGCTTCCCGCCGTGGGAGGCCCGCACCTGCAAGGAAGAAAAAGCAATGAAACGTATCGCCCTCCTGCTGTCGCTTTTCTGCGTCCCTTTCACCTCGGCCTTTGCCGCCACCGTCACCCTGAGCAAGGGCGGCTACAACCTCACCTACGATTGCGACAACCATACCGCCCTGCGTTACGAGTACGTGCTGACCACCGACACCGGTTCGGCGGCGCGGCCTTCGTCCTTCTACCTTGACCCGGACCTGCCTAGCGGTTGCGCCGGCCAGACCAGCACCTCGTCCTACGCCAGTGTGGTATCGGGCTGGGACCGTGGCCACCTGGTGACCTCCAATCACATGGACTACAACGCCACCTACATCAAGCGCGCCAACTACATGAGCAACATCGTGCCGCAGGTGGCCAGCTTCAATCAGGGCATCTGGGTGGCCGCCGAGAACGTCGCCGAGTGCTACCGCGACCTGGCCACCGTGTATGTGTATGGCGGGGTGGTCTACAACGACACCTCCAACGACTACTTCCTGTCGTCCCACGGCATCCGCACGCCGGACTACTTCTGGAAGACCATCGTCACCACCGATACCGCCACCGGGCAGACCAAGGCCATCAGTTGGTACATCCCCAACCAGGCTGGCCTGGGCAGCCTGAACAGCTACATCAAGAGCATCTCCGAGCTGGAAAGCCTGATCGGCACCAGCGCCGTGGGCATCAGCGTGCCGGCCAGCGTCAAGGCGCAGAAACCCACCAGCACCTGGGCGACGCCGAGTGGCTGTGATTTGAGCTGATTATCGATTGGGTGGGGGCAGGGGGCTGGGCTTTAGCCCATCGGTAACATCGTTGGTGGGCTAAAGCGGAGCGCCGCCCGGCCCACCCTACGGGTGCCACCTACTCCCAGCCACTCAGAGCTCTTTCTTGCCGCTTGCAACGTGAAGCTTGCCACTGCTTCTAAGCGTCGGTGACCTGAGGATTCGTAATTCGTAGGGTGGGCTTCAGCCCACCGCTCTTCGCTGCGCAGCCCTTGGTGGCTCACTGTGGACTCTGGGGGCGCGGGGCGTTCTCGGTGCGCGCGGCACACCCTACGCGGGGTTGTGGCTGCTGCGGCATCCTGAGGGGAGCGAAACCTATCGATGCGGCGCTTGGGCGCTACGACGTGACCATCCTGGCTCTTGCCCGACTCCGCCTTCAACCCACCGGTAACGTCGCTGGTGGGCTGAAGCGGAGCGCCGCCCGGCCCACCCTACGGGGGTCACCCACTCCCAGCCACGCTTGGGCTCTTCTTCCAGCTTCACGCTTCCGGCTTCCGGCTTCCAGCTATCCAAGCCCCTCACATGCATAGGCTGGGCACCCACTCCCAGCCACTCAGAGCCCTTTCTTGCCGCTTGCAGCTTGCAGCTTGCTTCTAAGTCGCCAGACCGATGCCGCGGAGGATGACGGCGGTGACGGTCTGCACGGCGCGTTCGAACTGCTGGTCGTTCAGCGGCTGGTGGTTGTTGAGCACCATCACCTGGTGGTCGAAGTCGGCGTAGTGCTGGGTCGAGGCCCAGATCATGTACAGCAGGCTGGAGGGTTCGACCGGGAGGATGCGCTTGCTCTCGACCCACTGGCGGATCTTTTCTTCCTTGAGCTTGGCCCAGTCGTAGAGGGGGCCGTCGAGGGCTTCCTTGAGCTGCGGGGCGCCGTGGATGACTTCGGCGGCCCAGACCTTGGAGCCGTGGGGGCGGGTGCGCGAGCGGTTCATCTTGGCGCGGATGTAGCTGGTCAGTGCGACGCTGGGGTCGTCGAACATCTCGAAGCAGGTGCCGTCCTGCTCCCACTCTTCCAGCAGGCTTTGCAGCACGGCGCGGTAGAGGTCTTCCTTGGTCGCGAAGTAGTAGTGCAGGTTGGACTTGGGCAGGCCGACTTCCTGGGCGATGTCTTGCATGGAGGTGGCGGCGAAGCCTCGCTCGGCGAAGACCTTTTCGGCGGCCAGGAGGATCTTCTCGGTGTTCTTGATGCGGATGCCGATCTTGCGGTTACTGCTCATCGATCCCTCGGGCTGCACGGACTGAAGCCGGGCAAACATATCACCGAACCCGGCGCGGGCACGAGCCCGACGCGCGAGGTGCCCCGTCGCCGTGGAGGCGACGGGGAGGGGCTGGATCAGAAGTGCACTTTGACCAGCAGGCTGGCGGTGTTCTGGTCGGTGCCGCCGAGGATGTCGTCGCCGAGGAAGCTGTCGTCGTCGATGCCGTACTTGTTGCTCCAGTAGTCGTACTCGACGCCCACGTAGAGCTGCTTGGCGCCCAGGTTCATGGCCTTGCCCAGGTCGTACTTGATCTGCGGGTTGAAGTGCAGGTTGGCGTGCAGGTCGTTCGGGCGGCTGCTGGTGGCGTCCTTGTTGTTCCAGACCCAGTCCATAAAGCCGTCGATGAGGATGTCGGAGTTGCCCACCGGCAGGGTGTACGACCACACCGGGGTGACCTGCCACTGGCCGGACGGGTTGTTGGTGATGCCGTCGGGCTTGCGATAGTAGAAGTTCAGCTGGAAGTAGTCGAAGCCGGGGATGGCCAGGTCGAAGCCCGGGCCGACCAGGTAGTTCTGGTTGCGGTTCTCGCCGCGCTCGTAGGTGGCGGCCAGCAGCACGTCTGTCACCGGGCCGAAGGCGATCTTCTGGTCGAACAGCTTGCCGAAGGACAGGCGCGGCTGGATTTCACCGTAGTAGGTGTTGTTGCCCGCGTTGGCGTCGGCCTTGCCGTTGTAGTTGATCTGGTCGGCGAAGATGAACAGGTCGCCCCAGGTCCAGCCACTGGCGTGCTCGAAGGTGAAGGTCTGCTGGATTTCCGGGTTGACCTTGAAATCCTTGCCGTAGAGGTAGGTGACGCTGTTGTTCTGCCACAGCAGGGGGCCGTCGGCCAGGGCTTGGCCGCAGGCCAGCAGGCCACCGGCGAGCGCGAGAGCGGAGAGGGTACGGTTCATTCGGGTTGGGCTCCTGGTGCTTAGTTATCTTTCTATCTATGTAGAAGTTGTCTGACTGGTCAGGCTTGGCTGCCAGAGCAAGAAAGGAGCCAGTTTTCTCCGACACCTTCCCCGGGCGCCGGATTATCGGGATAAACCCCGATGTTTCAAGTGGTTGTTATGTGACCCGTTGGTTTTTCCGACTTGTGGGGAACTTGACGGTGCACGGATTTGGGTGCGCGTACCTGACCGATCGAACAGTCCTGCATCAAGTTGGGGCGGGCCGTGTTTCCCGCCGCCAATAAAAAAGCCCCCATCAAGCTTGATGGGGGCCTCGCGCAGCAAGGGTGGCCCAATCCATGGGCCTGGACACGCGAATCAGGTTTGCGGGTTGGCCGGCGCCGCCTGGGCACTGCCGGTGCTCTCGTTCCAACCACCGCCGAGGGCCTTGTACAGGTTGACCTCGCTGGTGAGCTGGTTGAGGCGGTCGCTGATCAGTTGCTGGCGCGCGCTGAACAGCTGGCGCTGGGCGTCGAGCAGGGTCAGGTAGCTGTCCACGCCGGTGCGGTAGCGCCGCTCGGCCAGGCGGTAGTAGTCCTCGGAGGTGCGCACCAGGTTGCGCTGGGCGGTGAGCTGCTCCTCGAAGGTGGTGCGGGCGGCGAGGCCGTCGGCGACTTCCTGGAAGGCGGTCTGGATGGCTTTCTCGTACTGCGCCACCTGGATGTCCTTCTGCACCTCGGCGTAGTCGAGGTTCGCCTTGAGGCGGCCGGCGGTGAAGATCGGCAGGTTGATCTGCGGTTGGAACAGCCAGCTGCCGGAGCCACCGTCGAACAGGCCGGAGAGCTCGGCGCTCTTGGTCCCGGCATTGGCGGTGAGGCTGATGCTGGGGAAGAACGCAGCGCGCGCGGCACCGATGCTGGCGTTGGCGGCCTTGAGCTGGTGCTCGGCCTGGAGCACGTCCGGGCGGCGTTGCAGCAGCTCGGAGGGCAGGCCCGCGGGCACTTCGGCCAGCTGGTCGTCGCCCAGCACCTCGCCTTGCGGCAGGTCGCCGGGTACGCCCTTGCCCAGCAGCAGGGCCAGGGCGTTGCGGTCCTGGGCCACCAGGCGGCTGTACTGCGCCAGGGTGACCTGGGCGCTTTCCACGGCGGTGCGCGCTTGGCTCAGGGCCAGGGCATCGGCGACGCCGACGTCGAAGCTGCGCTGGGTGAGGGCGAAGCTTTCCTGGTAGGTCTTGAGCGTGTCGCGGGTCAGGGTGAGCAGCGACTGGTCGGCCTGCAGGGTCAGGTAGGCGTTGGCGACGCTGGCCACCAGGCTGATCTGCGTGCTGCGACGGGCTTCCTCGCTGGCGAAGTACTGCTCCAGGGTCTGCTCGTTGAGGCTGCGCAGGCGGCCGAAGAAGTCGATCTCCCAGGCGCTGACGCCCACCGTGGCCGAGTACTGGCCGCTGGTGGTGGCGCGGCCGCTGCTGGACAGGTCCGCCGGCAGGCGCTGGCGGGTGCCGCTGCCATCGGCCGAGATGCTGGGGAACAGCTCGGAACGCTGGATGCGGTACTGCGCGCGGTAGGCGTCGATGTTCAACGCGGCGACGCGCAGGTCGCGGTTGTTGGCCAGGGCGGTTTCCACCAGGCGTTGCAGCGCCGGGTCCTTGAAGAACTCGCGCCAGCCCAGGTCCACCGCGGCGGTGGTGGTCTGCGCGCCGCTGGCATTGGCGGTATAGGCCTCGCCCAGGGGCCAGGCGCCGTCCACCGGCGCCTCGGGGCGCTGGTAGTCGGGGATCAGCGAGCAGCCGCCGAGCAGGACGCTGGCGACCGCGAGGGACAGCAGGGACTGCCTCATTCGGCGGCCTCCTTGGTCAGTTCGTCTTTGCTGCGCTTGTCCTTGAACAGCGAGCAGACCAGTACGTAGAACAGCGGGACCCAGAAGATCGCCAGCACCGTCGCTGTGAGCATGCCGCCGATCACGCCGGTACCGATGGCGTGCTGGCTGCCCGAACCGGCGCCGCTGGAGATGGCCATGGGCACCACGCCGAGGATGAACGCCAGCGAGGTCATGATGATCGGGCGCAGGCGCATGCGGCACGCCTCGATGGCCGCGTCGAACAGGCTCATGCCCTGCTCGTGCAGCTCCTTGGCGAACTCGACGATGAGGATCGCGTTCTTCGCCGAGAGGCCGATGGTCGTGAGCAGGCCCACCTGGAAGAACACGTCGTTGGAGAGCCCGCGCATGCTGGTGAACAGCAGCGCGCCGAGGATACCCAGGGGCACCACCAGCATCACCGAGAAGGGGATCGACCAGCTCTCGTACAGCGCCGCCAGGCAGAGGAACACCACCAGCAGCGACAGCGCGTAGAGCGCGGGCGCCTGGGCACCGGAGAGGCGCTCCTCGTAGGACAGCCCGGTCCAGGAGTAACCGACGCCGGCCGGCAGTTGCTTGATGATCTCCTCGACTGCCGCCATGGCTTCGCCCGAGCTGTGGCCGGGCGCCGCTTCACCGAGGATCTCGATGGCCGGCACGCCGTTGTAGCGGGCCAGTTTCGGCGCGCCGTAGACCCACTCGCCGGAGGCGAAGGCGCTGAACGGCACCATCTCGTTCTGGTCGTTGCGCACGTACCACTTGCCGAGGTCGTCGGGGTTCATCCGCGCCTCCGGTACGCCTTGCAGGTAGACCTTCTTCACCCGGCCACGGTCGATGAAGTCGTTGACGTAGCTGGCACCCCAGGCGATGGACACGGTGTTGTTGATGTCCGCCAGGGAGACGCCATGGGCACGGGCCTTCTCGTCGTCGATCTGGAGTTGGTACTGCGGCTCGTCGTACAGGCCGTTGGCGCGCACGCGGGTCAGCACCGGGTTCTTGCCAGCCAGTTCGAGGAATTTGTCCCGGGCGGCGTTGAGCTGCTCGTGGCCGACGCCGGCGCGGTCCTGGAGGAAGAAGTTGAAGCCGGTGGCGTTACCCAGCTCCAGCACTGCCGGCGGGGCGAAGGCGAAGACCATCGCGTCGCGGAAGCTGAAGAAGTGCTGCTGGGCGCGCTGGGCCAGGGAGAACACGCTGTGCTCGGCGCCGGGGCGCTCTTCCCAGGGCTTGAGCATGATGAAGGCCATGCCTGAGCTCTGGCCGCGACCGGCGAAGTTGAAGCCGGTGACGGTGAACACGGATTTGACGGTGTCCTTCTCCTTGTCCAGCAGGTACTCGCGCATCTGGTCGACCACCACCTGGGTGCGCTCGGCGCTGGCGCCGGCCGGGGTCTGCACCTGGGCGAAGAGCACGCCCTGGTCTTCCTCGGGGAGGAAGGCGGTGGGGATGCGGGTGAACAGCCAGGCCATGATCGCGACGATCACCAGGTACATCAGGATGTACGGCGTCTTGCGCTTGAGGATGGCGCGCACGCCACGCTCATAACCGTTCACGCTGCGGTCGAAGGTGCGGTTGAACCAGCCGAAGAAGCCGCGCTTGGGCGCATGGTGGCCCTTGGCGATGGGCTTGAGCATGGTGGCGCAGAGGGCCGGGGTGAAGACCAAGGCCACCAGCACCGACAGCGCCATGGCGGAGACGATGGTGATGGAGAACTGGCGGTAGATCACGCCCGTGGAGCCGCCGAAGAAGGCCATCGGCAGGAACACCGCCGAGAGCACCAGGGCGATGCCCACCAGTGCGCCCTGGATCTGCCCCATGGACTTGCGCGTGGCTTCCAGCGGCGACAGGCCTTCCTCGGCCATCACCCGTTCGACGTTCTCCACTACGACGATGGCGTCGTCCACCAGCAAGCCGATGGCCAGCACCATGGCGAACATGGTCAGGGTGTTGATGGTGAAGCCGAACATCGCCAGCACCCCGAAGGTGCCGAGCAGCACCACCGGCACCGCGAGGGTGGGGATGATGGTGGCGCGGAAGTTCTGCAGGAACAGGAACATCACCAGGAACACCAGCACGATGGCTTCGCCCAGGGTGTGCACCACGCCTTCGATGGAGGCCGAGACCACCGGGGTGGTGTCGTAGGGGAACACCACTTCCATGCCGGCGGGGAAGAAGGGCTTCAACTGGTCGATGGTGGCGCGGATCGCCTTGGCGGTATCCAGCGCGTTGGCACCGGTGGCCAGCTTGATCGCCATGCCCGAGGCGGCCTTGCCGTTGAACTGCGCGCTGATGGCGTAGTTCTCGCCGCCCAGCTCGATGCGGGCGACGTCGCGCAGGCGCACCTGGGAGCCGTCACGGTTGACCTTGAGCAGGATGGCGCCGAACTGTTCGGGCGTCTGCAGGCGGGTCTTGCCGATGATGGTGGCGTTGAGCTGGGTGCCGGGGGAGGCGGGCAGGCCGCCGAGCTGGCCGGAGGACACCTGCACGTTCTGCGCCTGGATGGCGCTCTTCACGTCCACCGGGGTCAGCTGGTAGTTGTTCAGGCGCGAGGGGTCGAGCCAGATGCGCATGGCGTACTGCGAGCCGAACACCTGGAAGTCGCCCACACCTTTGGTGCGCGAGATCGGGTCCTGCATGTTGGAGACGATGTAGTTGGACAGGTCGTTCTTGTCCATGGAGCCGTCCACAGACACCACGCCGATCACCAGCAGGAAGTTCTTCACTGCCTTGGTCACGCGGATGCCTTGCTGCTGCACTTCCTGCGGCAGCAGCGGGGTCGCCAGCTGCAGCTTGTTCTGCACCTGCACCTGGGCGATGTCAGGGTTGGTGCCCTGCTCGAAGGTGGCGGTGATGGTCATGCTGCCGTCGGAGTTGCTCTCCGAGGAGATGTAGCGCAGGCCGTCGATGCCGTTGAGCTGCTGCTCGATCACCTGTACCACGGTGTCCTGCACCGTCTGCGCCGAGGCGCCGGGGTAGGACACCTGGATACCGACGGCGGGCGCGGCGATGCTCGGGTACTGGTTGATCGGGAGCTTGAGGATGGCCAGGCCGCCCGCGAGCATGATCACCAGCGCGATCACCCAGGCGAAGATCGGCCGGTCGATGAAGAACTTCGACATGGAAGACGCTCCTTATTGGCTTTTCGCCAGGTCGGGATCCACCGACTTCGATTCGGCGACGTTGGTCGCGGGGGCGGTCTTCACTTCGGCGCCGGGGCGGACGAACTGCAGGCCTTCGGTGATCAGCTTGTCACCCGGGTTGAGGCCCTTGGTCACCAGCCAGCGATCGCCGACGGTACGGTCCGCTTCCAGCTGGCGCAGCTCCACCTTGTTCTCGGCATTGACCACCAGCGCGGTGGCCTGGCCCTTGAGATCACGGGTCACGCCTTGTTGCGGCGCGAGGATGGCCTGCTGGTTCACGCCCGAGCTCAGCTGCGCGTGCACGAACATGCCGGGCAGCAGGTCGTGGTCGGGGTTGGGGAACACGGCGCGCAGGGTCACCGAGCCGGTGCCCTCGTCCACCGACACCTCGGAGAACTCCAGGGTGCCTTCGTGGCTGTATTCGCTACCGTCTTCCAGCATCAGCTTGACCTTGGCGGCGTTGTCGCCGGCCTTCTGCAGCTGGCCGCTCTCCAGGTCGCGGCGCAGGCGCAGCAGGTCCTTGGTCGGCTGGGTGACGTCGACGTAGATCGGGTCCAGCTGCTGGATGGTCGCCATGGCGGTGGCCTGGCCGTTGTTCACCAGGGCGCCCTCGGTGACGCTGGAGCGGCCGACGCGGCCGGAGATCGGCGCCAGCACCTTGGTGTAGCGCAGGTCGATGCGGGCTTTCTCCAGGGCGGCCTCGGCCTGCAGGCGCGCGGCCTGGGCTTCGTCGTAGGCCTGGCGGCTGACGGCCTGGTCGGTCACCAGGTCCTTGTAGCGGTCGGCCAGGGAGCGGCTGGAGGCTAGGGTCGCCTCGGCGCTCTTGAAGGTCGCCTGGTACACGGATTGGTCGATCTGGTAGAGCTGCTGGCCGGCCTTCACTTCCGAGCCTTCCTTGAACAGGCGCTTCTGGATGATGCCGTCCACTTGCGGGCGTACTTCGGCGATGCGGAACGCGGTGGTGCGGCCCGGCAGCTCGGCGGTGAGCGTGAAGGGCTCGGATTTCAGGGTGACGATGCCCACTTGAGGTGTCTGCGCGGGCGGCGGCGCGGAGGCCTCCTTGCAGCCGGCGAGTGTGAGCGTAGCCAGAGCGACGGCGGAAACCATAGCTGCGAAGGCTGGCTTCTTCTGCATCTGAAAAGACCTCGTTCGATACGTTTGCCCGGGCGGGCGGTACCCATGCAGGGAGCGTGGGTGGATTGTTTAGTCAGCTAACGAATATACTTACGTACGTGAACGTTTGTAAACGAATCTTCTCATCTCTCTGTCAGATAATGTGTCGAGGGTGAGGCTTTCTTTCGCTGCTGTCCCCACCCTCAGAGTCACCTGCATGGCTAGACGAACCAAAGAAGAAGCCGAAGCGACCCGTGTCCAGATCCTGGATGCCGCCGAACAGGTGTTCTACGACAAGGGCGTCTCACGTACCTCCCTGGCGGATATCGCCGCCCGGGCGGGCGTCTCCCGTGGGGCCATCTACTGGCACTTCCAGAACAAGGTCGACGTCTTCCAGGCCATGCACGAGCGCCTGCGCACCCCGCTGGAGGAGCTGGCCCGCGCCAGCGAGAGCGAGGACGAGCCCGACCCCCTCGGTCGCATGCGCCAACTGCTGGTGCGGCTGCTCAAGCGGGTGGAGCTGGACCCGCGTAGTCGGCGCATCAGCGAGATACTCCAGCACAAATGCGAGTTCACCGACGAGCTGGGCGACCTGCGGCAGAAGATGCAGAGTTTCAGCCTGGAATGTGACCAACGCATTGCCCGCGCCCTCGCCAACGCGGTGGCCAGGGGGCAGCTCCCCGAGGGGCTGGACTGCACCCGCGCCGCAGTAACGCTGCACGCGTATATCGACGGCCTCCAGGCCCACTGGCTGTTGGCGCCCGGGCGCTTCCCCCTGGCCGAACAGGCCGAGCAACTGGTGGATGCATTGCTGGACATGCTGCGCGGCAGCATCGCGCTGCGCGGCTGAGAATGGTCTGACAGACCCGGGGTTCACGGCTTTCGCGCCCGGGAGCCGCGTCCCAAAGGCGGGTTGATCTGTGCTAGGCCCGGGCGCCAGTCAGGCGCGCCTGGATGAAATCGAGAAAACACTGGATGCGCAGGGCCAGCTGCGAGTTGCGGTAGTACACCGCATGGATCGGCTGACGGTAGTCGCTCATGTGCTCGGCCAGCACCGCCACCAGGCGGCCCTCGGCCAGGTCCTGATCGGTCATGAAGCTCGCCAGGCAGGTGATGCCCTGGCCGGCCAGAGCCAGCTGGCGCAGGGTTTCGCCGCTGGAGGCACGCAGGTTCGGCTGCACCGACAGCTGGTTGCCGCAGATATGGCGCACCGGCCACTGGTTGAGGCTTTCCGGTTGGGTGAAGCCCAGCAGGCGATGGGCCTTGAGGGCCTCCACGCTGTCGGGCATGCCGTGGCGCGCCAGGTAATCCGGGCTCGCCACCAGGTGCAGGCGGCTGGCGCCCAGGGGCCGAGCGTGCAGTGTGGAGTCGCTCAGCGGGCCGATGCGGATGGCCAGGTCGGTGCGGTGCTCCAGCAGGTCGATGATCTGGTCGTTGGTGTTCAGCTCCAGCTGGATGTCCGGGTACAGCTCGCGGAAGCCGCCGATATGCGGCACCACCGCATGCAGCATGAACGGTGACGCAGCGTTGATGCGCAGGCGCCCGGCGGGCTTCTGCTGGCGCAGGGCCAGGCGCTCTTCCAGGGCTTCCATCTGCTGGAGGATCTCTTTGGCGCTGTCGAAAAAGAAGCGCCCTTCCTCGGTCAGTTCCATGCGCCGCGTGGTGCGGTTCAGCAGGGTGGTGGCCAGCTTATCTTCCAGGCGCGACAGGGTGCGGCTCACCGCCGAAGGCGTCAGGCCCAGGTGCTCGGCGGCGGCGCTGATGGAGCCGCACTCGACGACGCTGACGAAATGCTGGAGCTCATCGGAGGTGGCTTTCATGGCGGGCTCATTCGTGATCGGCAGGCAAGCCTGGGTGGCGGATAGCACTGCTTGGTGCAGGAATTGTATGCCGATAGTCGCCGTTCACCCACTCACAGGCGCGATCCGTGATCTTCCGGCGGAGGAGGGGCGGGATTAGCATGCCCCTCTTCCCCGCCTAGCTCCGGAGCCCGCCATGAAAGCTGCCGTCGTCCATGACTTCAACCAAGCACCGCGCTACGCCGATTTCGCCACCCCCGAGGCGGGCGAGGGGGAAGTGCGGGTGCGTGTCCGCGCGGCGGCGTTGAGCCAGCTGGTGAAGGCGCAGGCCTCTGGCCGGCACTACAGCAGCGGCAAGGTGCTGCCGCTGGTGCCGGGTGTGGACGGGGTCGGAGAGCTGGAGGATGGGCGGCGGGTGTACTTCGCCTTCCCGCGCCCGCTTTACGGCGCCATGGGTGAGTACAGCGTGGTGCCCGCGGCGAACCTGGTTGAGGTGCCCGATGGGGTGGATGACGTCACCGCAGCGGCCATCGCCAACCCCGGCATGTCGTCCTGGGCGGCGCTGATCGACCGGGCGCGTTTCCAGCCCGGTGAGAGCGTGCTGATCAACGGCGCCACCGGTGCGTCCGGGCGCCTGGCGATCCAGGTGGCCCGTTACCTCGGCGCTGGTCGCATCACCGTCACCGGGCGCAACGCCGACAGCCTGCGCACCCTGGACGGCCTCGGTGCCGATGCGGCCATCCCGCTGGACCTGCCGGCGGACGAGCTGAAGGCGCGCTTCCGCGAGGTCATTCAGGGCGACGGCGCCAACGTGGTGCTCGACTACCTCTGGGGCGCCTCGGCCGCCACCTTCCTCGCCGCTGCATCCGGCCACGGCAGCCGCGAGGCCGAGCCGCGCGTGCGCTTCGTGCAGATCGGCTCGATCTCCGGCAACAGCATCGACTTCCCCGGCGCCGTGCTGCGCAGCTCGGGCCTGGAGCTGATGGGCAGCGGCCTGGGCAGCCTCTCCAACGCCGGGTTGGTGCGGGTGGTCGGCCAATTGCTCGCTGCCGTGCCCGCTGCGGGCCTCGCCATAGATGCCGAGGCTGTGCCGCTGGCCGAGGTGGAATCCGCCTGGAACCGGGCCACGGCGTCGCGGCTGGTGTTCACCCTCTGATGCGGGCGTAGAGCCCTTCCGGGCCAGCAGCCACTGCTGGTCCGTTTTCCTTCATGCCTGTGTCGTTGTCGTTCCTTAAATAGAACGCTAGAGCTGATTTTTGCAGTCTGGCGGCGAAAGGGTGCCGAATTTAATCTTTCCCACATGCAGTCAGCCACTGCAACGAAGCGAAAGAAGCCAACGCCGAACCGGCACCCAAACATCGAAAAGCGAGGAACGCACCATGACCAACTTCACTTACAACCGTCTCGACAAAGACAACGCCGCCGTCCTGCTGGTGGACCACCAGGCTGGCCTGCTCTCCCTGGTTCGCGACATCGAGCCGGACAAGTTCAAGAACAACGTCCTGGCCCTGGCTGACCTCGCCAAGTTCTTCAAGCTGCCGACCATCCTCACCACCAGCTTCGAAACCGGCCCCAACGGCCCGCTGGTCCCTGAGCTGAAAGAGCTGTTCCCGGACGCGCCCTACATCGCCCGCCCCGGCCAGATCAACGCCTGGGACAACGAAGACTTCGTCAAGGCGATCAAAACCACCGGCAAGAAGCAGCTGATCATCGCCGGCGTGGTAACCGAGGTCTGCGTGGCCTTCCCGGCCCTCTCCGCCCTGGAGGAAGGCTTCGAGGTGTTCGTGGTGACCGACGCCTCCGGCACCTTCAACGAGATGACCCGCAACGCGGCGTGGAACCGCATGAGCCAGGCCGGTGCGCAGCTGATGAACTGGTTCGGCGTGGCCTGCGAACTGCACCGCGACTGGCGCAACGACGTGGAAGGCCTGGCCGCCCTGTGCTCCAACCACATCCCGGACTATCGCAACCTGATGACCAGCTATGCGGCGTTGACTGGCAATAAGTGATGGGGTGAAAGAGGGACTGAAATGAAGAGCGGGAGCCTTTTGGGGCTCCCGCTTTTTTGCTTTTCGGGTCAGTCGATTTCGTTTTCCTGACGCCTGTCGAATTGATCGAGCAGCGGTTGAATCTCTCGCAAAAGCGCAAAGGGCTCCGCACCGAGGCTCTGCACGACCAGCAGAAACTCGACCACATCGAGCCGCCTTTCACCGCGCTCGTATTTGGATACGTAGGACTGAGGACGCAGCAGCTTCTCTGACAGTTGCTGCTGGGTCATACCCGACTTGTTGCGCGCTGCTATGAGCAACTCGAGCAGACGTTGGTAGGGCGGGGAGTTGATGGTTTTCATGGGGTCACCGGAGCGAGGGCCGGTGGTTTGAATAAACCTATTTCAGGTTTATCCCAAAATGGGTTATTTCTGTGCCGGAGGAGGTGCTGCAGAGATATGGCCAAACCAAGGAGGTTTCGCAGTGAATGACCCCGATCCGCTTTCACTGACCCATCAACAACGTCGCCTTCGCGAACTGCGCGAGCGATTGGAGTCGCGGTTGCACACGGTTCAGGTGATCGCCGAGATCACTCTGGATAACGCTGCGTTTCGGGAAGGCTTCCCCGGGCCCTGGTTCGGCGAGTACCGGGAAGGGGCATTGATGGATGCGGTGGTGCAGCTGTCGCGTAGCAATCTCGAAGATTTTTCGCGGTTGCTGGAGATGCAGAGGGAGCAGGAGGAATGACGGGCGGTCGGGGTCGATGGACTACCCCCTTCGCTGATCGCCCATACGGAGGAGGGCTGATCGATGGCAAGAAAATTCCAAGCGTTACGCTCGAAGCTGGGTCCCGAGGCCAATGAGCGTATTGAACTCAGGGCCCGGGAAATGCTCGCTGAAATGCCATTGCACGAGCTTGCGCCTATGCACCCGGGCATAGCTTTGCCTTCCTTGGTTACAGGGAATTCTCCGAAGCCATCCACTTGCTCTCGCCCTGGTCCTTTCCCTGTGCTGTCCTCTGCCCCAGGAGAAATCGGAGGTGCATCACGTGCAATTACATGAAGGCGTCTGCCGGCCGGGCGATGTGGTGTCGATCAACCTCCTCGATGGGAAGCTGGGTACGCAAGTGATGCGGCTGTTGCTGACCCAGGGGATCGAGGTCGAGGTGCTGGAGGTGCGGGACGATTCGGTGAAGCTGGCGGTGAGAGCGCCAAGCGGGATGCTGATTGTGGAGGAGCTGGGTTTTTCCCCGTAGTCGCGACTTCTTGCTGTCGCGATAGGTGGGCTTGTCGACTCCCAAAGAAAAGCCCCTGGAGATCTCGCGATCTTCAGGGGCTTTTCTTTGGTGGGTCGAGGTCGTTTGAGGCCGACCAATAACCAGTTGATATCTAGGGATTATTCATTGCAGTTTCGCGGGGTAAGGGGGGGTACAACGCGCGCTACGTTTTCATGGTTTGGGTATTTTAATGCCGATTTATGGCTTTGAAGATTATTTTTAGGCATTAAATTGCCTTTTATTGGCACAACACCTAAAGTTTTCGGCATCAAAATGCCGGTGATGGATATGCACAACCTCACACTCCAGATTCATACAGACGGCCAATGGCGTGATGCCATGGAGCTCTGCTTCGAGCAACCGGACGAGGGGCTGGAGGGCAGTTGTGCCTACGGATATCGGCAGGATTATCTGGTCGACTCGCTAGAGGCCGTCGGCAGCCGACTGAACACATCCGTCAGCGCGACGTGCCCCGTTGGTTGGGACTCTTGGAGAGGCCGGAAGGCCCCTGCTTTTCTCTTCGACATCCTGCCATCCGGTGCTGCGAGACGCTTTCTGCTCAAGCGTTTGGGAAATAAGCGGCCAGAAGGCTTGAGCCTGGACCTGTATCTATTGGGGCGCTGTGTGCCCGCACCTATTGGCAACCTGCGTATCAAGGAGTCTGTCGAGGCTATCGCCGGCAGCCCGGTTTTGGGCTTTGCGCGAGACGAGGTCGTCACTCGGGATGCGAAATTCCTTGAATACGCATACGAGCAAGGCGCTGCCATTGGTGGTGCGACGGGGGCGGGTGGTGAAGCCCCCAAGCTGCTGCTGACGGAGGATAGGCATGGCGCCTTGCACCCGGATGCGGTGTTGCCGGATGCAGATGCTATCCAGCACTGGTTTGTAAAGTTCGCACGTAACAACGCCGGCCAGACCGATCAGGACATCCTGCGTAGCGAATACTGCTTCTATCGAGCTATCCAGCAACTGGGTATGAATACGATTGCTGTGGAGGGGCTGGCGTTGGAAGAGGGTGAAAAGCCCAGCCTCTGGATGCATCGCTTCGACCGGGAGGTCAATGCTGAGGGTGTTGGCCGAACTGCGGTGGAGTCGATGTATTCGTTATCCGGAGTGACCGAGGCGGGGAGCTACATGCAGCACTCCGAGGTACTGCGGAATCTGGTTGAGCTATGGCGGGGCGTGGGTCAGGAGCAGCAGGTTGGAGAATTGGTATTTGAATACCTTCGACGTGACCTGTTGAACCAGATTCTGGGCAATTCGGACAACCATGGGCGCAACACTTCCATTCTCAGAACCGCTCAGGGCATCCAATTGGCCCCGATCTATGATCTGGCGCCCATGGTCATGGATGAAGAAGGCATAACCCGTACGACGAAATGGCCGAAAAGCGTCGAGCTGGCTGGGGAGGTCGACTGGAGAGCGGCTTGTGCCGAGGCGTCGGAGTGGCTTGATCCGGATGAGCTGTTCCAGAGGCTGAGAGTTGCGGCGCAGGAGTTTCTGGCGCTGCCTGATCTGCTGAATGCTGAAGGGCTTCCTGCGAAGACCATGAATCACCCTCGGATAGCGCTGAAGAACCTCCAGCAGCGGCTGGCTAAATGGGGGCTTGTCTAATGGATATCCTCGAACGCAATCGCATCCTGAATGAGCTGCAGCAGCAACTGGCTTCTGGTGAGATCACCATTGGGAAAGCTGTCCGGCGCCTGCGAAAGGAGGTGACCGGGTTGCAGCAGGCTAGATTTGCGCAGATGTGCAAGTTGTCGTTGCGAGCCCTGCGGCAGTTGGAGCACGACGAAAGTAATCCCACGTTGCAGACGCTCAACAGTGTGTTCAATCCATTCGGCATGCAGGTCGGAATAGTGCCGAAGGCTTCCCGGATCGGCGTCCGGGCTACGGAGGAGTTGGGTTGATCCGCGCCCAAAGAAAAAAGCCCCTGAAGATCTCGCGATCTTCAGGGGCTTTGCGTTTGGTGGAGCCGGGGGGATTTGAACCCGTTTCAGTCGATGCCCATTGCTGGGCTTCACCTGCCAATGCCAGTCAATCCGGGCCTTGCAGGGGAAGCGATCTGGCTTGTGCTGGGCATTGTCGGTCTGTGACGTCGACACTTTTTCGACAGCAGCCCGGCTCCGATATCAGACGCAGACCTCCTCGCATTTCCTGTCTTCGGTATCCGTAGACTGCTTGTCGAAAGCCTCGACCTTATCGAACAGGATGCGGAATACCACCTGCGCGATCTTCGAAGCCAGCAGAGGGGGAACCGCGTTGCCTACCTGGTGGAACTGCTCCGTTCGGTTGCCCTGGAAGAAGTAGTTGTCCGGGAAGGTCTGTATCCGGGCTGCTTCACGTACAGAGAGGCTGCGACACTGTGTGGGGTCGTAGTGAATGAAGTAGTGGCCATCCTTCGAAATGTGGCTGGTGATGGTCGTTGCTGGAGAGTCTTCCATCTGGACCCTGAAGCGGTCACTGAACTTGCCGGTTTTCCAGTTCTTGTGATCTGGCGCCAGGCCGTCCAGATGGAAATCCTTGTGTCCCTTCGGAGAGAACCCATGGCACTTGGCGTAAAGGGCTGCGTACAGATAGCGACGCAGATCAGACTCCATGTGCCCACGCACCTCGTGGTTGAGCCAGTAGTCCAGTTGCTCGTCCAGATACCAGGCGTCCAGCTGCTTGTCGCCAGTGGATCCATCACTCTTTTCTGTCTCTCTTCTTACTCGCCGACCTCCCGCGCTTTCGGGCGGAGAGTTGAATTCTCCCCAGAAACTGGTGAAGGCACTCCACATGTCTGTATTAATTGGATCAATCTGCTGTTGAAGGTACTCAGACTGTTCCATGACAGTCGTGGCCCAGTTCTCTGCGGTGTCTGTTGTCTTGCTCAGGCCGCTTCGAAGTCTGGGGAGGTTTTTCAGAATCTGGCCGACAGTGACTTTGCTGCCAGCCGGTTGCAGCTTCACATCCTCGATTGAGGGGGGAACGCTGTCCGTGGCAATTCCCAACAGGATCACACGGTGTCTTGCCTGGGGGATCCCATATTTTTCTGCCTGGATGATGAAGTCTCGAGGGTCGATATCTCGAGCGTTCTTGCCCAGAGCAAAATGATCACCGGTAACCAGCGAGAAGATACGGTAGGTTCTTCCCGTTCCACCCTCATGAAGTGCTTCTCGTGGGTCTGCGAGGTCTTTGAGGATGCTGTGGAAGATTCGCTCGTTGTTGATCTTTGAAGAGAGAATTCCCTTCACGTTCTCCATCACGAAAACCGTTGGCTGGCGTTCGCGGATGATCCGAAGGTATTCCTTGTAGAGGAAATGACGGTGATCATCCTCCGCCTTGTAATCAGCCTTCGCCTGGTTTCGTGCTCGGCCAACTATCGAATAAGCCTGGCATGGCGGGCCACCTATGAGTACCCACGGCCTTTTGGTATTCAGCCTCTTGTTGAGGGCTTCATCCAGCGTCCTGTTGCCTTCCTCGCTTCCAAGGGTGATGCACTGTGCTTCCTCGGCCGCCTTTTCCCAGAGCTCTTCTGTAGCCGGAGAAGGAGAGAACTCGCCGTCCTTCTGAGGATCATTACAGTAGGCGTAGTACTCACGCAGAAGCTCAGGGTCCTTTCTTTTCTTGAGCAACCGGTAGAACGCCCTCAACCTGAGAGTTCGCCAGGCCTTCAGGTCTTTCTCTGCTGAAATGACGATTTCAAAGCGGTCGCCACTGCCTGATGAGGTAAAGCCTTCGCCAAGGCCGCCTGGGCCTGCAAAGAGGTCAACTACCTGGATCGGCCCGGCAAGCTCACCATCAGGATCCTTGGGAGTGTTCTCGGCAAAGGGCAACGGGTCTTGATTCATG
Organism: Pseudomonas sp. PDM13; assembly: GCF_025685765.1. Classification (NCBI taxonomy): domain Bacteria; kingdom Pseudomonadati; phylum Pseudomonadota; class Gammaproteobacteria; order Pseudomonadales; family Pseudomonadaceae; genus Pseudomonas; species Pseudomonas sp. PDM13. The sequence continues at coordinate 82,558 of NZ_JAOTQU010000008.1, read as the reverse complement.
GACATAGTCAGTAAGGAAGTCAGGTCTCGCATGATGGCGGGCATTCGGGGCAGCAACACGTCACCGGAAATGAAGGTTCGGCGCCTGTTGCATCGGCATGGCTTCAGGTATCGCCTGCACCAGAAGAACCTTCCCGGAAGGCCTGATCTGGTGCTTCCCCGTTACCGGGTTTGCATCTTTGTACATGGTTGCTTCTGGCACAGACATCCAGGGTGCCGCTACGCCACTACCCCGAGCACCCGACCGGACTTCTGGCAGAACAAATTTGACCAGAACGTTGCTCGAGATACCAGGAACAAGGCTGCGTTACTGGCCTCGGGATGGAGGGTGATTGAGCTTTGGGAATGTGGAATACGTGGGCCTGAGGCCGAGATGATCTGGGTCCTGGATGCGATTCGGGATTCTAATCAAAAAACGGTCTCTTGGCCTGAACTCTCGGAGGAAGCCGTTCCAAAAAATGGCAGACCAGCCCACAAGACCTGAGTGGGTGCAGTGGTCCGTTTGCTTCTCGCCGCTCAGAACAACCCTCTTTCCGCTTCGTGGCTGCTTGTCGCTGCCATTCCTGAAGCTCCGGCTAGACCCCGCCATGAGCTGATCACGAACCGCGTTTCATCCCCCTTTCATGCCTTGCCATGTAGGGATGATGGCGACGGGCCTGCAAAAAACTCTTGACTAAAATCCAACATTTTCTAAATATTCTGAAAATGTTGGCGAAACATAGTGGGTCGCCTTTGGAAATGCTGAGGAATGTATGTCGGAGAAGCGAGAAAAATTCGTCAGATTGGCCGAGCAGCGCGTCAACAGAGCGATCAAGGACATCAGTCTGATCGGAAACCTTTCCAACCGTAGCGCCTACAGCTTCACCGACGATGACGTGAAGAAGATCTTCAAGGCGCTTCAGAAAGAGCTGGAGCAGGCAAAGGCACGCTTCACCGATGCAGAAAACGCGTCGGGTGGCGACTTCAAGCTTTAAAACCCTACTTGAATCTGAGAGGTACAGGATGACCGGACAGCCGCAATGGAGCTTTATGCCGCTACCCTTGGGGGCCAAGGCGCGAGATCCGATGCAGGACGAGTTTTTTCAGGATCAATCTATTGAAGGGATTGACCATGCTCTGATTCGAGAAACGATTCAGAACTCTCTGGATGCAAAGCTCGACGATGGTCCAGTCAAGGTGATTCTCTCCCTTGGCAAGCTTCCTGCGGGTGGTGCTCGCTTCTGGTTTCCTGCCGAGTCTCAGGCTCACTTTTCGGCGCCCGAAATTCGGCTTGGCAGCCTGCCTGACTGGGAGAACGACGACTGCGACTTTCTGACCATCGAAGATTTCGGGACCGGAGGCCTCGAGGGAAAAATAGACTCGGCTGACCCTAAAATTGGAGGAAACTTCTATCACTTCTTTAGGGCGGAAGGGGTATCCAACAAACAGGACGGTGACCGTGGTAGCTGGGGCGTAGGTAAGATTGTGATCCCCCGCTCGAGTCGTATTCGTTCCTTTTTTGCGGTTACTCGCCGAGCCTCCGAGCCTGGGATACACCTCGTGGGTCAGGCCATCCTGAAGCACCATACACTGGGGGACAAGCGATACACACCGGACGGCTGGTTCAGCCAGTTTCTGGGTGGGCTGCAGATTCCCTATTCAAGCGATGAAGTCACCAAACGGCTGAAATACGATTTCAAGCTGAGCCGCGATGATGAGCCTGGCCTAGGTGTTGTTATTCCATGGGTGTACACGGAGCAGCTGAGTTTGAAGCGATTGGCTGCTGTCATTGCAAGGGAGTACTTCATTCCGATTCTTGCTGGCGACTTGATCGTTGAGCTGAGAGACCATCAGACAGGAGCACACCAGCGATTTGATGTGAGCAGCTTCGGTGCTTTAAAGGAGGCTGCCCCAACGGATGAGCGATTCCAGGATGCGATTCAGCTGGCAGGGAGCCTGCTTGAGCTGGAAAAGCCTGATTCCTTGGAGGTAGCGGTTTTGCACGAGTCGGGCGCACAAACGTTGGATTACGACTGGGGTCATTACCAGCTTTCTGTTCCCTCTCAAGAAATAGACAGCGCCTTGGATCATGGTCGGATAGTCCATTTCAAGGTTCCCATGACTATTAAGGCTACGAATGAGGCAGAAGTCCCAGGGTGTTTTGACGTATTGGTAAAGCGGAAAAACGGACGGCATTTACCCATTTACGTTCGTGATGAGCTACTTATCCCCAATCAGACGGCCGCTAAGGCGAAGGTTCCTGATTGCATTGCTCTCGTGCATGCCTCAGGGAGCGCAATTGCTGAAGCGTTGAGGCGAGCCGAGTGCCCTGCTCACACCGACTGGAAAGCGAGTCGCGATAAGTTCAAGGAGCGGCGCTACGCTGAGGGGAACCGGTTAATTCCGTTTGTTCGGGAAAGTGCGAGCAAGATCTTGGAAAAGCTGATAAGCGAAGAAGGAAAACCTGATCACAATCTGCTCGCCGATCTGCTTCCGCTTCCGTCGGATGACTCGCCTCCGCAACCGAAGCAAGGTAAAGAGATGGGTGATCGAGAAAAAAATAAGAAGCAGAACCCTGATCCTAAAGTTCCGGATATTCCACCGGCCATCTCTCGCTGCTGGAAGCTGAGACAGTCGCTGGGGGAAATACATTTGGAGGGGGTCCCGAGCGGCTTCGTGAGCACCGAAGGATATCAGCTAACCCTATGGGCTGCTTATGATCTGCATGGTCGAAATCCCTTCAAGGCTCATTCGAAGTTCGACTTTGATTTGCTTAGTGCGGCGCAGAATGGCGTAGACGTGAAAAGCGATTTCCGTGTTGTCGCGAGTGAAGGTGTCCGTATCGTAGGTGGGGACCACGGGTGTTTAGTAGTACATGTAACAAACCCCTCCTTCGAAATGGTTTTCCAGCCGGTAGATCTGAATCGTGACTTGATCATGAAGGTCAGCTCAAAGCCAATTGGCGATTCCTCTGATGATGAGGAGGCAGAAGAATGAGTCGTCGATTCAATTTTACCGGTCGCGCGAAGATCCTTAAGGAAGACATCAAGGTCACCATAGAGGCGCGAGGGAATACAACTATCTGCAATGTCCATCTTCGGCTGGGCGCTTATCAGCTCAAGCCGGATGCAACGGTAATAGTTGAGGCTGAACGCGGACGAGTATTGCGTCATCGATACAAGTGGGGCTTGGCAGGCCAAGCATTTCTGCCGGAAGGGCTGGGGTCAGAGTTTGATATCTCTGCGATGGGCGACCTAGAAGATGTGCGCTTTCGTGTGCTTGTGGTTGAACCAGAATCCTGCAAGCTTTTGGCGGCAGCTGAGGGTGTAGAAGCTTACAACAAGGATGATACCCAAGAGCCCCAGCGCTCTTTGCTGCCCATAGTGATGCGCGATCTACATGGAGGCATCTGGGAGCTGGAGGATATGGATGGTACCCCTACGCTCGTTCTGGACAACAAGTTGGGAACCAAACATGAGCTGAAGTCCAGTCCTGTGCTTTCAGCAATTTTACCTGGTGTGGTCAGAGCGATTCTTGTTTACCAAGCACTGGAGCGGCAAGAAGAAGACGCTGACGAGGATACTGGCGAATGTGCAAGTTCCACTCTCTGGCTGCAAATGGGCGGCAATTGGGCCGGCTGCCCATGCCCGGCCACTACCGATTACCGGGACGTCGATGAATGGGCTCAGAAGGCTGTTACCGGCTTCTGCGTAGAGAAGAAACTGCGTAACCGTTTGTCCAATTTCATGAGTCAGGAGGATTGATATGGAAACCTTGCAAATGCGGGCTCTCAATCCAGAGGGTATTGAGCAGATGCGAGTCTGGTTGGCGCAGGCTCGAAACAATCCATCTACGCCTGTGCCTCCTGAGCTGCTAGAGAGCGCGACTTTCACAGAGCTTAGAGGCAGACCTGTAGAGGCGGATATTTTTGACTCTGCGGCCTTTGAAACGAAACTGGATCTAGCCATAGCCATTGATCGTGCGGTTCGGGCAGCTGAACTGAACGAAGAGTCTCTTGAAGATGATCGAGGTTTTTGGAGTTGGCTGACACTCCGATTCGCTCGGAAGTTCATCGGAAGTAAAGGACAAATTGGTGAGCATGCCCTCTGGATCTATGAACCTGGGAATTGGCGCAAGGTTTATCGGCAGAAGATGGCGCCGCTATGGCTGGCTTATCGGGCCCACCGCGACAATCCTGGACGCCTCAAGGCAGTGCTTGGCATCCCGGTCAACAAGACTGGTGAAGTCTTCGAACAAATGATGGCGAGGAAATGGATTGCACTCAGCCCTGGGATTATGTCGCTGGTTACCAATCTCTATTTCGATGAGGCGCAGGGAAGACTCAAGAGGGGTAGTGGTGGAAAAGATGGTGGGGCACCTAGGAGGCTGTCGACCGTCTTGGACCAACTAGGTTTGACTTATGACATCGAAGAGCTGAGCTGGGAAGTGCTTGCACAAATGCTGCCGAATGACTTCAGGAAATTTATCCTGTAGGCCTGCGCCACTGGGGAGGGCGCCAATGTCAGCGGAGCAGAGAATTGAATAACGCAGATCAGTGGGTTTTTGGATTTATAGGTTGCGACCGGCGCACGTGATTTTGCTTATGCTAATGCGGTTATTGGATTCTGATTTTTCTATAAAAGCCTCTACACATTTCTGTTTAGAGGCTTTCTAAATATATTTGCACGTTTGGTTAGGCTTTTTTTATGGTCTCATAAAAATATAGCTTGCTTCGCTCAATTTCTTCGCTTACCCAGTCATCAGAGAATGAGCTCATTTCTCTTGAGCTTTCGAGTAAGTTGTCTTCGAAGTCCATGCGAATAGAATACGCGTTGTTGTTTTTGGTGCGTAGTTCTTGATTTGCTCTGGAGTCGTCAAATATATGCTTGAGTAAATCTTTCATTCTCGCCTCCTTAATGCATGGACTTGAAACATTTCTCTATATAAATTGATAAGATTTTTGCAACGGTAAGTGCAAATATTTTATCTCGCTCCAATGAGAATTGCTCACAAGCATTGCTTGTGAATACTAGCACGCCTAGAGGTTTTCCGCCACTAATGATTTTTGCGGAATCTTTTATTGGAACTGATAAGAAGGATCGATATTTTGCTTTGTCTTCTTTGGTGGATGCGCTGCTTGAAAGTTCGGTGCTTGCACAGATGTCATGGCATATTTTTATTTCATTGAGTATAAAAGTTAAGCCGACATGTCCGAGGCCAGGCTTCCAGCTGCGATTGGAAGTTTTAAGTCGATTGTCATGATTTCTCCATTCTATAATTAAGTTATCGCTGGGCTGGTTATATAAATATAGGCATATGTTGTGTAGTTGGTTTCCTTTGTACGAGAAAAGTTCGTGTCTATATTTAACTAGTGGGTCTAGTATTCTGTTTAAGCCTTCTTCCCAATGCCTAAGTTTCTCAGCTTGTGTGCATGATTCAGGTCGATTGTTTATTTCGTCGATGATATTCTCAAGATCTAGCGTCATGAGATAGATAACTGTTTGTTGTATTTTTCCTGTTTCGAATACTTCAACGGCTTTCGGGATTACGCTTTTCTTGTAGTGTTCGTTTTCTGCAAATACTCTGTCTACTTCTAAGGATAGGGAGCGTCTAGTCGAGGTTCTGTATATTACGTAGGTGAACAATACGTGCAGTATGGAGCTTATTGTGGCAATGATCTTTTCGCTTTCGCTGAAGTCTGCGTTGGTAAATAGTTTTGTGATGAAGAATCCAATTAATATTGGTGCAAAGAGTGTTGTCCAAGTGTTTGCAAAAATCACCACGGCATGGATTGTGTTGGTTTCAATTTCTTTATTTCTTTCGTTTTCTGATTTTAATGCTTCAAAATTTCTCATTGCTAACTTGACTCCATGTCTGGTCATACCAACGCATGTCGGGAATTAATCGCTAATTTCTATCTCATTGGATTAATGTAGGCTTTCTATAAAAAGGTTAAGTTAGTAAGGGTCCCTTCGCGATGGCTAGCTATTCTCTTTTAATCTTTTGGGCATGATCGATTTCCGGATGTAGAGACCGATACTTATTAATTCTGAGGTTGCTTCAACGCTTGCCAAGACGAGGTGGCAATGTCATTTCTCAGCCACGTTGATGTCAATATGCTTGCATCATGATTAGGTTGGCGTTGCGCCGCTATTTAGTCAAACTGGCTTGGTGTGATAGCTGTGCGTTGCGCATGGTTCTCGTCATTGCTAGTCACCGAGTTTCTGCTAGGAAACATCTGAAGCTGCTCAACCCCCTCGCTCCTAGCTGGTCCACTGTGTTGTCCTCACCCTCACCAGAAACGTGAGGTGCGCAACATGCAATCCCATGAAGGCGTCTGCCGCCTAGGCGACGTAGTGTCGATCAACATTCTCGATGGGGAGCCGGATGAGCGTTTGATGCGGCTGCTCCTGACCCAGGGGATCGAGGTCGAGGTGCTGGAGGTTCGGGAAGGGGCTGTGAAGCTTGCGGTGAGGGCGCCAGGAGGGATGCTCATCGTGGAGGAGCTGGCGTTTCCTCCGTAGTCACTTCTTCTTCAGGCTGTTGCAGCGGGCGGGCTCGCCGGGAGAACCAGCGAGCCGCTGCTTTGGCCGTGACATCTATACCGCGTCTGGTTTGGCCAAGTTGGAATGCGCTTCGTCGTATTCGGGGCTTGTCTGGCCGCTCTCGGGTGCGATTTTCCCGCTCACTAGCCAGAGGGCATACTCAGGTGCCAGTTCGACGATGACCTTGATGTCATCCTCGTTGACCCTTCTTCCTCCCTTTCTAAGCGCATACCACTTCTCGCGGTCGATACCGCTTAGCTCCTCCAGCTTCTTGGCTGTGAGCTTCTTATGCTCAAGTATCGCGACAATGCGCTCTCTCATATGCCCAATTCGTCTAAGTGCCGGCAATTATTGCTAGCTAATAGTCGCCGTCTCGCTATAATCGGCATAAATAAACCGGTAAATATTGCCGGTGACATGTTGCTTGATAACCGCCAACATAGTGCAACAAAGGCCAGGGAGATGGAAGAAAACAACCTCACTCTCGTTGCAAACCACCGGGGTCCAACCACAGCACTCGCCGCACTTCTGTGCCGCCTGCTCAAGGTCATCCGCTACGCCTCGCCCCGCGATGCCCTTTCCGCCGTGGTGAGGTTCCGCCAACTGCTGTTGCTGTTCCGCGTCGCCGGCCGCCTCGATGCCGCGCAAGCCTCCCGCCTCACCGCGCTTGTGGATAACGCCCTGTACCTGGGCACCCGCGAAGCGCTCCACCGGGCCCGGGCCAAGGTTCTGGCCCGTCACCAATCACCCTCTGTGAAGGATCGCTAGGTCATGGATCGTGAATTCTTTCTGACCCCTCCGCCCCTGATGCCGTGGCGCCAGTTCGCCAACTGGATACGCATGGGCGACGAACACGACGTGGTGTGGGGCTGGATTCGCAACGGCTATGTGCCGTCCCACAAGGTCGGCAAGTACGTGATGGTCAACGTCGCGCTGCTGACTCAGCAGATGCTGGAAAAGGAGGGTGACCTGTGAATTTCTCCAAGGCTGTGCGGCACCTGTTCGTCCGCCTCTCTTGGCTGCGTACCTGGGAATCGCGCTATCAATCGCAGGGTTCCGCATCCATTGAGGGCTTCATTACGGCGCTGTTCTTCGCTGACGTAATTACCCAAGAGCAGTACGCGGCGCTCGGTGATCTGGCCAACTCGGCCTTCATCCACTCCGGCCAGCCCTATCCGTCGGCCTCCAACGCCGGCCCTGTCATGACGCCTGGGGTCGCCTATGAGCGCTCCCGGGCAACGCCTCCGGCACAGGTGAAAGCCCATGAACAGCCCCAGTCACTACCTGCGCCTTCCCCATCCCCCGGACTGCGCCTGCTCTGTCTGCTGGTCCCGTCGCGCACCGGCCGCCGTCGCAGCCTCCCGGTCCACGTCCTGCGACCAATGCCGCCCCGCGCAGATATCCAGGGTCGCTGGGCGATGGGTCTGCCGGCCGGCCTCGTTCTGCGAGAAACACAGGCCCGCCCGCCACGCCCCGAAGTATTGGAACGTTGTTTACGACAGCGGGCCGCCCACGCCTTTTGTGCCAGTACACGAGCCGTTCGAGGACTGAGCCATGCGTAGCCATCAACCGACTGCCCTGGTGGCGTGCGAGTTTTCGGGCCGCGTCCGAGACGCCCTGACCCGAGCCGGTTTCTATGCCGTGAGCTGTGATCTGCTCCCATCGGAAATCGAGGGCGAGCACATCCGGGGCGACGTCCTGGACGTACTCGACTGGGGCTGGGATCTGCTGATTGCTCATCCCCCGTGCACCGACCTGGCTGTCTCTGGCGCCCGTCACTTCGCCGCAAAGATCGCCGATGGCAGACAGGGCAGGGCGCTCGATTTCGTCCGCGCCCTGATGGCCGCCCCGATTCGCTTCAAGGCCCTGGAGAACCCCAAGTCGGTGATCTCCACGAAGATCCGCAAGCCGGACCAGATCGTCCAGCCCTGGATGTTCGGCCACGGTGAGCGCAAGGAAACACACTTCTGGCTGGAGAACCTGCCGAAGCTGGTTCCCACCAACGTCGTCGAAGGGCGAGCCCCGGTTGTGCACTACATGGGCCCGGGCCCCGAGCGCTGGAAGAACCGCAGCCGCACCTATCAGGGTATTGCCGAGGCAATGGCCGCGCAGTGGGGCAGCCATGTGCGAGAACAGCTGGAAGCTGCGTCTTGCTCCACCAATCTTCCGGTTGAACAGCTGTTTCTGATCTAGGAGGCCTGAGCCATGACTACTCACATCCTCATCTTCCTCGCCCTCTGGCTGATGTTCATCGTGCCCTGCCTGTTCGGCATCTACGTCATGGCCCCCGCCGCCCGCGCATGGCTCCACCCGGTCCAGGGCCGCCGCACCGGCTTGTCCGAACACGCTTCATCGTTCGGCCAAACGGAGCGCCGGGCGCAGCGCACCCTTGACCGAGCGCCCCCCTGAAACAGCCTCAGCCGGAGAGCAGGGAGACGCTTCACCCTCCCTGCTCCCGAGCCCTCGGCGGCAAGAGCGGGATGACAAGGGCCGCGCCCTTGGTGTCGACCAACCAACCGGCCACGCATAGGCCGCAATTCACGCCCCGGTAGACCGACAACGCACACGAGCGAAACGAAAGTTCGCCCGTGTGGGATCGCTCGGCCTGCTGAAAGGCAAACCGCGCATACAGCGCACTCAAGAGAGGTAATTCAAATGGCACGTTCAACCATGGAAGTCACGTTCCTGGGCACTCAGAAAACCGAGATGGAGGGGGCCAAGTACGTGAAGGTCTTCTACGGCGATGAGCCGGATGGCAAGACCGAGCATGGGCTTTCCATCATCGGCATGGCAGCAGCTGACGACTACGCCGACGAGGTGTTTGCAGCCGGCGCTCACTTCCAGCCGATGGAGATGGTCCGCATCACCTTCGACGTGGATCGCGGCGGCCAGAACAAGGGCAAGAACCTCGCCCTGCACATCGAGTCCGCGAAGCCTCGCCAGGCGCCGTCTTCGGGCGGCAACCGCACTCAGCCCCAGGCCCAGCCGACCACCCCGGCCGCCGAGCCGGCCAAGTCCTGACCGGGTAGGGGAGGGGATAGCCAATGCTCCGCTACCTGCTGATCGCCGCCCTCGCCGGAGCTGGCGGCTACGCCTGGGGCCTGGCCGACGGCCTCGCCACGATCGAGCAACTGGCCCCGATGGTCCTGGGCCACATGCACCCCTACTGAGGACACACACATGTCTGTCGTCGCCGTGCAGGTCTGCACCAAGTGGCACAACGGACTGCTGGGCACGTACTGCATCCAGCAGGAGTGGCGACAGGCGTACCTGATTCCCCCGGAGGCTGCCGGCTATGTCGACATCCTCGTGTCGGGGGGATTTTCCCCGGAAGCGTTTGGCGTCGGTTTCGCCGGCACGCTCGGGGTATTCCTGACCGGTCTAGCCGTTGGCTGGATCGCGTCGATCCTTCGAAGAGCTAAGTGAGGCATCACATGAAAAACCTGTACCGCAACACCTGCATCGCCCTGTCCGTTTCCGCTTTCGCCGCCATGCCGGCCTTCGCGGACTCGATCATCGACACCGCCGCCATCAAGGCATCCATGGATGCGGCCAAGTCCGATGCAGGCACCGTCGCCAGCTACGTCGCCATCGCGCTGTCCGTCCTGGCTTGCGCAGGTGTCGTCTTCGGCATGCTCCGCAAGGCCTAAGCCGGTGATCTGGTCCCTCTTCCTCGGAACCCTCGTCGCGGGCGCCTTCATCACCGGCTACCGCACTGGCGAGTTTTTCTAGGCCACTGAGAACCGCCCGGCTGCTGGGAAAGGGTCGGGCTTTTTGTTGCGTGGAGACGTGGCAATGCCCCCCAACTTCGCCCGCCTCAAAGCCTTCATGCTGGCTGTGTTGTCTGTGCTGTGCCTGACATTCGGCTCAACCACCCGTGCGGACTATCAATGGTTCATCAGCGAAAGCCCGAAGTTCTCAGGCAGCTCTCCTGCTGCTGCCTGTGCAGCAATCGCGCCTCACGTTACCCATTGGCCAACCTCCGAATACCGCTATGACTCGCATTACATCACTCGCATCATCGAAACCCAGTTCGACTGCTATGTGAGATTCCGCTCTATATACAATGGTGAACAGGTGGGCACTCGACCTCATCCTATCCACGTGATTCGTGGAGAGGGTTCTTGCGATCTGCCCAAGGTCTATGACGACCAGACCGGTGAATGCAACGACCCGCCCAAAGACTGCAAGACCGAAACCAGCGACATTCTTACCCGAGGCAGCATTGCCGGCATTGTCGTCTCTAACGGGCGCACCTACTCCCTCTCCCAATCCCCCGCCAGCTCCTGCGTCGACAGTTGCACCTACGCCCCCAAGGACAGCGGCCGACAGCGCTACACCAGCTGCTATTTCGTCGCAGGCTCCCAGGTCGACAGCTTCTGCAACTACATCCTCACCGGCACCGGCGAATCCTGCTCCGGCTGGAACTGGGATCAGCCAGAAACCGGCGACCCGCTGAACCCCGCCGACACTCCTGACGCCCCTCCATCCGACCCCAACGATCCTGGCTGCCCCAAAGGCTGGTCCTGGTCCGGCACCACCTGCGTCAAGACACCCACTGACGGCGAAGGGGGTGGTGACAAGGAGGGCGGAAAAGACGACACACAACCTGGCGGCGGCAGTGGGGGCGGGGGTGGCGACAAGGACCCGGGCGGCGACAACCAGGACGGCGGCACCGATGGTGACAAGGACAAGGACAAAGACCCCGGCAGCGGAACTGGCGGCGGCAAAGACCCGAACAAGGGCAGCAGCCTCAAGCCGCCCAAGGCCGGCAACTTCGACGCTGCGAACAAAGAGTGGGACGCCAAAGTCGAGCAGGCCCGCAAGGTGTTCAACGACAAGCTCAAGCAACAGATAAACAGCTTCAAGGGCGTCTTCGACGTCAACCTCGGCCAGGGCGCCGGCTCGCTCCCCTGCGACCGCTTCACCGTCCTGGGCCAGACCCTAAGCCTCTGCCTCACCGACTACGCCACCGAACTGGCTTACCTGCGCCAGATCCTCCTGCTCTTGGCCAGCGTCATCGCCGCCACCATTGTCCTGAGGGATTGACCATGGAAACCATCATCGGCTTCTTCGACCAGATCCTCGGCTTCCTCCAGGCCGCCTGGGACTTCCTCGCCCAAGGGGTCTACGACTACTTCAAGGACGCCCTGTTGGTCGCCACCAAGGCCGCCATCTACAGCTACTTCTCTGCGCTCACCCTGTGCATGGAAATCGCCTTCGTCGCCGCCCGGGAAATCATCCAGAGCCTGGGCCTGTCCTCTGCCGTCCGCTCCGCATTCTCAGCACTGCCCCCGCAGGTCAGCAGCGCCCTCGCGTTCTTCGGCATTCCCCAGGCCATCAACATCCTCTTCTCCGCCCTCAGCACCCGCTTCGTCATGCGGTTCGTGCCCTTCATTGGACGCTGACCATGTCGATCAAGATCCACCACGGCCCCAATGGCTCCTACAAGACTTCAGGCGCCCTCCAGGATGACGCCATCCCAGCCCTCAAAGAGGGACGCGTCATCATCACCAACGTCCGCGGCTTCACCCTGGAGCGCGCCTATACCGTCTTCCCCGAACTGCCAGACACCAGCGAAATCATCAACCTCTCGCTCGAGTCACTCCCCGATCTCGAGCGCATGCGCACCTGGTTCCAATGGGCTCCTCGGGGCGCCTTCATCATCTTTGACGAAACCCAGCTGGTGTTCCCCAAGTCCTGGCGCGACAGCGACCTCAAACGCTTCGACTTCCCCGGTGGCCCCGAAGCTGCTGCCGAAGCCGACCGCCCCATGGGCTGGCTCGACGCCTGGACCCGACACCGCCACTTCAACTGGGACATCGTCCTCACCACCCCCAACATCGCCTACATCCGCGACGACATCCGCATGACCTGCGAGATGGCCTACCGGCATTCCAACCTCGCCGTCATCGGCATCCCCGGCCGCTACAAAGAGGCCCAGCACGACGCCCAGATCAACCGCCCGCCCATGGACGGCACCGTCATCGAATACAAGCGGATCAGGAAGCAGACCTTCACCCTCTACGACTCCACAGCCACAGGAACGCACCATGACACCAAAGCCGGCAAGAGCCTCCTCCGGTCGCCTAAGCTACTGGTACTACTGGCATTTATTGCCGCTTGCCTTAGCTTTTCGGCATGGATGGGCCCTGTCACGTTCGGCGTTGCTTCGCCTGATGAAACAGCCGCTGAACCTGCTCAGACGGGGGGGCCGCATTACCCTCAAGACACTGGGCCGCCTGGCGCTTTGGCTGCTGCGCCGAGTGATCCTGCGAATAGCATCCTTCCTGGTCTGCCTGTGGGCCTTCAGCCAGATGGCCCGCCTGCTCAGCTAGCGCATCCATTCGGTGATCGCACTATCTCGATCATCGGCACGCTGCACATGCCCACCAAGGGCGTCATCTACCTCTTCCAGATGACTGACTCCGATGGGCGCGTCATGGAGCTCAATTCCTGGCAGCTCATAGCCAGCGGATACCGTTTCAAGCCCCAGGGGGAATGCGTAGTACGGGTCACCTATGAGGACTGGGACTCCCGCTTTACCTGCCTGGGCCAGCCCCGCAACAACGCCCCCACGGTCCCCGCGCTTGCCACGCCACCATCGCCCCCAACCAACCCCTACGCAGCCCCAGGCACCGTGCGGGTCACGGTAGTCAACGACTCGAGTCGCTCCCCGAGGACGCTGCAATGACCGCTTACGGTCCCGCTTCTCCACGCTGCGCGTGCGGCCTGGAGGAAGCGCAAGGCACGAGCGGACGACAGGCCGCACGCGCGGCGCTGACGTCCCTGTAACACGTCAGATAAACCCATTTTGAAACGGCCAATGTTGGCCAATGCTGGAGATTCGAACATGGCAGCCAAAGACCTTTTGCGAGTCGACGCCCTTTGCAACGAAGACCCGAAGGGCCGGATGTTCATTGACCCACACACCCTGAAAATGACCGACCTGGGTCGCGTCACGCTTCTTCGGTGTGGAGTGGATACGGTGCGTCAGCTTTACCGGGGCCTGATACGACCGGGTGTCATCGAGCTCTTCGACAACCCGGGGACCATCGTTGAATTCGCTGGGGAGCGCTGGCATGCCGGACGTGTCGGCAAGGACTCCGGCTACCAGTACAAGCTGCAAAACGCTGACCTGGGCTTCGTCCTGCTGGTGAAGAACTTCAACGCCAAGGTCGACAGCATCGGCCCCCACGTCAAAATCGAAGTCTCCCCCCACGCCATCGACGCTCTAAGTCCTCACCGGCTACAGGCCCGCATGGATCGTTACGCCGAACACCTGCTGACCCATGTCGAAGTGAACCAGTGTGCCGTTCACCTTGCCCTGGATCTTCAGAACTGGACTCCGCCTGCCGATCTGGTCGCCCGTATGCACTGCCGTGCCCGAACACACCGCGACATCTCGGGCATCAACGAAATCCAGTGGGACACGAAGTCCAGCGTCTACGGGCGTGGCGAAACCTTCATGTTCGGCTCGGCCAGCGGCATTCAGCTCTGCCTGTACAACAAGACCGAGCAGGCCCGCGTCACCGACAAGCTCGACTACTGGGAAAGCGTCTGGAAGCGACGAGACTCCTTCTGCGACGACGATCCGTACAACTACAACCCCGAGGCTGACGTCTGGCGTATCGAGCTACGTTACCACCACTCCATCGTCCAGCAATTCGCTTCCGGTTCCATTGACGCAAGGACCGGCCTGGCTATCGACACCAAGACCTACGAAGCCTTCACCCGTCACCTCGACGGCCTGTGGCGCTATGGCCTGGGCCAGTTCCGCCTGCTCACCCGCCCTGGATACTTCGAGCCCATCTGGACGCTCATCCGCAACGACGTGAAGGTCGACGTGCCTGTCGATTCGCTCATCGATGAGACCGAGTACAAGCGTTATCACAAGACTTCACGGGGTTTCTCGGGCAAGAACGTCGAACTGTTCCTGGGAAACTTCGTCAGCCTGCTTGCACGGGAGCGAGTGGGCGCAAAGACCGCTTTTGAACGGTTGCAGACCTGGGAATGCTGGCCTGTGATCCGCGACCACTACGCCACTAAGGAAATGACCGAGCACGACATCTACAAGCACATCAAGCAGCTGCTCGAGGAACGGCATGTCAGATGGGGGAGGGCGGTCTAATGGCGATCAATCAACTGCCTGACGGACGTTGGCGAGTCGACACTGAACCCATCAAGGGCCGGCGATTCCGCAAGACCTTCAAGACCAAGGGAGAGGCCCAGCGCTTCGAAGCGACCTGCCGCGCCAGGGTGATCGAGGCCCCATCATGGACGCCCAGGCCGAAGGATCGTCGGCGGCTTTCCGAGTTGATCCGCCTGTGGTTCAACCTGCACGGCCACTCACTCCGGGATGGAAAGCGTCGCCTCTCCAAGCTGGAGCAAATGGCGGTCCGTCTGCGTGATCCGGTGGCAAGGCTTCTCGACGCCTCGGCCTATTCGACCATGCGGCGAAATCGCCTCGATGCCGGTGTTTCACCGAAGACGATGAACAACGAACTCGGCTACATCCGGGCAGTGTTCAACGAGCTGCGTGGCCTCGGCCAGATCGACTTCGACAACCCTCTTGCTGGAGTGAAGCCGCTCAAGCTGCAGGAGCGTGAACTGTCCTGGCTCACCACGGACCAGATAGGCGAACTGCTCGACTCGATCAGTACCGGCTGCGAGAACCCGCACACCGAACTGGTGACACTGCTTTGCCTCGCCACGGGTGCCAGGTGGTCGGAGGCCGAGAAGCTCCCCCCAAACCGCCTGAAGGGGAATGTCGTCACCTATGCCGGCACCAAGTCAGGGAAGGTCCGTTCTGTTCCGATATCCAGAGAACTGGCGGATCGGCTACGGGAGCATTGGCGAACGCATGGCCAGTTCACGTCATGCATCACATCCTTCCGACGTGCCCTGGAGCGAACCACCATCAAGCTCCCGAAAGGGCAGGCCGCCCACGCCCTGCGCCACACCTTCGCAAGCCACTTCATCCAGAACGGCGGCAACATCCTCACCCTTCAGAAAATCCTTGGGCACTCCACCGTTGCGATGACCATGAGGTATGCGCACCTAGCGCCAGATCATTTGCAGGACGCACTGAGATTTGGCCCTCTTCTTTAGCAGTACAAACAGAAACTTGACACCGGGCTCGATTTCTCTATATTCATGCATACGCGATTTATCTAATATTATCTAATAAGTCGCTTGGCCAAACTGAAGGAGATACTCATGCCAAAATATAGAAACGCAGGTGGTCAGCCTAGAGACAAGTGTATGGTCGCTGCCTGGGCTCTTGTAGAGCACTACGGGGCATCACAGGCTGACGTGGCAAAAGTCATGGGCTGCTCTCAGCCTACGATTGCTAACTGGGTCAAGGACGTCCGCTATCGGAAAGAGATATCTGGCCTCCAAAATCAGCTAGCGGAAGCTAACGATTTGATTGAGTCAATGGCCGATGAGCTTCGCCTAGTTGAATACAACCCTGATGAGAATGACGATTGATCCTGTCGATCATTCGACACCTTTTCGACACCCAAAGAAAAACCCCTGACTTTCGCTAGGAAAATCAGGGGTTTATTTGGTGGAGCCGGGGGGATTTGAACCCCCGTCCGCCAGTGCGCCGCTTTCGGGACTACATGCTTAGCCAAGTCTACTGAGTTAGCTCTTTGCGGCCCGACTGGCAGGGTGCTCAGAGCGAGCTGTATAAGTTTTAGCCGTTACGTCTACAGCGAACTTGGCGGCGATCCTGTTCTATCTGACAGTCATTTCGGGTTTACAGGCATCCCCTTATGACTGCTGGCGGCCGAAGCCACCAGAAGGGTTAGGCCGCGAGGGCCGCCCCGTAGTTGTCGTCGTTGGCAACTATAAGTTTGCAGCAGCTGATTTACGAGGTCTGCTACCAGCTCGGCATGCCCCTAGAGTTTTGTTACCGGCGTCGAATCCTAATCGGCCCCAAAAGCTTCTAGTGGTAAAGCTAGACGGGCGATGGTACGCCAAAGGCGCTGCCGAGTCGACCTTCAGTGCACAATTGGGCTGTCCGCCGGCTTCGCTTATGATTGCCAGCTATTGTCAGGATGTCCCTCAAACGAGTCCTCCGAATGCCGCGCTCCCCCCGTTATCCGTTGCGCCAGTGGATTTGGCGTGCGTTCGTGCAAAGCGCGCTGATCCCACTGATTCTGGTGGAGTCGGTGCTGATCGCCGTCTATCTGCTGACCAACAGTGCGATCCGTGATGCGCAGGTCGACTACCTGCAGCAGAGCGCGCTGGAGGACCTGGGCAGCGCCGTGCGCCGCGAGGGCAAGATCATCGATGGGCGGCTACAGAGCATCGAGGTGCTGGTGCGGTTGTTCCGTGACAGCGCCAGCCGCGCGCTGCTCGATCGCAGCTACCAGCCGGATGCCCTGGAGCATTCGCGCCATCGCCTGAGCGAGGACGGGGTGTTCTACACCCAGAGCGACGATGGGCGCTCGGCGTCCTTCTATGCCAACAGCACGCCGGTGGAACGCCAGGACCACGAGAAGGCCTTGCGCCTGTCGCAGCTGGACCCCCTGATGCGTTCGATCCGCGAGAGCGACCCGTTGATGGCGGCGGTGTATTTCAACAGCTGGGACAGCTACAACCGCATCTACCCCTTCTTCATGACGCCCGAGCAGTATCCCCATGACATGGTGATACCCGATTACAACTTCTATTACCTCGCCGACGCCGGGCACAACCCGGGGCGCAAGGTGGTCTGGACCGACGTTTACCTCGACCCGGCCGGGCAGGGCTGGATGATGTCGGCGATCTCGCCGGTGTACCGCGATGACTTCCTCGAAGGCGTGGTCGGCCTGGATATCACCGTGGGGCAGATGCTCGGCGCCATCAGCAACCTCAAGGTGCCGTGGCAGGGCTACGCGATGCTGGTGAGCCGCGACAACAGCATCATGGCGCTGCCGGCGGCGGGGGAGCGTGATTTCGGCCTGCGCGAGCTGACGCGTTACTCCTATGAAGAGGCGGTGCGCCGCGAGGTGCTCAAGCCCGAAGACTTCAACCTGGCCAAGCACGCCGAGATGCAGCCCATCCTGCAGGCGATGAAGTCCGGCGAGGGCAACATGAAGGAAGTGTTGCTGGGCGGGCGCAAGCAACTGGTGGCCTGGACCGAGATCCCGCAGACCGGCTGGCGCCTGATGATGGTGGTGGACGAGGCCAACATCTTCCGCGAGACCAACCGCCTCGCCGAGCGCTACCTGCAGATCGGCTACCTGCTGATCGCCGGGCTGGCCTTCTTCTATGCGCTGTTCTTCGCCTGGATGTGGGCCCGTTCGCGGCGCCTGAGCGATGAACTCTCGGTGCCGCTGGCCGGCATCTCCGGGATGATGCAGCGCATCGGCCAGGGCGACTTCAGCCCCGATGCGCCGAGCAGCCGGATCATGGAACTGGAGTCCATGGCCCTGGCGGTGCAGCAGACCGGCGACCAGTTGCGCGCCAGCGAGGAAGAGCGCGTCGAGGCCCAGCGCAACCTGGAGCTGGTGCTGGAGAGCACCACCGAAAGCCTCTGGGAAGTAGACGCACGCACGCTGTCGATCAAGATGAGCGGGCGCTTCGTGAAACGCTTCGGCCTGCCTTCCGACGAGCTCAGCTTCAACGACTTCAACGACCGCGTGCACCCCGACGACGTGGAGCGCGTGCGCCGGCTGCGGCTGTTCTTCGCCGACAGCGACCAGGACAACTTCGATGCCGAATACCGCTTCGCCGATGCCGATGGCCAGTACGCCTGGCTGCTGAGCCGCGGCAAGGTGCTGGAGCGTGACAGCGAAGGCCGCGCCCAGTTGGTGGCGGGTACCCATGTGGACATCACCCGCCTCAAGCAGGTGGAGGACGAACTGCGCCGTGCCAGCCGCGAGGCCATGGCGGCGAGCCAGGCGAAGAGCCGTTTCCTCTCCAGCATGAGCCACGAGCTGCGCACGCCGCTCAACGCCATCCACGGGTTCGCCCAGCTTATCGGGTTGGAGACCGAGGGCAAGGACGAGCGCCGCGAAGAGGCCGAGTACGCCCAGGAGATCGTCAACGCCAGCCGCCACCTGACCTCCCTGGTGGACGACATCCTCGACCTGTCGAGCATCGAGAACCGCCGCCAGCAGCTGCAACTCAAGCCGGTGGAGATCGGCCCCTTGCTGGCCGGCTGCGCCGAGCTGATCCAGCCCGAGCTGCAGACCCGCCAGCTGCACCTGCAGATGATGACGCCGCCCGAGCCCGCGCTCTTCGTGCTGGCCGATGCCCGGCGCCTGCGCCAGGTGCTGCTCAACCTGCTGTCCAACGCGGTGAAGTACAACAACCCGCAAGGCATGGTCAGCCTCGGTTACGAGCTGCGTTCGGCCGGCGTGCGCCTGTGGGTGGCGGACAGCGGATCGGGGCTCAGCGAGGAGCAGCAGGCCATGCTGTTCCAGCCCTTCCAGCGCCTGGGCCGGGAGAACTCCACCATCCCCGGTACCGGCATCGGTCTGGTGCTGTGCCGCGAGCTGGCGGAGCTGATGGGCGGGGAGATCGGCTTCAGCAGCACCCGCGACATCGGCAGCCGCTTCTGGATCGACCTGCCCAGCGCTGCGCCGCCGAACCAGGCGGACGCCGGCATCCAGGAAAGCCCGCCGGCGCCGGTGCTGGCCCAGGTGCTCTGCGTCGAGGACCACCCGGCCTGCCTCAAGGTGCTCAAGGAGGGCCTGCGCGACATGGCCGAGGTGCGCGGAGCGGGGTCGGTCGGCCGTGCCTTGTCGACCCTGGAGGCACAGACGCCGGCGCTCCTGCTGCTGGACCTGGACCTGCCGGATGGCGATGGCCTGGAAGTGCTCGATTACGTGCGACGCACGCCGCGCCTGCGCAGCATGCCGGTGATGGTGGTGAGCGCCGCGGTGGATGAGGCGAGCCTTTCGGAAGCGCGCCGTCGCGGTGCCGATGCCTGCCTGACCAAGCCCGTGGACCTGCAGCAGGTGCGCCGCCTGGCGCTGTCGCTGCTGGAGCGGGAGCCGCCGGCCTTCTGAGGCGGGTGAGCTGTTCCCGGGCTGAAGCCCGGGCTACCAGGGCTGCGCAGGCCATGCGCAGCCCTTTTTCCTTCTAATGCCGGGCCAGGCTCATTCGCTGGCTTGCAGCATGTCGATGGCTTCCTTGAGCACCTTGGCCGATTCCTCGTGGTTGCCGGCCTTGTGCAGCTCTTCGCCTTCCGCGCGCAGGCGCTGGACTTCCTCCAGCAGGGCGGCATCGGAGGGCGGGTCGGTCTTGAGCATTTCGTCGATCCTGGCCATGTCCTGGGGGCAGTGCATGGCCCAGAGCGGGGTGCTGATCAGGGCGGCGGCGATAAAGGCGGCGAGGCGGCGCATGGCGAGGCTCCTGGCGGGGGTGTCCAGGAGTATAGGCAGGGGCTGGGCGTTACGCGGGGCATGAAAAAGCCAGCGCGAGGCTGGCCTTTTCAGCGGGGTCGGGTCACTGGCTGGCGCCGTCGCTACCGCCTTCCTTGTTCGGCCCTTGCAGGCGCTGCAGCGCCATGTTGGACGAGTTGATGCAGGCTTCGGTATCACCGGCGGTCTTGGCCTGTTCGGCCTTCATGCGCAGGTCTTCGACGTCTTTCTTCAGCGGGTCGCCCAGGGTGGTGTTGGTGGCCATGGCGTCGCTGATCTTCTGCAGGTTGATGGTGCAGAGGTCATCGGCGAATACCGGGGAGGCCATCAGGGCGGCTGTAATCAACAGGGCAGTACGTTTCATGAGGGGTTCTCCTCTCTCGTGCTTTGGCACTCGGATAGGCCCTTTGTGGAGGCCGAGTGGAACAATGACGTCCGAGACGGATAAGCCCGGGCTTGCCGACGGGCTTGTAAGGATGGACTGCCCGGTGAAACGCGCGGTTCAGTGTTTTTCTGGCGTCGCCAGGAGTGAGGCCGACGCAGGCCCCGGGCTGAAGCCCGGGCTACGGCAGAGAGGGCCGAAAGGGGCCGCCCCGGCGCCGAAGCCCTGCCCACGAGATGGGGTCACATGGGCCGGGCTTCAGCACGGGAGCGGATTCGGGGCGTGGCGCTTAGAGGACCTTGAACACCACTTGCAGGTTGACGTAGGCGTTGTCCTGGTCGGAGCGCACTTTGGTCAGGGGCACGCCAAGGGTCACTTCGCCGCTGAGGCGCGAGGTGGCCTGCCAGTTGAAGCCACCGCCCACGCTGTCCAGTTTCTCCGGCTGGCGGAACGAGGAGTCGATGCGGCCGTAATCGTAGAAGCCGAAGCCGGTGAGGGCCTGGGTGACGCGGTAGTTGGCCTGCAGGTTGGAGTACATGCCGCCGTCGCCGGCCAGCTCGCCCTGGCGGTAGCCGCGCACGGTGGAGGCGCCGCCGATCTGGAACAGCTGGCTGGAGGGCACGCCCTCACGGTTGGCGTACTGCCAGGCGCCGCTGGCGTTGAGGTACCAGTCCGCGCTGAGGGCCTGGTAGAACTGCCAGTAGCCGACCCAGAGGCCGTAGTTCTCGCGGATGGCGGTGCCTTCCAGCTCGCTGCGGGCATCCTGGTAACCCAGGCCCACGCGCAGGGAGCGGCCCGGCGCCAGGTACAGCGCGGTGAGGTCGGCCTGGGTGGTGCGCACGCGGTTCTCGTTGAGGAAGACGTCGGCGATGTAGTTCTTGGTGCGCTGCTCGCCATAGGTCAGCTGGCCGGTGAACAGCCAGTCCTGGTTGCTCCACAGCGGGTGGCTGATGAACAGCGAGCCGTTCTTCGAGTCGCTCTCCGAATCCAGGCTGCGGAAGGGCCCGTAGATGACCTTCGCCTTGCTCTTGCCGAGACGCCCGCCGATGCGCCCGCCCAGGGTGTTGAAGGGCGCGTCGTAGGAGAGCATGCCCACGCCCGAACCCCGGGAGCCGGAGAGGAAGGCGGAGAACACGTCGTCACGGCCGAGGGCGCCGTAGTGGCGGTACATCATGCCGCCGGTTTCTTCACCGGTGGATTCATAGCCGTGGTTGTTGGCGAACAGGTCGAGGCTGTTCTGCGGCGGCTCGTTGACGTTCACGTAGACGTCGGTGAGGCCGTAGCCCTTGCCCGGTTGCAGCGAGGCGGAAAGGGTGCCGTTGCTCACGCGGTTGAAGCGCGACAGCTCGGCCTCCAGGCGCTTGGGGTCCACCAGCTCGCCGTTGCCGATGTCCAGGCGCTCGCGGATGAAGTCCTCGTTCATGTAGCTGTTGCCTTCCAGCACCAGCTCGCCGACGCGGCCTTCCACCAGCTGGATGCGCACGCGGCCCTGCTCGATGCGCTGCGGCGGCAGGATGGCGCGTGCGGTGACGTAGCCCTTCTCGTCGTACAGGCGGTTCACCGCCGAGATCAGCTGCTGCAGGTCGGCGAAGCCCACCTTGCGGCCGAGGTAGGGCTTGGCCATCGCCTCCAGTTGCTGGGCGTCGAGGATGGCGGTTTCGCTGAACACCACGGCGTCCAGCTGGAAGGCGACGTTGGGGTTGTCGGGCAGCTTCTGGTCGCCCACCACCGGCACGTCCAGCGCCGGGGTGTCGTCCTGCGGGCGGGCTTCCGGGCGCTCCTGGGCGCGCTGGGGCTGGCGCAGCAGCTCCGAGCTGATGGCGCCGGGCAGCGCGCCGGAGGGCAGGGCCTCGGCGCTGGCGACGGCGGCGAACAGCAGCCCGGCCGCACCGAGCAGGAAGGGCGCGCGGCTGGCGACGGCCCGCAGGCCGCCGTTGGTGAGGGTCTTAGATGGAGTCATCGTCACTGCTCTGGGTACCGAGGTTGACCGCCAGCGGGGCGGCGGAGATTGCATGGGCACGTTGCAGCGCCGGGCGCACGGGGTAGGCCGCGGAGTAGGCGGGCATCGCCTCCCCGCCGGTCTGGCGCAGGTCGGTGCTGAACTGCGGGCGGGCCAGGTCGAAGGTGGCGTGGCCGCTGGTGACCATGTTGCGGGTGAACACACCACGGGCCGAGTTGAACCACATGGGCGCGCGGGAGCCGGTGGCGCCGCGGGTCTCCAGGTCCAGCGAGAAGCCTTTCCAGGGGATGTAGTACTGGAAGTCGCTGGCGTAGCGCAGCGCCGGAGTGGTGTTATCCATCAGCGCGCTGACGTAGCCGGTGGTCAGCTTCATCTCTTCGCCGATGTGGCCGTTGACGATGTTGAAGCGCACGGCGTTGGAGCGGATGTCGGCGACGCGGGCGGCCAACTGCTCGTTGAGCACGTAGGGCGCACCGGTGATGCCCAGGTCGATGCGGTCGGCCACGCCGCCCTGCAGGTTGGTGGCCCACAGGCGCAGCGGGGTGGCTTGCACGGTCTGGGTGACCTGGCCACGGATGCTTTCGGCGCGCAGTTCCAGGTCACGGGCGACGCGCACGTCGGCCAGGTCCAGGTCGGTGGTGCCGAGCACGCCGTCGCCATCGCCCACCAGGTGGGCGGAGCCGGTGAGGGCGTGCACGCGCTCGGCACGGGCCTCGCGGTGCAGGTGCAGGTTGACGTCGCCCACCGGGGTCTCGGCGTTGAAGTGGCCGGTGTGCAGGCGGATGGCGGCGCCGTTCTCGCCGATGCCGGTGGCGGCCACCAGGTCGACCTGGCCGGTGCCTTCGTCGGTGGTGCGGATCACCGAATCCTCGTCGTCCATCAGGATGGAACCGAGGCTGGAGGTGAGGGACACCAGGCCGTCCAGCACGCTGTTGGACATCACCAGGTCGTTCTGCGTGGCCACCACATTGGCACCGAGGCCGAACAGGCCCAGGGCGCCCTGCTTCTGCACGACGTTGAACGGGTTCAGCGCGGTGCCGATGTAGCCGGAGGTGAGGCCGTTGCCGTCCACGGCGCGCAGGTTGACCAGGCCGCCGTCGAAGGTGGCGTGGTCGCCCAGGGAGTAGAAGTTGCCGTTGTTGGCCACCAGGTTGGTTTCGCCCTTCACGTCGATCTTGCCGACCACCACGTTGCCGTTGAGCACCACCACGTTGGCGGTGCCCGGCGCCACCAGGCGGTACACGGTGACCGGGTCGTTGCCGTTGTTGGTGACCTGGATGGGGTTGTCCGGCGAGCCGATGTTGCGCCCGGCGTCGATGTACAGGCCGCCGGTGACGGCGCCGGCGACGCCGGTGGCGGTCTGGTTGATCACGTCACGGCCGGCGTAGACGTAGAGGGTGCCGCCCACGGTGATGTCCTTGAGGATCACGTCCTGGGAGGTGCCCACGTGGTAGTCGCCCTTGGCGTCGATCACCACCGGGTCCTTGGCTTCGACCGCCAGGTCGTAGCGCGGGCGCAGGGTGATGCGCACGGTGTCGCCGTCCACCTGCTCGGATTGCAGCGTGCCCGGCTTGGCCTCGGCGAGGAAGGCCATCAGTTGGCTGGAGCTGTAGCTGTTGCCTTCCGAGGAGGAGAGCTGGGTGACGATGGGCAGGTAGCCGTCGGTGCGCTTGAGGGTGAAGACCAGGGTCTCCGACTCGGGCAGGGCCTGGGTCGGGTCGTTGTTCAGGCGGATCGAACCCTGGGTGGCGGAGACGTTGGGCAGCGCGCCGGTGGAGGGGCGATCGCCCGCCACGGCGCCGGCGTTGATCACCGTGCCCAGCATGCTCTTGTCCCAGACCGCACCGTGGGTCATTTGCGCGTACAGCTCGGAGCTGGTGTCCAGGCTGTACTGGAAGTTGGCCGAACGGGTCTGCAGCAGGCCCTGGTCGACGCCCGGCGCGCCGGCCAGGAAGCTCTTCGCCTCCAGGTAGCGGGCCTTCATGGCGGTGTTGATCTCGGCGTCGCTGGCGCTGTGGCCGAGGTTGGCGCTGACCTGCTCGCGGTACAGGTTGAGGCCCGCGCTGGTCAGGCTGAAGCTGCCGTCCGGGTTGCTGGCGCGCTCGCGGATGGTCCAGTAGTCGCTGTAGTAGCGCTCCACCAGGTTCTCGTAGCCGTTGATGGTGCTCTGCGCGTGGTTGGCGTCGGTGAGGCCCATGGCCTCCCACTCGGCGATCTTCTCCTGCAGCTTGGCGTCCTGGTCCTCGCCCTTGGGCGCGGCACCGAGGATCTGGCCGCTCGGGGTGTTGAGCTCGACGTTGCCGAACAGCGACTCGATGTAGCCGACGTTCATGTTGCCGCTGCCCTGGGTGAGGGTGACGCTGCCCGGGGCGGAGGCGTTGATCTCGTTGCTCTGGGTGACCAGCGGGCTGTTGACCCCGCCGATGGAGCTGCCCGAGCCCGAGTGCAGGTTGAGCACGTCGCCACCGATGGACACGCCCACGGCGTCGGCGTGCTGGTAGATGCCGCCGACGGCGTTGACGGTGACGTCGCCCGTGGTCTGGATCGACTTGGCGTAGAAGTCGCCGCTGCTGGCCAGGAAGATGTCGCCCTGGCTGCTGGCGCTCACCGAGGCGCCGGCGACGCGGGAGTCGATCAGCTTCAGCGCGTCGCTGGCGCTGCCGATGCCGGCGCTGGCGTTGAGCACCAGGTCCTTGCCTTGCAGCGAGCCGCCGGCCTGCAGCAGCGAGCCGGTGACGTCGAAGGTGCTGGTACCGACGTCGTTGCGGATGGTGCCGCCGATCAGCACGTTGGAGCCGGAATCCACCTGCAGGCGCGACTCGCTGTTGCCGACGAAGCGGATCGGGATGGCGTGGTCGGCCTTCACGCTGTTGGTGACGGTCATCTGGATGTCGGTGGCCAGGTCGAAGGTGGCACCGGCGTGGTAGCCGCCCCATTCGTCGCCGCCGGAGGTGGTACGCACGGTGGTGTAGCCGATGTTGGCGTCGGCCCACTGCATGAAGGCCTTGTCGTCACCGGTGACGGCACGGACCACTACGTCGCCGGCGCTGGTCAGGTAGGCCTTGCCGTCGGCGGTGGCGATCTCGCTCACCCAGCGGCCCAGGTTGCCGGGGATCTCGTCGCTCTTGCCCGAGATGCCGGTGGGGCCGGTGTAGGTGCGGGTGATGTGGTAGTCCTGGGTCCACTCGTAGCGGGCGCCGGCCTGCGGGTTGTAGGTGAAGTCGCGGCCGATCACGCTCGCCAGGCTGGCGCCGGTGAGGGCGGTGGCGCCGTTGGCGTTGTTGTAGACCGAGACGCTGTCCTGGCCGGCCTGGTTGACGTACCACCAGGTCTGCGCGCGGCCGTCACCCCAGTGCTTGAGGGTGTCGGTGATGCGCACCACGCTCTGGCCACCGTTGCCCAGGTCGATGTCGGTGAGCATCAGGTCGCGGCCGGTGGTGTTGTTGATCTCGACATCGCCGTAGCCGGAGTTGACGACGATGTTGCCCACCGTGTTGGTGTTGATGATGTTGCCGGTCAGCGACACCGAGCCGCCGCCGGCGGCGTTGATGCGCTGCACCTGGATGCGCTGCTTGTCCGAATCCCAGTACACCACCGGCACCTCGTCGGCACCGTTGCCGTCGGCGATGCCGCTGACGTTGTTCAGGCGCACCAGGCCGTTGCCGTTGGCGATGCTGGCGATCTCGGCGGCCGCGGCGGCGCCCAGGTTCAGCGACCAGTCGGTGCGCGCGCCTACTTCGATGCCGGCGTTGATGTTGATGTTCTTGGCATTGATCGCCAGGGCGCCGCCCACGCGCAGGGCGCTGGCGGTGGAGCCGCTGGTGTCGGACTGGCCCAGGGCCGCGCTGTTCTGCGTCTTGTAGGCCTTGATCATGGTGTAGCGCCAATCCCACACACCGGTGTTGCCGGTCCAGAAGTCGTGGTCGCTGGCCGACATGTTGCCGCTGTATTCGTAGGTGGTGTCCTTGAACCAGACGCGGTTGGCGGTGTTGTCGTCGTCGGTCTCCCAGTAACCGCGGATCATGCCGTCGAGGATGATCTGCTGGTCGGTGCCGTTGCCGCTGCCGTAGTTGCGGATCAGGTAGTCGGTGAAGGCTTCCTTGCTGGTGAAGGCGTAGGAGCCGTTGTAGACCACGTTGGCGGCGAACTCGGCGATGGAGTCGGGCACGTTGCGGCCGCTGAGGCTGCTCGGGTTCAGGCCGTTGATGACGTTGGCCCACTCCGACTGCACCGAGGCCAGGTTCCAGCTGCGGCCCGGCAGGCTGACGAACAGGTCGCCGTTGGGCACGTTCATGCTCAGCTGGTAGCTCTCGATGGTGGCGAACTGCGAGACGTTGCCCGAGGTGTTGCTCAGCGAGGTGTTGCCCTTGAGGTTCTCGATGTCGCCGAGCACCAGGATGCCCGGGGCCGGGCTGGTGTTGCCCGCCAGGTTGGTGTCGTAGGTGTTCTCGATGACGATCGAAGGCACGCTCGGGCGCTGGGTGGCGTCGTAGTAGTCGGACTGCGAGCGCTTCACCTCGGTCAGGGTGGCGCCGCTGTTGGCCAGCTTGGCCGCGCCGGTGGAGGTGATGCTGCCGGTGCCCGCGGCGGAGACCAGAATGCCGTTGGTCACCAGGTAGTCGTCGGAGCTGTTGTGGATGATCACCGTCGGCGCGCCGTAGGCGGTCAGGTTGGCACCGGACTGCTGGATGCGATCGGCACCGACGCGGATGTCACCGGCGCCGGCGATGATGTCGCCGATCACCAGGGTGTCCACGGTGGTGTTGCCATTGGCGCCGGCCCCCAGGGACTGCGCGGTGCTGGCGCGCATCTGGGTGTAGAGGGCGATCTGGTCGCTCAGGCTGGTGTACGCGGCCGAGCCCGGGGTGAGGCCGGCGAGCTGCTGGTTGAGGCTGGCCAGGGTGGCGTCGATCTCGGCCAGCGGGCGGAACGCGTTGGCGCTGCCGGCGGCCTTGTATTGCACGGTCAGGTCGTTGAGCGACGACACGGTGCGCAGCTGGTTGCCGTCCCAGTAAACCTCCTGGCGGTTGCCCGCGCCCGCCACCACACGGCTGTTGGCGAGGTTCAGGCTGGCCAGCTGGTTGACCCGGTCGGAGCGGGTGGTCTGCTCGCTGGAGAACAGTGCCAGGTAGGGGTTCTTGCCCACGCCGCCGCCGCTGGCGCTGACCGCGCCGTTGGTGGCGATCAGGTCGACGTTGCGTACCGAGCGCACCAGGGCACCGGTGCCGAACACCAGGTCGTTGGTGGTGGTGGCGGTGGCATCGGCGCCGAGGGCGGCGGTGACCGGGATCAGGGTGTTGTTGACCACCACCGTGCTGGCGCTGGCGCGGATGTCGTTGGCCAGGTTGCCGTCGGCGCTCTGGCCGGCACGCAGGCCGAGGTTGCCGTAGCCGAGCAGGTCGGCGTTGGCGCCGAAGCGGATCAGCTGGGCGGCAGTCAGGTCGATCTTGGTATCGCCGCCGCCGGCGCCCACCAGGCCGTAGACGTCCACGCGGGCATTGGTGCTGGCGCGGGTGTCGCTGTACGCGCCGACCTGCAGCAGGCCGCTGCTCTTCATGCTCAGGTTGTCGCCGAAGGTCACCTGGTTGGAGACGTCCACGTCCATCTCGGTACCGGCGTAGGGCGCGGCGATGGCGCCACCGGCGGAGAGCTTGCCGGTGTCGGCGGCGCGCATGGTGTTGTGGGCGGTCAGGCGCAGGTGGCCCTTGTCGATGTCCAGCGGGCTGCCCACGGTGGCCAGGCCGACGTTGTTGCCGACCTGGATGCGGGTGGTGTCGCGGATGCTGTTGTCGATCAGCACGGCGCTGCCGCTGATCACGCCGCCCGAGCCGGAGAAGGCCTCGGCGCCGCCCTGGGTGATGGTGTGGGCTTCGATGTCGAGGCCGTCGAGCGCGGCCACGCGGGCGCCGTCGCGCACCAGCACCTGGGTGGTGGCACCCAGGTCGAGGTCGATGAAGGTGCCCGAGGCACCGACCATGGCAGCCTGGATCGAGTCGCTGTCGGCGGCGTAGTCGAGGCGGTGCTCGGCCAGCACGTCGGTGCGGCCGGTGAGGATGTTGGTGTTGCCCAGCACGTCCACGGTGGTGGCGCTGGTGGCGTCGAGGTTGAGGGTGGAGGCGCTGCCGGCCACCACGCCGCCGCTGCCGGCCACCGCATCACCGCTGATGCCGTTGCTGCCGGTGGCGGAGAGGGCCAGGGTACCGCCCACCAGGCCGGTGGCGCCGAAGCGCACGCGCTGGGTGGCGTCGATGTCGGCCAGGCCGACGTTGGCGCCGATGGCCAGCAGGCCGCCGACGGCGATGCCGGTGGCGTCGGTCTTGACCCGGGTGGCGTCGCTGGCCTTCACCGCAGCATTGCCGGTGATGGCGAGCTGGGTGCCCTGGCCGATATCGGCGAGCACGTTGGTGTCCAGGTTGGCGCTGGCGACGGTGGCGTTGAGGCCCATCAGGGCACCCCCGCTGGCGCCCACGGCCTGGGCTTCGGCGCTCTGGCTGCGGGTGCGCTGGGCGGCGGCGTCCACGTCCAGCGAGCCGCCGGTGAGGTTCACCGCGCCGGTGCCGGCCTGCACGCTGTTGTCCACCGAGGCGGTGGCGACGCTGGCACCGATGGCGCCGGCGCCCACGGAGGCGCCGATGGCGAAGGCGCGGGTCATCGGGTCGGTGCTGGCGCGGATGCCGATGGCGCCCTGGGTGGTGACGCGGCTGCCATCGTCGACCCAGGCGCGGGCGCTGGTGCGGTCGCTGGCGGTGGCGACCACCGCGTTGCCGGCGACGATGCCGCCGCTGACGCCGACGGCGTCGACGTTGTTGCTGGAGCGTGCGCTGGCATCGACGGCGAGGCTGCCGGCGTTGACCTGCACGTTCTTGCCCACCAGTGCCTGGGCCTGGCCGGTGCTGCTGGAGGTGGCGATGCTGGCGCCCACGGCCACGCCGCCGGCACTGAGGCCGATGGTCTGCGCCTTGAGCGCGTGGTCGAGGTCGGCGTCGACGCTGAGGGCGCCGCCGGCGGTGATGTTGGCGCCGTCGAGGATGCGCGCGGTGGTCTGGCTGGATTTCTCGCTCACCGCCACGGCGGCGCCGAGGCCCACCAGGCCGCCACCGCCCGCCTGGGCGAGGGCCTGGGTGGTGCCGTCCTGGCCGTCTTCGGCGCTGATGCGCACGTTGCCACCGGCACGCAGGGTACCGCCCAGTTCGGCGAGGCTGCGGTCACCGACGTTGATCACCGAGACGCCGGCACCGGCGCCCACCAGACCGCCAGCCACACCGGCTGCCTCGCTGAGGGCATCGGTGCTGTTGTGGGCGCTGACGGTGACGTTGCGGCCGGCGTCCAGGGTGGCGTTGCCGACCCGCGCAGCGGCGGAGTAGGCGGTGCCGTCCGGGGTGCTGAGGAAGGTGTCGTTGGGGCTGATGGATTGCTGGTTGGCGTTGATGTCGGCCTGCAGTTGGCTGGAGCCGGCGAAGCCGTTGCCCATCTGGCCGTTGAGGCCGGAGTTGCGAGCGACGCCCTGGGCGTTGCGGATGCTGTTGTCGAGGCTGCCGGTGGCCTGGGAGGAGGCGCCGGACGCGACGCTGACCACCGAGACGCCGGCGCCCGCGCCGACGTAGCCACCGCCGGCGGCGGCGATGGAGACGGAGTCGATGTCGCGGCTGTTCTCGGCTTCGACGGTGATGTCGCGGCCGGCCTTGACCGTGGCGCCGTCACCGACGCTGGCGATGGCGCCGCTGCGCACCACCTGCACGTCGGCACCGGCACCGACGCCGGCCACGCCGCCGACACCGGCGGTGCCGAGCACGTCGGTGGTTTCGAGGCTGTCCTGGGCGTGCACGCGCACGTCCTGCTGGGCGCCGCCCAGCTGGGTGTTGATCTGGCTGCCCGCGCCGACACCGGCGAGGGTCTGGCCCTTGGCGACCAGCACGTTGACGGTGCCGGCCACGCCGGCGGTACCGCCACCGGCGCCGGTGAAGCCGACGATGGTCACGTCCTGGGCGGCGCTGGCGTCGATGGCGGTGAGGCCGCTGGCGTCCAGGCGGGTGGCGCCGGAGGTGGAGGCCTCGGTGCGCTGGTTGAGGTCGGTGACGATGATGGTGGCACCGACGCCGGCCACACCGCCGCCTGCTACGCCACCGGCGACGATGTCGAGGTCGTTGTCGGCGTCGGCGGCGATCTCGATGCCACCGGCGTCGCTGCGCAGGTTGGAGCCCTGCACGTTGCTGCGCACGGTGCCGGCCAGGGTGGTGACGGCCACCGAGCCGTTGACCCCGGCGGTACCGCCGATGGCGGCGCCGACGACCACGGCGTTGAGGTCGTGGGTGGCGCGGGCGTTCACGCCAATGCCGGCGTCGCTGCCGAGGGTGGCGTTGGCGACCAGGGCCTGGGTGTCGTGGTCGAGGATGTTGGTGGTGGTGGACACGCCGACCCCGGCGGTGCCACCGCCTGCGCCGGCACCGTTGCCGGTGGTGACGCGGGTGTGGTGGTAGGCGCCGACCTGGGTGGCGGCGTCGCTGTCGAGGGTGGCGCCGCTGACCTGGGCCAGGGTGGAGCCGCCGACCATGTTGACGGTGACCGCGCCGGCCACGCCGACGCTGGAACCGCCGCCGACGCTGACGGAAACGGTGTCGATCTCATCGGTGCTGCTGGCGACGACGCCGATGCCCTTGATGCTGTCCTGCAGGGTGCGATCGCGCAGGTCGCTGCCCATGTTGCCGTTGAGCTGACCGTTGTCGATGGCGCGGGCGGCGCCCTGGCCGTCGGCGCTCAGGTGGGTGGACGCACCGGTGACCCGGGCGGTGGTGGTGCCTT
The DNA here is from genome assembly GCF_025685765.1 of Pseudomonas sp. PDM13. Classification (NCBI taxonomy): domain Bacteria; kingdom Pseudomonadati; phylum Pseudomonadota; class Gammaproteobacteria; order Pseudomonadales; family Pseudomonadaceae; genus Pseudomonas; species Pseudomonas sp. PDM13. The sequence continues at coordinate 51,533 of NZ_JAOTQU010000008.1, read as the reverse complement.
CGAGCTGGTTGACCGCCACCGCGCCGGACAGGCCGACGCCGGACAGGCCCACGCCCAGGGCGCCGGCCACGGTTTCGATGTCGCTGTCGGAACGTGCGGTCAGCAGCAGGCTGCCGTCGCTGTGGGCCTGGGCGCCGTGGCCGATCTCGGCGAGGGTGGAGCCGCCGACCATGTTGACGGCCACCGAGCCGGCGACGCCGACGTTGTTGCCCACCGCGGCGCCGGCGGCCAGGGATTGCAGCTGCTGGTTGCGCAGGGCACTGACGCGCAGCAGGTCGCCGGCCTGGAGGTTGCCGCCGTTGATGCCGGCATAGACCGCGCCGGAGATCTGGTTGTAGGAACCGGCGATGCCGATGCCCGCACCCTGGCCACCGTAGGCCAGGGCACCGGTGAGGCTGCGGATGCGCGAGGCGTCCTGGGCGTTCACCAGCAGCGAGCCGTGGCTGGTCAGGCTGGAGTCATCGGTACGGGCGCTGGTGCGGTTGTCGATGGTGTTGATGGCGATGGAGCCGGCCACGGCGGAGGAGCGTGCGGCCACGGCGCCACCGGCGACCAGGGCGTTGATGTCGCTCTGCTGGTTCGCCTGCACGGCGATGCTGGCGGCTTCGGCGTCGCTGTCGAGGATCTCGGCGCTGACGCGGTCGCTGATGGTGTTGTAGCCGAAGCTGGCACCCATGGCGCCGTCGTTGCCGATGGCGGCCGAACCGGAGGCGGTCCAGATGCTGCTGGTGTTGCCGGCGTTCACCGCCAGGGCGCCACCGAGGTTGAGGTCGTGGCTGCCACGCAGGGCGGCGAGGGTGTCGTGGTCCAGCTGGTTGATGGCCACGGCGCCGTCGAAGGCGTACTTGTTGGAGTAGCCCATGGCAGCGGCCACGGAGACCAGGTCGGCGTCGCTGCTGGCGTTGAGGCTGAGGCCGGCGTTGCTGTCGAGGCGACGCAGGTCGTCGGCCACGGCTTCGGTGGCGCCGTCGATGCTGTTGATCGACAGGCCCGCACCGACGCCGGCCTTGCCGCCGAAGCTGGCGGCGCCGGCCACGGCGTGGATGCTGGAGTCGTCACGGGCGCTGACGGTGACGCCGTCGACGGCATCGATGGCGCCGTCGGCGAGGCGCGCGCGGGTGGTGCTGTCGATCGAGTTGACGCTCACCGAGCCGGCCACCTGGTAGCTGCTGGCCGAGGCGCTGGCGGAGACGCCGGCGGAGATCGACAGGGCGCTGGCTTCGTTGTCGGCGGCGATGTCGAGGCGGCGTGCGGTGACGTCGCCGGTGGCGGCCAGCTCGGCCTCCACCAGGGAGTCCACGGTGTTCTGGGTATAGGCACCGGCCAGGCCGACGCCGTTGCCGGTGTTGCTGGAGACCGCGGCGCCGCCGGCGATGGCGTGCAGCGCGGTGTCGTCGCTGGCCTGCACGTTGACTGCGCCGGCGTCGATGTCGAGGTTGTCGGTGATGCGCGCGCGGACCAGGTTGTCCAGGGTGTTCACCGCCGCCGAGCCGGAGACGTTGATGCCGAAGGAACCGGTGCCCTCGCGGGACTGCGCGGCGGGCTGGGTGCTGGGTGCCGGCGGTGCGGTGAGGGCTACGGACAGGGCGTAGTTGCCGATGCGGCCATCGGCGCTGGCGCCGACCTTGAGGCCACCGGATGCGGCCACGGAGCCGGCGGCGAGCTGGGTGTCGCGGCTGCCCAGCCAGGCTTCGGTGGTGCGGTCGAAGGCGTGCACGCCGACGGCGACGCCGGCGGCCTTGCTGGTGGATTTCACCACGCCGCCGGTGATGGTCAGGCTGTCGGTTTCATCGCGGGCGCCGATGTTGATGTCGCCGCTGCCGCCGTTCTCGTCGGTCACCACCAGGTGGGCGCCGTCGTCGATGCCGGCGCGGGTGACGTTGTCCAGCACGGAGACGGAGACCGAGCCGCTGAGGGCGTTGGTGCCGCCCTTGGAGCCGGCCACCGCGTAGTTGAGGATGTCGACGTCGGTAACGGCGTTGACGTTCAGCTCGCTGGCGTAGAGGTTCACCGCGCCGACGGTGGCCTGGGCGCTGTTGTTGTAGATGCCGGCGATAAGGCCGGCGCCGAAGCCGTTCTTGCCGCCTTCGTTGTTGAACAGGCCCGGGTCGGCCGCGACGTTGACCATCTGCGATTCGGTGCGCGCTTCGATGTCGACGGTCTGCTCCTGGCCACGGTAGGCCAGGTCCTGGTTGATGTTGACGCCGTCGGCGACGTCCACCTTGGCGTTGAGGCCGACGTGATTGATGTCGACCATGCCGCTGAGGGTGGTGCCGCTGTCCTGGGCGCCTTCGCCGGAGACGGCGGTGGCGGCGTTGACCCAGGTGCTGAACATCTGGCCTTCGTTGATGGTTTGCAGGAAGTCGCTGAGGTTGTCGGCGCTGAAGGCCTTGATCAGGTTGGACAGGCGGCTCTGGTCCAGCCACGGCAGGCTGGTCTTGGCGTTGAGGCTGAGGGCCTGCATGGCGTCCAGCTCGGCGCCCGGGCGCACGGTCAGTACCGCGTCGTTGTCCTGGTTGCTGATGAGGATGGCGACGCCCACGCCGTTCTTCTTGCCGGTGCTTTCGGTGCTGAAGTCGAACGGCTTGTCGGCGTTCTTCTTGTCGGAGATCACCGAGGAGACGGTGGAATCCAGCAGGTCGGTGACCTCGGCGTTGAGGCTGGCATCCTGGCCGGCCTTGACCTTGGCCTGGCCGCCCAGGTTCAGCAGCGCCTGGTTGTCGTGGTTGATGTAGGCCAGGGCACCGGCGGCGCCCAGCTCATCGAGGAAGCCCTTGCTCTGCTCGCTGCCGCCTTTCTCGCCTTCTTCTTCCTCACCCTTCTCGACGAGCTTCTTCAGCAGCTCCTTGATGCCGTCCTTGGTCTTGGCCTGGAGCAGCTCCTTGGGGTCTTCGCCGGCTTCGCCGATCTTCTCTTCCAGGGTGGCGACGATCTTGTTCTCGTCGCCGAGCATCACCGAGGCTTCGTGGCTGTTGGACTGGGTGTCCACCTTGGCTTCCAGGGTGGCGTTGCCGCCGGCCTCCAGGGTGCCGTTGAAATCGTTGCGGGCCTGCAGGTCGGAGAGGGCGACCAGCACCGAGACGCCGATGGCGCCCTCGGCGTCGCCGGCCTGGGCGCTGACGTCGAACACCTTGACCTGCTCGGCGCTGACGCTGGCGTCGAAGGCGGCCTTGATCAGGCTGCCGCTGCCGACGGTGGTGGTGGCGCGGCCCTTGGCCGAGGTGACGTTGGCGGTGAGGGTGATCGGCAGGCCTTCGAGGGCGCCGGCTTCCACCGCGGTTTCCACGGTGGTGTCGGACTGGCTCTTGAGGTTGACGTTGCCACCCAGGGATTCGATGCGGACGTTCTGGCCGACGTTGAGCTGGGCGTCGGTGTTGGTCACCGAGACCACGGCGCCCACCGGCAGGTCGGCGACCTCGGCCTGGGCGTTGGTGCTGGCGTGGGACGAGATGTTCACGTCGTTGCTGCCGATGATGCTCACGCCGTTGCCGATGTTGACCTTGGACTGGGCATCGAGCACCTGCACCGAGGCCAGCAGGCCGCTGCTGGCGAGGGTGTCGAGCAGGCCGCCGAAGAAGTCGCTGCCGCCGTCGTCATCGGTCTGCACGCCGGCATCGGCCAGGGCCTGGCGCTGTTCTTCCAGCTCGTCGTCGTCGAGGACCTGGGCGATGGGGTGGCCGTTGGCGTCGACACCGTTGTACAGGCCGTCGCTGGACAGGCTGTCGGTCAGCGCAGTGGAGGACTCGGCGCTGATGGTGACCTGGCCGCCACGGATCTCGGTGCCGGCGCCCAGGGTGATTTCGGTCTTGTTGCTGCCCACGCCGACGAGGATGCCGGGGGTGAGCAGGGCGCCCTCGGCGGCGATGGCCTTGAGGGTGACGTCGCCGGCTTCGAAGGCGGCGTTGTTGGTGTGGGCGTAGAGCTTGGCGTTCTGGCCGAGGACGATGGTCGGCGCTTCCAGGGTGATGTCGCCGGAGTCGCCGACGGAGACCGCGTCGCGGTGCTCCTGCTGGCTGGCGGTCTGGTAGTTGGCGATGTTGCGGGTGGAGATCATCACGCCGTCGGCGACGTTGATCTTCTCCGAGGCCTGCAGGCTGTAGTTCGTGCCGCCCAGGCGCTGGTCCTGGGTGAGATTGATTTCGCGCGGGTCGATCAGCACGTGGCCGACGGCGCCGCCCTGGCCGGCCTTGGCTTCCAGGGTGCCGGCCCAGGTCACGCTTTCGTCGGCGGAGAGCTCGACCTGGCCGCCGTTGCCGCTGGTGCCGGCGTTGGCCGCCACGGTGCCGCCCTTGGCCAGGGTGCTCTGCTGCTTGGCCTTGATCACGACCTTGCCGCCGTCGGAATGGGCGCCCTGGCCCGAGGCGGAGACCTTGCCGCCGTCGGCGATGGTGATGTCGTGGCCGGCGCGGATCTCGATCTCGCCAGCGGCCTTGCCGGCGACACCGTCGGTGTTCACCTGGCCGGCGATCAGCACGTCGTTCTCGGCGATGATGCGGATCTCGCCGTTGACCTCGGTGATGGCGGCGGCGCTGTCGAGGCCGTCGATGTTCACCAGTTGCTCGATGCGCGGCATGGCCTGCTGGCCAGCGGTGACGCGACCGCTGGCGCCGATGCCGACGTCGCGGGCGCTGAGGGTGACGGCGCCCTTGGCGTTGACCTGGCCACGGATGGACACCAGGCCGGATTCGGAGAGCGGCAGGTTGCCGGACTTCAGCTGGGCCACGGCGAGGTCGTCGATCTTGCCGTCGGCGCCGATCAGGCGCTCAAGGGAGGCGCTGTCGGGGGTGGTGACGGTGAGGGAGCCGACGTTGATCACGCCGGACTCGCCCACGACCATGCCGTGGGGGTTGGCGAAATAGATGTCGCCGCCGATCTGGCCGTTCTTGTAGCCGTTGAGGATGCCGTTGATCTCGCTGCGCTGGTCGCGAACGATGTTGATCAGGGCGTTGGCCGAATCCGGTACATAGAGGTTGGCGGTTTCGCCGCTGCCCACGTTGAACTGCGAGAAGGAGTTGAAGCCGTTGCCGTTGCGGATGGTCTCGGTGCGGATGTCGGTGACCGCGCCGTTCTGCACCACGCTGGTGGCCGTGCGCCCGTCCGTGACGATGCCCTGGGCATAGAGGCCGGGGCTCAGCAGGGCACCGATGGCCAGCAGGCCGGCGCCGCTGGCGGCCTTGCTCGATTTGGTCTTGCCCTGCCGCTTGGTGTTCTCCCCAACGACTTGCCAGACACCTTTGGCGTGGTTCCAGATGGTGCGATAGACGTGGTTCATGGCGCGATCCTTGATGAGGGCCACCAGGGCCTGCCCCGTGGTCGTCGGGCAGTGCCTGCGTAGTGCGGGCCAGGGAAAGGGTTTGGGCGCGAGTATATGAGCGGGTCCCTGGGCCGAAACTGAGCAATGCTGACAATTGGCCATCATTTTTCGAAGCCATGATGGCCAGGCTGGAGGCGCCGTGCTAGATGGGCTGCACGGTGTTTTCAGGGGTTCTCGCGTGCCGGGTCTCGCGGGCTCCAGGGCTGACATTTCGTCGGGAAGGGGAGGCGGGATGAAACCGAGTGCGGATTGCGCCCGGGTTGCCGTTTCGCTTGCCGTTTCGCTTGGCCTGGAGGCGGGTGGGGGCGTTTTTGCCGGGCAAAAAAAGCCCCGCACTGGGCGGGGCGCAATCCGTGCGATGCACGGCAGCTTGAGGTTCAGATGGCCCGTGGGCGGGTGACGCGGTCCACCAGGTAGACCAGGCCGTGGTAGTCGATGCCGCCGTGCTGGGTGAGGCCGATTTCGCAGGTGCGGCTGGTGGAGATGCCTTCTTCGCAGACCTGCACGGCGTCCTTCAGGCTGCGCAGCGAGTGGGCGTTGAGCTCCGGGGTGGTGAAGCCCTTGTCGCCGGCGAAGCCGCAGCAGTGGATGCCTTCGGGCACCACCACTTCGCGGGTGCAGCGACGCACCAGGTCGATCAGGCCCTGGGCCTCGCCCAGGTGCTGGGTGCTGCAGGTGACGTGCACGGCGATGGGCTTGTCCTGGGGGGTGAACTCCAGGCGTTCGAGCAGGTGGGTGCGGATGAAGCGCACCGGGTCGAACAGGTCCAGGCGCGAATCGAGGCCGTCCTGCACCAGGCGCAGGGTGCAGGGGCTGGTGTCGCAGTAGATGGGGTCGAGGCCGCCGCGGCTGGCTTCCAGCAGGGCGTCGATCATCTCGCGGCGTTTGCTTTCGGCCTGCTCGGCGTAGCCCTTGGAGGCGAAGGGCTGGCCGCAGCAGAGGCTCTCCAGCTGGCTGGGGAAGACCACCTGGTAGCCGGCCTTTTCCAGCAGCATGCGGGTCTTGTCCACCAGCGGCACCTGTTCGCCATCGCTGGCGGCGGGGCCCATGGCGCGGGACACGCAGGCGGCCAGGTAGACCACGCGGGGGCGGGCGTCGTTGGCCGGCGGGGTGAACTGGATGGGCTTGGCGGCCTGGGGCAGGGCGGGGGTCCATTGCGGCAGGCGCCCGGCGGAGAGACGGCGCAGGGAACCGGAGGTTTTTTCCAGCAATGGCGCGCCGAGCAGGCGACGGGCCCCGTCGGCCAGGCGCAGGGTGAGGCGCGCGCCCTTGAGTGCGGTGGCGAAGTGGTCGGCCAGCCAGTCGGCGCTGCCGGCATGGTGGGCGACGCCGCCGCGCAGCTTGCGCACCAGGTCACCGGTATTGATGCCCACCGGGCAGCGCTGGGCGCAGAGGCCGGTGGCGGCGCAGGTGTCGACGCCCTGGTAGGCGAAGGCTTCCTCCAGCTCGCGGGTGTCGATGCCAGCGCGCTTGCGTGCCTGGATGTCGCGCCAGATGACGATGCGCTGGCGCGGGCTGAGAGTCAGGCCCTTGGAGGGGCAGACCGGCTCGCAGAAGCCGCATTCGATGCACTTGTCGACGATTTCGTCGGCGGCGGGCAGCGGCTTGAGGTTCTTCAGGTGCAGCTCGCGGTCCTCGCTGAGCACCACGTCGGGGTTGAGGATGCCGCGCGGGTCGAGCAGGCGCTTGAGCTGCCACATCAGTTGATAGGCGTCGCTGCCCCATTCCAGTTCGACGAAGGGCGCCATGTTGCGCCCGGTGCCGTGCTCGGCCTTGAGGGCGCCACCGAATTCCACCGCCACCAGCTGGGCGACGTCCTGCATGAAGGCGTCGTAGCGGGCGACCTGTTCGGGGCTGTCGAAGCCTTGGGTGAAGACGAAGTGCAGGTTCCCTTCCAGGGCGTGGCCGAAGAGGATCGCCTCGTCGTAGCGGTGCTTGTCGAACAGCTCGATCAGGCGGTTGACCCCGGCAGCCAGCTGTTCGACGGGGAAGGTGACGTCTTCGATGATCACCGTGGTGCCGGTCTGGCGCACGGCGCCGACGGCGGGGAAGGTGTCCTTGCGGATCTTCCACAGCTGGTTGTAAACGACCGGGTCTTCGCTGAAGTCGACCTTCTGCTCCACCGGGAAGTCGGCGATGGAGGCAGTGATCTGCGCGAGCTGCTCGTGCAGCAGGCTGCCGCTGGCGGCGCGGGATTCGATGAGCAGGGCGCAGGCGTTGGCGGACAGGCCCTTGACCCAGGCGGGCATGCCGGGCTTCTCCTGCACCGAGCGCAGGCTGCGGCGGTCGAGCAGCTCGACGGCGGAGATGGGCTGGGTCTTGAGCACGGGCACGGCGCGGCAGCAGGTTTCGACGTCGGGGAAAACGATGAGCGCCGAGGCCTTGTGCGGGTGCTCGGGCACGGTGTCGTAGGTCACCGCGCTGATAAAGCCGAGGGTGCCTTCGGAGCCCACCAGCAGGTGGGTGAGGATGTCCAGCGGCTGGTCGTAGTCCACCAGGGCATTGAGGGACAGGCCGGTGGTGTTCTTCAGGCGGTACTTGTGGCGGATCTTCGCGGCCAGCTCGGGGTTGTCGCGGGTCTGCCGGCCCAGTTCGCCGAGCTGTTCCAGCAGCGCGCCGTGGGTGGCGTGGAAGGCGGCGACGCTGAGCGGGTCCTCGCTGTCGAGCAGGGTGCCATCGGCCAGCACCAGGCGCAGGCCGGCGAGGGTGTGGTAGCTGTTCTGCGCGGTGCCGCAGCACATGCCGCTGGCGTTGTTGGCGACGATGCCGCCGATCTTGCAGGCGTTGATCGAGGCCGGGTCGGGGCCGATCTTGCGGCCGTAGGGGGCGAGCCAGGCGTTGGCCTGGGCGCCGATGACGCCGGGCTGCAGGCGGATCTGTTCGCCGCCCTTGCGGATGTCGCGGCCGTTCCAGTTGTCGCCGAGGACGATGAGCACCGAGTCGCTGATGGCCTGGCCGGAGAGGCTGGTGCCGGCGGCACGGAAGGTCACGGGCACCTGCTCCGCGTGGGCGGCCTTGAGCAGGGCGATGACCTCGGCTTCGCTCTCGACCCGCACGATCAGCTTGGGGATCAGCCGGTAGAAGCTGGCGTCGGTGCCGAAGGCCAGGGTGGAGAGCGGGTCGTCGAAGCGCCGCTCGCGGGGGATCAGGCGCTCGGCGGTCTGGAGGAAGGCGGCGGGCAGGCTCATCGGTCGGGTCCTGTCATCAACGGTTGGCGCGGGCCGCTCGGGCGGCCTCGTCGGTTCGTTATGGGTGGGGCGGATCAGCGGCCGAGTTCGCGTACCAGCGAGTCGGCGCTGATTTCGCTGATGCTCTTGGCGCCGGTAAGCACCATGGCCACGCGCATTTCCTTGTCGATCAATTCCAGCAGATTGCTCACACCCGCGCCGCCGGCTGCAGCCAGGGCGTAGACGAAGGCTCGGCCGAGCATCACGGTGTCGGCGCCGAGGGCGAGCATGCGCACCACGTCGAGGCCGGTGCGGATGCCGGAGTCGGCGAGGATCTTCAGCTCGCCCTTCACCGCGTCGGCGATGGCCGGCAGGGCGCGGGCGCTGGAGAGCACGCCGTCGAGCTGGCGGCCGCCGTGGTTGGAGACGACGATGCCGTCGGCGCCGAAGGTGACTGCGTCACGGGCGTCCTCGGGGTCGAGGATGCCCTTGATGACCATGGGGCCGTCCCAGAATTCGCGGATCCACTCCAGGTCCTTCCAGGAGATCGACGGGTCGAAGTTGGCGCCGAGCCAGCCGATGTAGTCGGCCAGGCCCGTGGGGTTGCCACGGTAGGTGGAGATGTTGCCGAGGTCGTGGGGCTTGCCCAGCAGGCCGACGTCCCAGGCCCAGGCGGGGTGGGTCATGGCTTGCAGTACGCGGCGCATGGCGGCGTTGGGGCCGCTCATGCCGGAGTGGGCGTCGCGGTAGCGGGCGCCGGGCACGGGCATGTCGACGGTGAACACCAGGGTGGTGACGCCGGCGGCCTTGGCGCGCTCCAGGGCGTTCTTCATGAAGCCGCGGTCCTTCAGCACGTAGAGCTGGAACCACATGGGGCGCTGGATGGCCGGGGCCACTTCCTCGATGGGGCACACCGAGACGGTGGAGAGGGTGAAGGGGATGCCCTTGTCCGCCGCCGCCTTGGCCGCCTGCACTTCGCCGCGACGGGCGTACATGCCGGTGAGGCCCACCGGGGCCAGGGCCACCGGCATGGCGAGGGTCTCGCCGAACAGCTGGGTCTCGAGGCTCAGCTCGGACATGTTCTTCAGCACGCGCTGGCGCAGGGCAATGCCGGAGAGGTCCTCGACGTTACGCTGCATCGTGTATTCGGCGTAGGCGCCGCCATCGATGTAGTGGAACAGGAAGGGCGGCAGCTTGCGCTGGGCGGCGGCGCGGTAGTCGGTGGAGGCGGAGATGATCATGGGGTCCCTACCGTTGAATGAAAGAAGCGTGGCACGTTGCGAGGGTCGAGCGAGCTAGAGCGAGCTAGAGCGAGACAAGGCGGAAATGGCCGAGGGAGCGGCGCCTACGACTGTAGGTGAGCATCTCCGAGGCCATTTCCAACGCCGTATCGCCGACGCGCAGCCGATCCGGCTTAGTGGACCAGCATGCCGGTGAAGACGTAGGCCTGAGCCAGGGTGATCAGGCCGACGAAGGCGGCGAAGATCAGGCTGTGCTTCAGGGTGAAGCGGAACAGGTCCGATTCCTTGCCGACCATCCCGGTAGCAGCGCAGGCCACGGCGATGGACTGCGGCGAGATCATCTTGCCGGTCACGCCGCCGCTGGTGTTGGCGGCCACCAGCAGGGTGTCGTTGACGCCGATCTGGTGCGCGGTGGTGGATTGCAGGGAGCTGAACAGGGCGTTGGACGAGGTGTCCGAGCCGGTCAGGAAGACCCCCAGCCAGCCGAGGAAGGGCGAGAAGAACGGGAAGGCCGCACCGGTGCCGGCCAGGACCAGCGCCAGGGTGGTGGACATGCCCGAGTAGTTGGTGACGAAGGCGAAGGCCAGCACCATGCCGATGGAGAGGATCGGCCACTTCAGCTCGACCAGGGTTTCACCAAAAGTGGTCAGACCATTTTTAACATTGACCTTGAGTACCAGCATCGACAGCAGCGCGGAGAAGAAGATCGCGGTGCCGGTTGCGGAGATCGGGTCCAGCTTGAACACCGCCGGCATGGCCGTGGTGGCGGCAACGATGGGCGCGCCCTTGAGGACCAGCTGGTCCAGGTGCGGGATGGCGAACATGAAGACGAACTGCTCCATGGCGCCGCCCGGGGCGAACATCGCCTTGAAGGGCTTGAGGGTCCAGATGGTCACCAGCACGGTGAGGATCAGGAAGGGCGACCAGGCCTTGAGGATCTCGCCGAAGCTGTAGGGCGAAGGCTCGGTGCTGCGCGGGCCACCGAAGCCGCCGAGAACCGCCGCGCCGCCGGATACGCCGGCCACTTCGGTGCTCTGCGCTCCGGCCGGTTGCCAGACCTTGAGGAACAGGGTCAGGGAAACCAGGCTGACCAGGGCGGAGGTGATGTCTGGCAGTTCCGGGCCGATGAAGTTGGAGGTGAAGTACTGGGTGATGGCGAAGCTGCCGCCGGCCACCAGGGCGGCGGGCCAGGTTTCCTTCACGCCGCGCCAGCCGTCCATCATCGCCACCAGCCAGAAGGGCACGAGGATCGACAGGAAGGGCAGTTGGCGGCCGGTCATGGCGCCGATCTTGAACGCGTCGATGCCGGTGACCTGGCCCGCGACGATGATCGGGATGCCCAGGGCGCCGAAGGCCACCGGTGCGGTGTTGGCGATCAGGCACAGGCCGGCGGCGTAGAGCGGGTTGAAGCCCAGGCCCACCAGCAGCGCGGCGGTGATGGCCACGGGGGCGCCGAAGCCGGCCGCACCTTCGAGGAAGGCGCCGAAGGAGAAGCCGATCAGCAGCACCTGCAGGCGCTGGTCACCGGTGATCGATAGCACCGAGCTGCGGATCACTTCGAACTGGCCGCTCTTGACCGTGAGTTTGTAGAGGAACACCGCCGCGACGATGATCCAGGCAATCGGCCAGAGGCCGTAGGCGAAACCGTAGCCGGCCGCGGCGAAGGCCATGTCGGCGGGCATGTTGAAGGCGAAGATGGCAACGGCGATCGCCAGGGCAAGGGTGATGGTGCCGGCGATATGGCCCTTGAGGCGGAACACCGCGAGGGCGAGGAAGAAGAACACGATCGGGATCACGGCGACGGCAGCGGACAGGCCGAGGCTGCCGAGAGGGGTGTAGATCTGTTGCCATGCTTGCATGGTGGTTGGCTCCGTAATTGTTTTTGGAGTGCCTGTGGGCCGTCCGGGTGGGTGCGATGCTTTTGGCGTCGCAGCAGGCATTGGCCGGATCTGGCGTACTTCGTCGAAATTGGTAATACCAATTTACAAAATCGACGGCTCAGGGTAAAAGTCTTACCGTGCGCGTGTCAATTTCCTGTCCTACAACTTTGGTCGAGAGGGCGGCGGTCGAGCTTTTCTTGTGCGCCGGGCAGGGGCTGGTTAGGCTGCCGCCGGATATGCGCGGGCTACCGCGCCAGACTGCCCGGATGGGCTGTGGAAAAGAGGCGGGAGGGGTATGGGATTTGGTCAGGTGCGTCAGCGCCGTCTGTCGGATGACATCGTCAGTCACCTGGAGTCGATGATCCTCGAAGGCACCCTGAAGGCCGGTGAGCGGCTGCCGGCGGAGCGCCTGCTGGCGGAGCAGTTCGGGGTGTCCCGGCCGTCGCTGCGCGAGGCGATCCAGAAGCTGGTGGCCAAGGGTTTGCTGATCAGCCGCCAGGGCGGGGGCAACTATGTGTCCGCCGAGCTGGGCTCCACCTTCAGCGACCCGTTGCTGTCGCTGCTGGAAGGCAATCCGGATGCCCAGCGCGACCTGCTGGAGTTCCGCCACACGCTGGAGGGTTCATGCGCCTTCTATGCGGCGCAGCGCGCGACCTCGGTCGACCATGAGCGCCTGCGCGAAGCCTTCGAGGCGTTGCAGGCCTGCTACATGCCCGGCAGCAAGGCGACCCGGGAAGAAGAGGGCGCCGCCGATGCGCGCTTCCACCTGGCGATCGCCGAAGCCAGCCATAACGCCGTGCTGCTGCACACCATCCGCGGCTTGTTCGAACTGCTCAAGCACAACGTGGTCACCAATATTGGAGGCATGTACCTGCAGCGCGGCGAGACCCGCGACATGCTGATGAGGCAGCACCGGGCCTTGTTCGAGGCGATCGTCGAGCGACGTGCTGAGGAGGCGCGGGAAATCTCGCACCAGCACATCGATTACGTGCAGGAGGTCTTGGCGGAAGGGCAACTGGAAGCGCTACGGATGGAACGCGCGCAACGCAGGCAGGGAATCTGAAGCATCAGCCTTGCGGCTGGAGCGGCGACCGGTGTGAGTCGGCGCTCAGTCTTCCTTGCCTTTGGTGCGCATGACGCGGGCGATCTCGCGATCGGAGTCGCGTTCCTTCTCGGTGGCGCGCTTGTCGAATTCCTTCTTGCCCTTGACCAGTGCGATCTCGCACTTGACCAGGTGGGCCTTCCAGTAGAGCGACAGTGCCACGCAGGCATAACCCTTCTGCTGGACCGCGCCGATCAGCTTGCTGAGTTCGCGCTTGTGCAGCAGCAGTTTGCGCGTACGGACCGGGTCGGCGATCACGTGGGTGCTGGCGGTTTTCAGGGGCGTGAAGTGGCTGCCGAGCAACCAGGCTTCGCCGTCCTTGAGCAACACGTAGCTGTCCACCAGTTGGGCTTTGCCGGCGCGCAGACTCTTGACCTCCCAGCCTGCGAGAGCCATGCCGGCCTCGAAGCGCTGTTCGACGAAGTAGTCATGCAGAGCCTTCTTGTTCTGCGCGATGGTGCCTTGGGGATGTTTCTTTTGCTTAGCCATAGGCGCGGCATTATAGGGAGTCCCAGGCGAGGCCGCTACGGCGGCGTAGGCTTGAGCGCGAGGGGTGAATCCCTGACAATGCGCGCTCTTTTTTTGACCAGCCGTGTTGCTCGCTCCGGCGCAGCCGACTGACCGACGTTCAGAGGCCCAGATGACCACCCATATCCAGCGCTCCGCTCTGCTGCCGTACCCTGCGCAGGCGCTCTACGATCTGGTCAACGACGTGGCGAGATACCCCGAGTTCCTGCCCTGGTGCTCCTCCAGCGAAGTGCTGGAGGCGAGCGAAACCGAGATGGTCGCCAGCCTCGGCGTGGCCAAGGGCGGGCTCAGTCAGCGCTTCGTCACCCGCAACCGGCTGGTGCCGGGGCAGGTGATCGAAATGAACCTGGAAGAAGGCCCATTCAGCGAGCTGCACGGCGTGTGGAATTTCAAGGCGCTGGGCGAGAAGGCCTGCAAGATCAGCCTGGACCTGTCGTTCGATTACGCGGGGCCCATCGTCAAGGCGACCCTCGGGCCGCTGTTCAATCAGGCCGCGAATACCCTGGTCGACGCCTTCTGTCAGCGAGCCAAGCAGCTTCATGGCTGAGTCGATCGCTATCGAGGTCGTCTGTGCGCTGGCCGATCGTCAGCGCTTGCTGAGCCTGGATGTGGCCGTGGGCGCTACGGCGCGTGCGGCAGTGATGGCGTCAGGGCTGGCGGCGGAGTTTCCCGAGCTGGATCTGGCCACCTGCCCGCTGGGGATCTTTGGCAAGGCTTTGGCCAATCCCGAATCGCGTGTGCTGGAGGAGGGGGATCGCATTGAGATCTACCGCCCGCTGCTCGCCGACCCGAAGGAAGTGCGCAAGCTCCGCGCGGCTCGTGCGGCCCAGGCGCGGGCAGGAGAGGAATAGGCGGCCTGGATAACAGGCGCCCATGAAAAAGCCCGGAACCAGTCCGGGCTTTTTTCTGCGCAGTGATTACTGCGGCGAGGTTTCCAGCGGCTCGGGCGTGGGCACCGGTACGGTTTCCACCTGGTCCACTTCCTTCTGGATCTGCTCGAGCAGCGAGCCGGGCTTCGGCTTCTCTTCCTGCTGTTGCTGGGCAGGCTTCTCGCTCTTCACTTCGGTGCTGCCGTCGCTGCCGAGAATGGCTTCGTCGCGGCTCACGCCGGGCATGAAGTCACCGGCCAGGCCGACCAGTTGGTCGCTGCCGTCGAACACCAGGCTGACGCGCTCCTGCTGGCGATCACCGCCGCCGGGCTGGATGCTGTAGAGGTAATCCCAACGGTTGGCGTGGAAGGTGTCGGTGATCAGTGGGTTGCCCATGATAAACCTCACTTGTCGCCGGGTCATTCCGGGCTTCAACTGGTCTATCATGTCCTGCGTCACGACATTGCCCTGCTGGATGTCGATTTTGTAAACCCCGGGGAATGAACAGCCGGCGAGTGCGACCAGACCTGCGAAGGTGAGGCTGGTCAGCAAGAGCTTGGTGTTTTGCATCGGTGGGTGACTTCCACTATCTTGGCTGGGCAACGAAAATCCGATCATACCCGCATTAAGGGAAGCTGCGAAGCAGCGTCCACGAGAAAGCTGACCATGGTTGAAAATAACGAACTTCGCAAAGCCGGCCTCAAGGTGACCCTGCCTCGAGTCAAGATCCTGCAGATGCTTGACTCCACCGAGCAGCGCCACATGAGTGCCGAAGATGTCTACAAGGCGCTGATGGAGGCGGGTGAGGACGTGGGGTTGGCGACTGTCTACCGCGTGCTGACCCAATTCGAGGCTGCCGGTCTCGTGGTGCGCCACAACTTCGATGGCGGCCATGCCGTCTTCGAGCTGGCCGACGGCGGTCACCACGACCATATGGTCTGCGTCGATAGCGGTGAGGTGATCGAGTTCTTCGATACCGAGATCGAGAAGCGCCAGAAAGAGATCGTCAAGGAGCATGGCTTCGAGCTGGTCGATCACAATCTGGTGCTGTACGTGCGCAAGAAGAAGTAAGCGCACTGCCAGTTGGCAAAAGAAGAAGGCGACCCTGGGGTCGCCTTCTTCGTTTCCGCTTGCCGGAAATCAGCCCTGGGCGCTGGTGACCATCTTCCTGGCGTGGGCGATGGATTCGTCGGTGAGGTCCAATCCACCGAGCATGCGTGCGATTTCCTCGATGCGCGCGGCTTCGGTGAGGTTGGTGACGGCGGTACGTGTTTCCTTGCTGCCTCGTACCTTGTGCACGAATAGATGGTTGTGGCCCTGGGCGGCCACTTGCGGCAGGTGGGTGACGGTGAGCACCTGGCCGCGCTCGCCGAGTCGGCGCAGCAGCTGGCCGACCACTTCGGCGGTGGGGCCGCCGATGCCCACGTCCACTTCGTCGAAGACCAGGGTCGGTACGCGGGAGGTCTGGGCGGTGATCACCTGGATGGCCAGGCTGATACGCGAGAGTTCGCCACCCGAGGCGACCTTCGCCAGTGCCTTGAGGGGCTGGCCGGGGTTGGCGCTGACCAGGAATTCCACCTGCTCCATGCCGTTGGCCTGCGGATCCTGTGCCTGCAGCGGGTGCAGTTCGATGGTGAAGCGCCCGCCGGGCATGCCCAGGCGCTGCATCTCGACTTCCACGGCCTTGGCCAGCTTGCCGGCGGATTTGCCGCGCAGCTTGCTCAGCTCCGCCGCCTTGGTCTGGTAGTGGCGGGTGTAGGACTCGAGTTCTTCGGTCAGGCGCTCGACGGCTTCGTCATCGGCATTCAGTGCTTCGATCTCGTCCAGCAGGGATTGCTGCAGGTTGGCCAGCTCGCTCGGGTGTACGCGGTGCTTGCGCGCCAGGGTGTAGATGCTGTCCAGGCGCTCTTCCAGTTGCTGTTGGCGCTGCGGGTCGGCGTCGAAGTGGTCGATGAAGCGGTTGATCTCGCCAACCGCTTCCTCCACCTGGATCTGGGCGCTGGCCAGCAGGTTGACGGCTTCGGCGATGGCACCCTGCTGGGTGTTGAAAGCGGTCAGGCGGTTGAGGCTGGAGGTGAGAGCACTGAGTACGTTGCCGGCGTCGCTTTCGCTGCACATGTCCAGCACTTGGCGGCAGCCGGCGAGCAGGCTTTCGGCGTTGGAGAGGTTCTTGTGCTCCTGCTCCAGCTGGTCGAGTTCGGACTCGCCGAGGGCGAGATTCTCCAGCTCTTCCAGCTGATAGCTGAGCAACTGGTGGCGGGCGCGCTGTTCTTCGCCGCTGCGGGACAGGCGCTCCAGCTCCTGGCGGGTCTGCTTCCAGCGCTGCGCGGCGAGCTGGACCTGGCGAGCCAGTTCACTGGCGCTGGCGAATTCGTCGAGCAGGCGGCGGTGGGTGTCGAGCTTGAGCAAGGATTGGTGCTCATGCTGGCTGTGGATGTCGATCAGCAGCTCGCCCAGGGTCTTGAGGTCGCCCTGGGGGCAGGGGGTGCCATTTATATAGGCGCGCGAGCGGCCTTCGGCGGTGATGACCCGGCGCAGGATGCAGGGGCCGTCGTTGTCCAGGTCGCGCTCGGCGAGCCAGGTGCGGGCCTCGGGGATGTCGTGGAGGTCGAAGCTGGCGAGGATGTCGGCCTTGTCCGCGCCGGGGCGCACCACGCCGCTGTCGGCGCGGTCGCCCAGGGTCAGGCCCAGTGCGTCGAGCATGATCGACTTGCCTGCACCGGTCTCGCCGGTGATCACCGACATGCCGCCGGCGAGTTCGAGATCGAGGTGTTCGACGATGGCGTAGTTGTGAACGGAAAGGTGGACCAGCATGGCGGCACTCCCAGGGCGATGGCTGGGTATTTATACAGTGTTTGTTTTCCGCCTGACAATCACCCCTCCCCCTTGAACCGACAAATTGCGACCCCATATAGGCGGACAGATCGCCGGGTTATGTCCCGGCCCGTTTTTGAAAGGAGGAACGCATGGCTGACGAACAGACCCTGGATAATCAGAACCCTGAAGCGAACGCTGCTGCCGAAGGCGCTGCTGGCGACGATCTGGCGGTTCGTGTGCAGACGCTGGAAGAGCAACTGGCTGCCGCCCAGGATCAGTCCCTGCGCGTTGCCGCCGAATTGCAGAACATCCGCCGCCGTGCCGAGCAGGATGTGGAAAAGGCGCACAAGTTCGCGCTGGAAAAATTCGCCAATGACCTGCTGCCGGTGGTGGACAGCCTCGAGCGTGGCCTGGAGCTGACCGCAGCCGATGACGAGTCGATCAAGCCGGTGCGCGAGGGCATGGAGCTGACGCTCAAGCTGTTCCACGACACCCTCAAGCGCTACCAGTTGGAGGCAGTCGACCCGCACGGTGCGCCGTTCAACCCGGAGCACCACCAGGCCATGGCAATGCAGGAAAGCACTCACGTGGAGCCCGGCAGCGTGCTGAAGGTGTTCCAGAAGGGCTACCTGCTCAACGGTCGCCTGCTGCGCCCCGCCATGGTGGTGGTCAGCAAGGCACCGAGTGAAGCGCCGCCGTCCATCGACGAGCAGGCTTGAAATCCGGCCTCCGGCCCCCATTTGTTAGTTCAAGCGTTTTTATGCTGCCGCGGCCAGTGAAACGGGGCCTCGGCAAATCCAAAGTTTCGGGAGAGAGAATATGGGCAAAATCATCGGTATCGACCTGGGGACCACCAACTCCTGCGTGGCTATCCTGGAGAACGGTAACGTCAAGGTGATCGAGAACGCCGAAGGCACTCGCACCACTCCGTCGATCATCGCTTACACCAACGATGGCGAGATCCTTGTCGGCCAGTCCGCCAAGCGCCAGGCGGTGACCAACCCGCACAACACCCTGTACGCCGTGAAGCGTCTGATCGGTCGTCGCTTCGAAGAAGACGTCGTGCAGAAAGACATCAAGATGGTTCCCTACAAGATCGCCAAGGCCGACAACGGTGACGCCTGGGTCGAAGTGAAGGGCCAGAAGATGGCGCCGCCGCAGATTTCCGCGGAAGTGCTGAAGAAGATGAAGAAGACCGCCGAAGACTACCTCGGCGAGACCGTAACCGAAGCGGTGATCACCGTTCCGGCCTACTTCAACGACAGCCAGCGCCAGGCTACCAAGGACGCCGGCCGTATCGCCGGTCTGGACGTCAAGCGCATCATCAACGAGCCGACCGCGGCTGCGCTGGCCTACGGCATGGACAAGGCCAAGGGCGACCACACCGTGATCGTCTATGACCTGGGTGGCGGTACCTTCGACGTGTCGGTGATCGAGATCGCCGAAGTCGACGGCGAGCACCAGTTCGAGGTTCTGGCCACCAACGGCGACACCTTCCTGGGTGGCGAGGACTTCGACATCCGCCTGATCGACTACCTCGTCGACGAGTTCAAGAAAGAATCCGGCATGGACCTGAAGGGCGATCCCCTGGCCATGCAGCGCCTGAAAGAGGCTGCCGAGAAGGCCAAGATCGAGCTGTCTTCCAGCCAGCAGACCGACGTCAACCTGCCGTACATCACTGCAGATCAGACCGGTCCGAAGCACCTGAACGTGAAGATTTCCCGCGCCAAGCTGGAAGCCCTGGTCGAAGACCTGGTCGCTCGTACCATCGAGCCGTGCCGTATCGCGCTGAAGGATGCTGGCCTGGATGTGGGTGATATCCACGAAGTGATCCTGGTCGGCGGCCAGACCCGCATGCCGCTGGTGCAGAAGCAGGTTGCCGATTTCTTCGGCAAGGAAGCGCGCAAGGACGTCAACCCGGACGAAGCCGTGGCCATCGGTGCCGCCATCCAGGGCGCCGTACTGTCCGGCGACGTGAAGGACGTGCTGCTGCTCGACGTTTCCCCGCTGACCCTGGGTATCGAAACCCTGGGTGGCGTGATGACCGCGCTGATCGAGAAGAACACCACCATCCCGACCAAGAAGTCGCAGGTGTTCTCGACCGCCGACGACAACCAGTCCGCCGTGACCATTCACGTGCTGCAGGGCGAGCGCAAGCAGGCCGCGCAGAACAAGTCCCTGGGCAAGTTCGACCTGGCCGAGATTCCGCCGGCTCCCCGTGGTGTGCCGCAGGTCGAAGTGACCTTCGACATCGACGCCAACGGCATCCTGCACGTGTCCGCCAAGGACAAGGCCACCGGCAAGCAGCAGTCCATCGTGATCAAGGCCAACTCCGGCCTGTCCGAGGACGAAATCCAGCAGATGGTGCGTGACGCCGAGGCCAATGCCGAGGAGGATCGCAAGTTCGAAGAGCTGGCCGCCGCCCGTAACCAGGGTGATGCGCTGGTCCATGCGACCCGCAAGATGGTCACCGAGGCTGGCGACAAGGCCACTGCCGACGAGAAGGCTGCCATCGAGAAGGCGCTGGGTGAGCTGGAAGTTGCCGTCAAGGGCGACGACAAGGCCGAGATCGAAGCCAAGATGAACGCCCTGTCCCAGGCTTCCACTCCGCTGGCGCAGAAGATGTACGCCGAACAGCCCCAGGCTGGCGAAGGTGCTCCGGCCGGCGACGACAAGGCATCCGATGATGCCGTCGACGCCGAGTTCGAAGAGGTCAAGGACAACAAGTAAGCATCAGGCTTGCTTGCTCTCCTGCCTGCGGGGCCTGGCCCCGCAGGTTGATGCGCCGCGCGGGAGCTTGCTCCCGCGTCGGCGTGTCTGGAGGGCGCAAAATTTGAAGAGTGTGAGAACCAATGGCTAAACGTGACTTTTACGAAATCCTCGGTGTCGAGCGGGGCGCCAGCGAGGCTGAGCTGAAGAAGGCTTATCGTCGTCTGGCCATGAAATACCACCCGGACCGCAATCCGGACGACAAGGCGGCTGAAGAGAAATTCAAGGAGGCCAACGAGGCCTACGAAGTGCTCTCCGACGCCAGCAAGCGTGCCGCGTACGACCAGTACGGCCACGCCGGTGTCGATCCGCAGATGGGTGCAGGTGGTGGTGCAGGCTTCGGCGGCGCCAGCTTCTCCGACATCTTTGGCGACGTGTTCAGCGACTTCTTCGGCGGCCAGCGCGGTGGTCAGCGTGGTGGTGCCCAACGTGGCAGCGACCTGCGTTACACCCTGGAGCTGGACCTGGAAGAAGCGGTTCGCGGCACCACCGTCACCATTCGCGTGCCGACCCTGGTCAACTGCAAAATCTGCGAAGGCTCCGGCGCCAAGAAGGGCACCAGCCCGGTTACCTGTACCACCTGTGGCGGCATCGGCCAGGTGCGGATGCAGCAGGGCTTCTTCTCGGTGCAGCAGACCTGCCCGCGTTGCCATGGCACCGGCAAGATGATTTCCGACCCCTGTGGCGGCTGCCATGGCCAGGGGCGTGTGGAAGAGCACAAGACCCTGTCGGTGAAAGTGCCGGCTGGCGTCGATACCGGTGATCGCATCCGTCTCTCGGGCGAAGGCGAAGCGGGCGCGATGGGCGGCCCGGCTGGTGACCTCTATGTCGTGGTCAATGTGCGCGAGCACCCGATCTTCCAGCGCGACGGCAAGCACCTCTATTGCGAAGTGCCGATCAGCTTCGCCGACGCCGCCCTGGGTGGTGAGCTGGAAGTGCCGACTCTTGATGGTCGTGTGAAGCTGAAGATCCCTGAGGCGACCCAGACTGGCAAACTGTTCCGCCTGCGCGGCAAGGGCGTGGCCCCGGTGCGCGGTGGTGGTGCGGGCGACCTGATGTGCCGCGTAGTGGTCGAAACGCCGGTGAACCTCGATAAGCGCCAGCGCGAGCTCCTCGAAGAGTTCCGCAAGAGCCTGCAGAGCGACGGCTCCCACTCGCCCAAGGCCAGCAGCTGGTTCGAAGGCATGAAGCGCTTCTTCGGCGATCTTTGATATCCCGGCCCCAACTGCAGGCGCAGGCTCCCGGAGCGGCGCCTGCGGCTCGGGGCTTGCAGCTTGGAGCTTGGAGCTTTGGTTATGCGACGTATTGCAGTGATGGGCGCCGCCGGGCGCATGGGCAAGATCCTGATCGAGGCGGTGCAGCAGACCGGCGGTAGCGCTGGCCTGACCGCAGCGATCGATCGCCCGGACAGCACCCTGGTGGGTGCCGATGCCGGCGAGCTGGCCGGCCTGGGCCGTATCGGTGTGCCGCTGTCGGGCGACCTGGCCAAGGTAATCGACGAGTTCGACGTGCTGATCGACTTCACCCACCCGACCGTGACCCTTAAGAACCTGGAAGTCTGCCGCAAGGCCGGCAAGGCCATGGTCATCGGCACCACCGGTTTCAGTGCTCAGGAAAAGGAGCTGCTGGGCGTTGCGGCAAAGGAGATCCCCATCGTCTTTGCCGCCAACTACAGCGTGGGCGTGAACCTCTGCCTGAAGCTGCTCGACACGGCCGCCCGTGTGCTGGGTGACGATGTGGATATCGAGATCATCGAAGCCCACCATCGGCACAAGGTGGATGCGCCGTCCGGCACCGCGCTGCGCATGGGCGAGGTCGTCGCCAGTGCATTGGGTCGTGATCTGGAAAAAGTGGCCGTTTACGGTCGCGAAGGCCAGACCGGCGCCCGCCCGCGCGAAACCATCGGTTTCGCCACCGTGCGCGCCGGCGATGTGGTCGGTGACCACACCGTGCTGTTCGCCGCCGATGGCGAGCGCGTGGAGATCACCCACAAGGCCTCGAGCCGCATGACCTTTGCCCGTGGCGCGGTTCGCGCGGCCGCTTGGCTGGAAGGGCGGGAAGCGGGCCTCTACGATATGCAGGATGTGCTCGGCCTGCGCTGAGACTGCCGAAAGGTCCTACTCCACGGTGGACCGTAAAAGGCCTTTCCTGTAAGCTGCAGCTTTAGTGTGTCCACTAAAAGTTACGCAGAATGGCTCAGATAAAAAAGCGGGGTGACGGTTCAAAACGTCATCCCGCTTTTTTACAACCTGCGTTTGCTTCAGCCTTGATCTACGGGAGGTCTTCTTGACTAAGCCAGCCATACTCGCGCTTGCCGACGGCAGCATTTTCCTCGGTGAATCCATCGGGGCCGACGGCCAGACCATCGGAGAGGTGGTGTTCAACACCGCCATGACCGGCTACCAGGAAATCCTCACCGATCCTTCCTATGCCCAGCAAATCGTTACCCTGACCTATCCCCATATCGGCAACACCGGCACCACGCCGGAAGATGCCGAGTCCGATCGCGTCTGGGCTGCCGGCCTGATCATCCGGGATCTGCCGCTGCTGGCCAGCAACTGGCGTAACAAGCAATCGCTGCCCGACTACCTGGAAGCCAATGGCACCGTCGCCATCGCCGGTATCGACACCCGCCGCCTGACCCGCATCCTGCGCGAGAAAGGCTCGCAGAACGGCTGCATCCTCACCGGTGAAGGCGCCACTGCCGAGAAGGCACTGGAGCTGGCGCGCAGCTTCCCTGGCCTGAAGGGCATGGACCTGGCCAAGGTGGTCAGCTGCACCGAGCGCTATGAGTGGCGCTCCGGCATCTGGGACCTGAAGACCGACAGCCACCCGGAAATCCCTGCCAGCGAACTGCCCTACCACGTGGTGGCGTTCGACTACGGCGTGAAGCTGAACATCCTGCGCATGCTGGTCGACCGTGGCTGCCGCCTGACCGTGGTCCCCGCGCAGACCCCGGCCAGCGAAGTGCTGGCACTGAATCCGGATGGCGTGTTCCTGTCCAACGGCCCTGGCGACCCCGAGCCCTGCGACTACGCCATCGCGGCGATCAAGGAAATCCTCGAGACCGAGATTCCGGTCTTCGGCATCTGCCTCGGCCACCAGCTGCTGGCCCTGGCGTCCGGCGCCAAGACCCTGAAGATGGGTCACGGCCACCATGGTGCCAACCACCCCGTCCAGGACCTGGACAGCGGCGTGGTCATGATCACCAGCCAGAACCACGGTTTCGCCGTGGACGAGACCAGCCTGCCGGCCAATGTACGCCCCATCCACAAGTCGCTGTTCGACGGCACCCTGCAGGGTATCGAGCGTACCGACAAGGAAGCCTTCAGCTTCCAGGGACACCCGGAGGCGAGCCCCGGCCCCCACGATGTGGCCCCGCTGTTCGACCGCTTCATCGAAGCCATGGCCAAGCGCCGCTAAGCCTGCCGACTGACCCAAGGATTCGAGTGAGTAAAAATGCCTAAACGTACAGATATCAAAAGCATCCTGATCCTCGGCGCCGGCCCGATCGTCATCGGCCAGGCCTGCGAGTTCGACTACTCCGGCGCTCAGGCCTGCAAGGCCCTGAAGGAAGAGGGTTACCGCGTCATCCTGGTGAACTCCAACCCGGCCACCATCATGACCGACCCGGCCATGGCCGACGCCACCTACATCGAGCCGATCAAGTGGGCCACCGTGGCCAAGATCATCGAGAAGGAGCGCCCCGACGCACTGCTGCCGACCATGGGTGGCCAGACCGCGCTGAACTGCGCGCTGGACCTGGAAAAGCACGGCGTGCTGGAGAAGTTCGGCGTCGAGATGATCGGTGCCAACGCCGACACCATCGACAAGGCCGAAGACCGCTCGCGCTTCGACAAGGCCATGAAGGACATCGGCCTGGCCTGCCCGGTTTCCGGCATTGCCCACAATATGGAAGAAGCCTACGGCGTGCTGGAGAAGGTTGGCTTCCCCTGCATCATCCGTCCGTCCTTCACCATGGGTGGCACCGGCGGCGGCATCGCCTACAACCGTGAAGAATTCGAGGAAATCTGCGCCCGCGGCCTGGATCTGTCGCCAACCAGCGAACTGCTGATCGACGAATCGCTGATCGGCTGGAAGGAATACGAGATGGAGGTGGTCCGCGACAAGAAGGACAACTGCATCATCGTCTGCTCCATCGAGAACTTCGACCCGATGGGCGTGCACACCGGTGACTCCATCACCGTGGCCCCGGCCCAGACCCTGACCGACAAGGAATACCAGATCCTGCGCAACGCCTCCCTGGCCGTATTGCGCGAGATCGGCGTCGAGACCGGTGGTTCCAACGTCCAGTTCGGCATCTGCCCGAACACCGGCCGCATGGTCGTGATCGAGATGAACCCCCGCGTATCGCGTTCGTCGGCACTGGCCTCCAAGGCCACCGGCTTCCCGATCGCCAAGATCGCCGCCAAGCTGGCCGTCGGCTACACCCTGGACGAGCTGTCCAACGACATCACCGGCGGCCGTACCCCGGCGTCCTTCGAGCCGGCCATCGACTACGTGGTCACCAAGGTGCCGCGCTTCGCCTTCGAGAAATTCCCCAAGGCCGACGCCCGCCTGACCACCCAGATGAAGTCCGTCGGTGAAGTCATGGCCATCGGTCGTACCTTCCAGGAGTCCATGCAGAAAGCCCTGCGCGGCCTGGAAGTCGGCGTTGCCGGTTTCGATCCGAAGCTGGACCTGAACGACCCGGAAGCCGAAAGCACCCTGCGTCGCGAACTGACCGTGCCCAGTGCCGACCGTATCTGGTATGTCGCCGACGCCTTCCGCGCTGGCAAGACCATCGCCGAAGTGTTCGAGCTGACCCGTATCGACGAGTGGTTCCTGGTGCAGATCGAGGACCTGGTCAAGGATGAGGCGACCGTACAGACCCTCGGCCTGTCCGCCATCGATCGCGACCTGATGTTCAAGCTCAAGCGCAAGGGCTTCTCCGATGCGCGCCTGGCCAAGCTGCTCGGCGTTTCCGAGAAGAGCCTGCGTGCCCATCGCCACAAGCTCAAGGTGCTGCCGGTGTACAAGCGCGTGGACACCTGCGCCGCCGAGTTCGCCACCGATACCGCCTACATGTACTCGACCTACGAGGAAGAGTGCGAAGCCAATCCGTCTAGCCGCGAGAAGATCATGATCCTCGGCGGTGGCCCCAACCGTATCGGCCAGGGCATCGAGTTCGACTACTGCTGCGTACACGCGGCACTGGCCATGCGTGAAGACGGTTACGAGACCATCATGGTCAACTGCAACCCGGAAACCGTCTCCACCGACTACGACACTTCCGACCGCCTGTACTTCGAGCCGGTCACCCTGGAAGACGTGCTGGAAATCGTCCGTGTCGAGCAGCCGAAGGGCGTTATCGTCCAGTACGGCGGCCAGACTCCGCTGAAGATCTGCCGCGCCCTGGAAGAGGCCGGCGTGCCGATCATCGGTACCAGCCCCGAGGCCATCGACCGTGCCGAGGACCGCGAGCGCTTCCAGCAGATGGTTCAGCGTCTCGGTCTGCGCCAGCCGGCCAACGCCACTGCCCGCAGTGAAGACGAGGCCCTGGCCCTTTCGAAGAACATTGGTTACCCGATGGTGGTGCGTCCGTCCTACGTTCTGGGCGGCCGGGCGATGGAAATCGTCTACCAGGAAGAAGAGCTCAAGCGCTACATGCGTGAAGCGGTGAAGGTTTCCAACGATAGCCCGGTGCTGCTGGATCGCTTCCTCAACTGCGCCATCGAAGTGGACGTGGATGCGGTGAGCGACGGCGAGAGCGTCGTGATCGGCGCGATCATGCAGCACATCGAACAGGCTGGCGTGCACTCCGGTGACTCCGCCTGCTCGCTGCCGCCGTACTCGCTGCCCAAGCACATCCAGGACGAGATCCGTGACCAGGTCAAGAAAATGGCCTTGGAGCTCGGTGTCGTCGGCCTGATGAACGTGCAGATGGCGGTGCAGGGCGAAGATATCTTCGTGATCGAAGTGAACCCGCGCGCTTCCCGTACCGTGCCGTTCGTCTCCAAGTGCGTGGGCGAGTCCCTGGCCAAGGTGGCGGCACGCGTCATGGCGGGCAAGAGCCTGGCCGAGGCCGGCTACCAGGAAGAAATCATCCCGCCGTTCTTCAGTGTCAAGGAAGCGGTCTTCCCGTTCGCCAAGTTCCCGGGCGTCGACCCGATCCTCGGCCCGGAAATGAAGTCCACCGGTGAAGTGATGGGCGTAGGCGACAGCTTCGGCGAGGCCTTCGCCAAGGCGCAGCTGGGTGCCAGCGAGATTCTGCCGAACTCCGGTTGCGCGTTCATCAGCGTGCGCGAAGACGACAAGCCCGAAGCCGTTCAGGTGGCACGTGACCTGGTCGCGCTGGGCTTCGAAGTGGTCGCTACCGCTGGTACCGCCAAGGTGATCGAGGCTGCCGGCCTGCCGGTGCGCCGCGTCAACAAGGTGACCGAGGGTCGTCCCCATGTCGTTGACATGATCAAGAACGATGAGGTTACCCTGATCATCAATACCACCGAGGGGCGCCAGTCGATTGCTGACTCCTACTCGATTCGTCGTAACGCCCTGCAGCACAAGATCTACTGCACCACCACCATCGCGGCGGGGCAGGCGGTCTGTGAAGCGCTCAAGTTCGGTCCCGAGAAGACCGTTCGCCGGCTGCAGGATCTGCATGCAGGGATCAAGGCATGAACAAGTACCCCATGACTGTCCAGGGCGCTCGCGCCCTGGAAGAGGAGCTGGCGCATCTGACCAAGGTCATGCGCCCGCAACTGAGCCAGGCCATTGGTGAGGCGCGCGAGCTGGGCGACCTCAAGGAAAACGCCGAGTACCACGCCGCGCGCGAGCAGCAAGGCATGGTTGAGGCGCGTATCCGTGACATCGAGGGGCGCCTGCAGAACTCCGTGATCATCGACGTCACCACCATCGCCCACACCGGCAAGGTGATCTTCGGTACCACGGTGGATATCGCCAACGTGGAAACCGACGAGACCGTGACCTACCAGATCGTTGGCGAAGACGAAGCCGACATCAAGCAAGGCAAGCTGTCGGTGGGTTCGCCCATCGCCCGCGCGCTGGTAGGTAAGGAAGAGGGCGACATCGTCGTGGTGAAAACCCCGAGCGGCCTGATCGAGTACGAGATCGTCGAGGTCCGTCATATCTGATCGTCGGCGGTTTCGCGCGGCTTCAGCCAGTTGGCAGCTGGCCCAGACATTCTGGGTCGGTGGCCTCTGGCTTCTGCACTTCGTCGTGATCCCCACCCTGGAGCGCGTTGGCCTTGCGCCACTGCTGGTGGAGGAGGTCTCGCGCAGCCTGACGCCGCTGCTGGTGGCCTTCACCGCTTTCTGCGTGCTGGTTCAGGGTGTGGTTCTGGTCCAGATCGAAGGCGTGCGCAGCCTGCAGCGTGACTCCCGTGGGCAGCTGCTGATAGCCGTTCTGGCGATGTCGGTGGTGTTCATGCTGGTGAACCAGGTGCAGCCAGGCGCCATGCGCTGGTTGGCGTTCAACTACCTGGTGCTGGCATTTTGCGGCGCCTTGCTGGTCATCCAGCCGGTGCCAGGTGATAAAGCTCGGGCGCGCTGAGCGCGCCACGGGCATCGGCCTGGGCTATCAGAGCCCGCTGTAGCGGCTGATATTGGAGAGGTTGCGGTTCGGCTTGGGGTTGCGGCGATAGACCAGCGCCATCTTGCCGATGACCTGGACCAGCTCGCATTTTCCAGTGCTGCAGAGCTCTTCGATCAGCGCGCGGCGATCGTCACGCTCGGTGATGCGGAACTGCACTTTGATCAGCTCGTGATCGTTGAGTGCGCGATCCAGCTCGGCGAGCACGCCTTCGGTCAAACCATTTTCAGCCACGATCAATACCGGTTTCAGGTGGTGGCCGATAGATTTGTATTGCTTCTTGTGCTCCTGAGAGAGCGCCATAATCAGACCCCTGCGAAAAAAGGCTGCCAGTTTACCCGAGTGACTTCGGGGCGCACAGCCGAATGCGAGTCTCCTGTGGCCCGCTCCAAGACTAGTCAGCGTTGGCTGAAAGAGCATTTTGCTGGTTTGGGACGTCTCCACTGAAGGTGTGGCTTTCCCGGGAGCCCCGGGTTGGAGGGAAAGTCTCCGGCGGGCCTTGTGATTTTCGTTATGGCCCCAATATCGGGTGCAGGGTCGTGGCGCTGCGCTTCAAGCGTATCTGTCTCGGCTCCACCTATAGGTGTTGAGGTGTTTGGCGGTGAGTGGGCGCGTAGGCAGCTTTTGCCGCGTCGGCGTCCCAGTGAGCAATAGGTGCTCGCGCGCGGCTTTTGCGGGGAATAGACTGCAACGGTCGGCCTGTTTTTCGGTCTCAATGCACGGGCTCGGGTGTGTGACGAGCGCCATGGCTTCATAAAGGGTTACAGACGGCGCCTGCCAGGGGTGGGGGTTGTATAGTAAGTTAGGCCGGTTGATAACCAGCCGTCATGCGGGGCGCGTCCCAGGACGGGATCTGCTCCAGAGGGTAGCTAATTGAACGATATGGCAAAGAATCTCATCCTGTGGCTGATCATCGCCGCCGTGCTGGTCACGGTGATGAACAACTTCTCCAGCCCGAGCGAACCGCAGACGCTGAACTATTCCGACTTCATCGGTCAGGTGAAGGAAGGCAAGGTCGAGCGTGTGACGGTCGACGGCTTCGTCATTACCGGTAAGCGGAATGACGGCGACTCCTTCAAGACCATTCGTCCGGCTATCCAGGATGGCGGGCTGATCGGCGACCTGATCGACAACAACGTGATCATCGAAGGCAAGCAGCCCGAGCAGCAGAGCATCTGGACCCAGTTGCTCGTTGCCAGCTTCCCGATCCTGGTGATCATCGCGGTATTCATGTTCTTCATGCGGCAGATGCAGGGCGGCTCAGGCGGCCGCGGCGGCCCCATGAGCTTCGGCAAGAGCAAGGCGCGCCTGCTCTCGGAAGACCAGGTGAAAACCACCCTGGCCGACGTCGCGGGCTGCGACGAAGCCAAGGAAGAAGTGGGTGAGCTGGTCGAGTTCCTGCGTGACCCGGGCAAGTTCCAGCGCCTGGGTGGCCGTATCCCCCGCGGCGTGCTGATGGTCGGCCCGCCCGGTACTGGTAAGACCCTGTTGGCCAAGGCCATTGCGGGTGAAGCCAAGGTTCCGTTCTTCACCATCTCCGGTTCCGACTTCGTCGAGATGTTCGTCGGCGTGGGCGCGTCCCGTGTCCGCGACATGTTCGATCAGGCCAAGAAGCATGCTCCCTGCATCATCTTCATCGACGAGATCGACGCAGTCGGTCGTCATCGTGGTGCCGGCCTGGGTGGCGGTCATGACGAGCGCGAGCAGACCCTCAACCAGCTGCTGGTAGAGATGGACGGCTTCGAGATGAACGACGGCATCATCGTGATCGCCGCGACCAACCGCCCGGACGTACTGGACCCGGCACTGCTGCGCCCGGGCCGCTTCGACCGTCAGGTGGTGGTTGGCTTGCCGGACATCCGTGGCCGCGAGCAGATTCTCAAAGTACACATGCGCAAAGTGCCGATGGGCGATGACGTCGATGCTGGTGTAATCGCTCGTGGTACTCCCGGTTTCTCCGGCGCTGACCTGGCCAACCTGGTCAACGAGGCCTCGCTCTTCGCTGCGCGCGTCAACAAGCGCATCGTCGAGATGAAGGAATTCGAGCTGGCCAAGGACAAGATCATGATGGGCGCCGAGCGCAAATCCATGGTCATGTCCGAGAAAGAGAAGCTCAACACTGCTTATCACGAGGCGGGCCACGCCATCGTCGGGCGCGTGGTTCCCGAGCATGACCCGGTCTACAAGGTTTCCATTATCCCGCGCGGCCGCGCCCTGGGTGTGACCATGTTCCTCCCGGAGGAGGATCGCTACAGTCTCTCCAAGCGTGCGCTGATCAGCCAGGTTTGCTCGCTGTTCGGTGGTCGTATCGCCGAGGAGATGACCCTGGGCTTCGATGGTGTGACCACGGGGGCCTCCAACGACATCATGCGCGCCACCCAGATCGCCAAGAACATGGTGACCAAGTGGGGCCTGTCCGAGAAACTCGGCCCGCTGATGTATGCGGAAGAAGAAGGTGAAGTCTTCCTCGGCCGTAGCGCGGGTGGCCAGCACTCCAGTGTGTCGGCGCAGACCGCGCAACTGATCGACCAGGAAGTGCGCAGCATCATCGACCACTGCTACGCCACGGCGAAGCAGATTCTCGTGGAGAACCGCGACAAGCTGGACATGATGGCGGAGGCGTTGATGAAGTTCGAAACCATCGATGCCGAGCAGATCGACGACATCATGGCAGGTCGTCCGGCTCGTGAGCCCAAGGATTGGGAGGGTGGCCCGGGTGCCTCCTCCGGCAAGCCTGCTCCCCGTGAGGAAGCGCCGCGTCCGGAGAACCCGATCGGCGGCCCTGCTGGCGAACACTAAGGTTCCTAGATGAGCTCCACGCAGTACCTGACCCGGTTGCCTTGCGGCAACCGGGTTCTTGATTTGAGCCGCCCGCACGTGATGGGCATCCTCAATGTCACCCCTGACTCCTTCTCCGACGGCGGGCGCTTCAGCCAGCGCGATGCGGCGCTACGCCACGCTGCCGAAATGGTGGCGGCCGGTGCTACGCTCATCGATGTGGGTGGCGAGTCGACTCGGCCGGGCGCACGGGCGGTATCGCCGTCCGAGGAGCTGGAGCGTGTCGCGCCCGTGGTGGAAGCGATTGCTCGCGAGCTGGACGTGGTGGTTTCCCTGGATACCTCCACGCCAGCAGTCATGCGGGAGGGCGCGCGGCTTGGCGCTGGCCTGATCAATGATGTGCGTTCGCTGCAGCGCGACGGAGCGCTGGATGCGGCGGCCGATACCGGCCTGCCGATTTGCCTCATGCACATGTTGGGCGAGCCGGGCACTATGCAGCAGAACCCTCAGTATCGTGACGTGACCGGCGAGGTGGGTGAGTTCCTTGCTGCGCGCGTAGCGGCCTGTGCGGCGGTGGGTATCCCTGCTGAGCGCATCGTGCTGGACCCGGGTTTCGGCTTCGCCAAAACCTTTGAACACAACCTGAGCCTGTTCAGGCACCTCGAAGAGTTGCTGAGGCTCGGGCGCCCCCTGCTCGTCGGCGTTTCGCGCAAGAGCATGGTTGGGCAGGCGCTGGGTCGAGATGTCGACCAGCGGCTTTACGGCAGTCTGGCCTTGGCCGCCCTGGCGGTGACCAAGGGTGCATGCATCCTGCGGGTGCATGATGTGGCCGAGACTGTCGATGTCGTACGTATGATCGCCGCGGTAAATTCGGCGGAATAAGAAACACGGAGCATTCATGAGCAGAAAGTATTTCGGCACCGATGGTATTCGTGGCCATGTTGGTCAGTTCCCCATCACCCCTGATTTCATGCTCAAGCTTGGCTGGGCGGCGGGCATGGCATTCCGCAAGCAAGGCAAGTGCCGCATCCTGGTGGGCAAGGACACCCGTATTTCCGGGTACATGTTCGAATCGGCCCTGGAGGCCGGTCTTTCGGCTGCCGGTGCGGACGTCATGCTGCTGGGGCCGATGCCGACTCCGGCTATCGCCTACCTGACCCGCACCTTCCTGGCTGAGGCGGGGATCGTTATCAGTGCGTCGCACAACCCTCACAACGACAACGGCATCAAGTTCTTCTCCGGGCAGGGTGTGAAGCTCTCTGACGAAGTCGAGCTGATGATCGAAGAGCTGCTCGACCAGCCCATGGTGGTGGTCGAGTCGGCCAATCTCGGCAAGGTTTCGCGCATCAACGATGCTGCCGGCCGCTACATCGAGTTCTGCAAGAGTACGGTGCCCATGAGCACCGACCTGGCCGGCCTCAAGATCGTTGTGGACTGCGCACACGGCGCTACCTACAAGGTCGCCCCCAGCGTCTTCCGCGAGCTCGGCGGCAACGTTTCGGTACTGGCTGCCCAGCCGAACGGCCTGAACATCAATGACAAATGTGGCTCGACGCACATGGAGTCGCTGCAGGCCGAAGTGGTGGCCCAGCATGCCGATATCGGCATTGCCTTCGATGGCGATGGCGACCGCGTGCTGATGGTCGACCATACCGGCGCTGTTGTGGATGGCGACGAACTGCTGTTCATCATCGCTCGTGACCTGCATGAGCGAGGCAAGCTCCAGGGTGGCGGTGTGGTCGGAACCCTGATGAGCAACCTCGGGCTCGAGCTGGCCCTGGGTGAGCTGGGTGTGCCCTTCACGCGGGCCAAGGTCGGCGATCGCTATGTCATCGCGGACATGCAGGAGCGCGGTTGGAGCCTGGGCGGCGAGAATTCGGGGCATATCCTCTGCAGTCATTTCACCACGACAGGGGACGCCCTGATTGCCGCGCTTCAGGTGCTGCTGGCGCTTCAGCGTCGTGGTCAGTCGCTGGCGGAGGCTCGTCAGGGGATGCGCAAATGCCCGCAGGTGCTGCTGAACGTGCGCTTCGCTGGTGGTGATATCGATCCGGTCGAGCACCCGGCGGTGAAGGATGCCTGCGCTCGTGTCACCGAGAAGATGGCGGGGCGTGGGCGGGTGCTGCTGCGCAAGTCTGGTACCGAGCCGCTGGTCCGCGTGATGGTCGAGGGTGATGATGAAAAAGAGGTCCGTGGCTACGCGGAAGAGCTGGTTAAAGTCGTAACCGAGGTATGTGCTTGATTTCTCTTGCTACTTCAAAAAACCTTGGGTAACATCTGCGCCCACTTTGATCGACGAGGTAAAGCA
Source organism: Pseudomonas sp. PDM13 (assembly GCF_025685765.1). Lineage (NCBI taxonomy): Bacteria > Pseudomonadati > Pseudomonadota > Gammaproteobacteria > Pseudomonadales > Pseudomonadaceae > Pseudomonas > Pseudomonas sp. PDM13. Next base: position 19,149 of record NZ_JAOTQU010000008.1, on the reverse strand, counting down.
TGCGTCGCCCCCTGGTAGCTGGTAACTGGAAAATGCACGGTACCCGCGCCAGCGTCGCAGAGCTGATCAAAGGGCTTCGTCAATTGGCATTGAATGCTGGTGTCGAAGTCGCGGTATTCCCGCCCTGTCTGTACATCAATCAGGTGATGCAAGGCCTGGATGGCAAGTCGATTGCCGTCGGTGCGCAGAATTGTGCAGTCGAACCCGTTCAGGGTGCGCTGACAGGTGAGGTTGCTGCGAGTCAGCTGGCTGATGCTGGTTGCACCCTGGTTCTCGTTGGTCACTCCGAGCGCCGCCTGATTCTTGGTGAGCGTGACGAAGTGGTTAGTCGCAAGTTCGCTGCGGCTCAGTCTTGTGGTCTTGTTCCGGTGCTATGCGTCGGTGAGACCCAAGAGCAGCGTGAAGCGGGCAAGACTCTTGAGGTTGTCGGGCGTCAGCTCGGTAGCGTGATCGAAGAGCTTGGTGTGGGAGCATTCGCGAAAGCGGTGATCGCATACGAGCCGGTCTGGGCTATCGGTACAGGGCTCACGGCAACTCCGCAGCAAGCGCAAGAAGTGCATGCTGCAATACGGGCGCAACTGGCGGCGGAAAATGCCGAGGTGGCGCGCGGTGTAAGGATTCTTTATGGCGGCAGCGTCAAGGCGGCCAGTGCGGCCGAGTTGTTCGGCATGCCGGATATCGACGGGGGGCTTGTTGGTGGCGCCTCCCTGAATGCGGATGAGTTCGGTGCGATCTGTCGCGCCGCAGGAAGCTGACGAGATGCTGGAAACTGTCGTTATCGTGGTTCACCTGCTCGGCGCCCTTGGTGTCGTTGCTCTGGTGCTGCTGCAGCAAGGTAAGGGTGCGGATGCTGGTGCCTCGTTCGGTGCTGGAGCTTCGGGTACCGTTTTCGGTAGTCAAGGTTCTGCTACCTTTCTGAGTCGAGTTACTGGTATACTCGCCGCGGTTTTTTTCATAACCAGCCTGGGCTTAGCATTCTTCGCTAAAGAAAAGGCTGAAGCTCTGAGTCACGTAGGTCTGCCGGATCCGGCCGTTCTCGAGGTTCAGCAGCAAAAGCCGGCAGCTGACGATGTGCCGGTGCTCGAAGAGCAAAAGCCTGCTGAAAGCGCAGGTGATGTACCTCAGGCTCCAGAGCAGAAGTAAAAAGGCAAGTTTTGCCGAGGTGGTGGAATTGGTAGACACGCTACCTTGAGGTGGTAGTGGCCATAGGCTGTAGGGGTTCGAGTCCCCTCCTCGGTACCATACAATGCAAGAAAGCCCGCTGCATGCGGGCTTTTTTGCTGGCGGAGTGTTCGGTTGACCGTTAAGGCGCGTAGGCCGTATACTTCCGCCCCAGCTTTGACGCGGGGTGGAGCAGCTTGGTAGCTCGTCGGGCTCATAACCCGAAGGTCGTTGGTTCAAATCCAACCCCCGCAACCAGTAGTAGCGGAGCCCCTTTTTAGGGGCTTTTTGCTAGCTGGACAGTTAACCAACGGCTTCTGGCCGACTGGTTCGAATGGATGGGCGTTTCGCCCATTTTTTATTTGCACAGCATGCGAGGGCAATCAGGTGTCGAGCAAGCTAGAACAGTTGCAGGCCTTGCTGGCCCCGGTAGTCGAGGCCCTTGGCTATCAATGCTGGGGTGTCGAGTTCCTGTCCCAAGGGCGGCATTCGCTGCTGCGGGTATATATCGATCATGAGAACGGCATCCAGGTCGACGACTGCGAGAAAGTCAGTCGTCAGGTCAGTGGTGTTCTCGACGTGGAAGATCCCATCGCCAGTGAGTACACCCTCGAGGTGTCTTCGCCCGGCATGGATCGACCACTGTTCACTCTTGAGCAGTTCGCGGCGCACGCTGGCGAACTGGTGAAGATCAAGTTGCGCTCTCCCTACGATGGGCGACGCAATTTCCAGGGGCTCCTCCGCGGGGTGGAGGAACAGGATGTGGTGGTTCTTGTTGAGGATCACGAGTACCTGCTGCCGATCGATCTGATCGACAAGGCCAACATCATTCCCCGTTTTGACTGAGACGCGGATCCCGCGGATCCAATGGATTGCGAAAGGCGAGGCGTACGATGAGCAAAGAAGTACTGCTGGTTGTTGAGTCGGTATCCAACGAAAAAGGCGTACCGGCTGGCGTGATCTTCGAGGCACTGGAGCTGGCACTGGCCACTGCTACCAAGAAACGCTTCGAAGAAGAGGTCGAGCTGCGTGTGGAGATCAATCGCCACACCGGTAGCTATGACACCTACCGTCGCTGGGCGGTCGTCGAAGAAGACGATCAGGTAAACCCTGCGGCCGAACTGACCGTCGAAGAAGCCCAGGAAAAACAACCTGGTGCCAAGGTCGGTGATTTCGTCGAAGAAAAGATCGAATCCATCGAGTTCGGCCGTATCGCTGCACAGACCGCCAAGCAGGTGATCGTGCAGAAGGTTCGCGAAGCCGAGCGTGCCCAAGTGGTCGAAGCCTATCGCGAGAAGCTGGGCGACATCATTTCCGGCACCGTGAAGAAGGTCACCCGCGACAACGTGATCGTCGACCTGGGTAACAACGCCGAGGCGTTGCTGGCCCGCGAAGACATCATCTCCCGTGAGACCTTCCGCGTAGGCGCTCGTGTTCGCGCGCTGCTGAAAGAGATCCGCACCGAGAATCGTGGCCCTCAGCTGATCCTGTCGCGCACTGCGCCGCAGATGCTGATCGAGCTGTTCCGCATCGAAGTGCCGGAAATCGCCGAAGAGCTGATCGAAGTGATGGCCGCGTCCCGTGACCCGGGTTCCCGCGCCAAGATCGCCGTTCGCTCCAAGGACAAACGTATCGACCCGCAAGGCGCCTGCATCGGCATGCGCGGTTCGCGCGTCCAGGCCGTCTCCGGCGAACTGGGTGGCGAGCGTGTCGACATCGTCCTGTGGGATGACAACCCCGCTCAGTTCGTGATCAACGCCATGGCTCCGGCCGAAGTGGCCGCGATCATCGTCGACGAAGATGCCCATGCCATGGACATCGCCGTAGGCGAAGACAACCTGGCCCAGGCCATCGGCCGTGGCGGTCAGAACGTGCGCCTGGCGAGCCAGCTGACCGGCTGGACCCTGAACGTGATGACCGAGGCCGACATCCAGGCCAAGCAGCAGGCTGAGACCGGCGACATCATGCAGGCCTTCGTCGACGAGCTGGAAGTCGATGAAGAGCTGGCCCAGGTACTGGTCGAGGAAGGCTTCACCAGCCTCGAAGAGATCGCCTACGTACCGATGGAAGAGATGCTGAGCATCGACGGCTTCGACGAAGACATCGTCAACGAGCTGCGTGCCCGCGCCAAGGATCGCCTGTTGACCAAGGCTATCGCCACTGAAGAAAAACTGGCTGACGCTCAGCCGGCGGACGACCTGCTTGCTCTCGAAGGCATGGACAAAGAGCTGGCTGTTGAGCTGGCAGTACGTGGCGTAGTCAACCGCGAAGACCTGGCCGAGCAGTCTATCGACGACCTGCTCGACATCGACGGCATGGACGAAGAGCGTGCCGGCAAGCTGATCATGGCCGCCCGAGCCCATTGGTTCGAGTAAGCAGTCGCGGCCTGAGGAGAGAAGTGCATGACGCAAGTCACGGTGAAAGAACTGGCCCAAGTGGTCGACACACCGGTGGAACGCCTGCTGTTGCAGATGCGTGAGGCAGGGTTGCCGCACACCAGCGCCGAACAAGTTGTGACTGACAATGAGAAACAAGCGCTGCTGGCGCATCTCAAGGGCAGTCACGGCGAGCGGCTGGAAGAGCCCCGCAAGATCACCTTGCAGCGCAAGACCACCACTACGCTGAGAGTTGCCGGTAGCAAGACCATCAGTGTTGAAGTACGTAAGAAGAAGACTTACGTGAAGCGCAGCCCCGACGAGATCGAGGCCGAGAAGAAGCGCGAGCTCGAAGAGCAGCGCGCTGCCGAAGAAGCTGCACGCCTGAAGACCGAGGAAGAGGCCAAGCGCCGCTCCGAGGAGGAGGCCCGTCGCCAAGCCGATGCCCGTGCTCTCGAAGCCGCTCGTGGTGGCGAAGCTGGCGCGCCTGCTGCCGCTGCTGTCGGCGAAGCTGCCGCACCGGCTGCCACTGCGAACGCCGCCGCCGCTCCTGCTGGCGCCGACGATCGCAAGAAGGAAGAGCCGCGTCGCCCTGAAAAGGCCCGCGACGAAGACGAGCGCCGCGATCGCAAGCACACGCAGCACCGCCCTTCGGTCAAAGAGAAGGAAAAGGTTCCCGCCCCGCGCGTGGCACCTCGCAGCACCGACGAGGAAAGCGATGGCTACCGTCGTGGTGGTCGTGGCAAATCCAAGCTCAAGAAGCGCAACCAGCACGGGTTCCAGAGCCCGACAGGACCGATTGTGCGTGATGTGAATATCGGCGAGACCATCACTGTGGCCGAACTGGCCGCTCAGATGGCCGTCAAGGGCGCAGAGATCGTCAAGTTCATGTTCAAGATGGGCACCCCGGTGACCATCAACCAGGTGCTGGACCAGGAAACTGGCCAGCTGATCGCGGAAGAGTTCGGCCACAAGGTCAAGCTCGTCAGCGAGAACGCGCTGGAAGAACAACTGGCCGAATCCCTGAAGTTCGAAGGTGAGGCCATTCACCGTGCGCCGGTCGTGACCGTAATGGGCCACGTCGACCACGGTAAAACCTCGCTGCTCGACTACATCCGTCGTGCCAAGGTGGCTGCTGGCGAAGCCGGCGGCATCACTCAGCACATCGGCGCCTACCACGTCGAAACCGACCGCGGCATGGTCACCTTCCTCGACACCCCCGGCCACGCTGCGTTCACCGCAATGCGTGCTCGTGGTGCCAAGGCGACCGACATCGTCATCCTCGTGGTGGCAGCGGACGACGGCGTGATGCCGCAGACCGAAGAAGCCGTACAGCACGCGAAAGCGGCTGGCGTGCCGATCGTGGTCGCGGTGAACAAGATCGACAAGCCCGAAGCTGACCTCGACCGCATCAAGAACGACCTCGCCGGTCGCGACGTGATCCCGGAAGAGTGGGGCGGCGACACCCAGTTCGTACCCGTCTCGGCGAAAGTCGGTACCGGTGTAGACGAGCTGCTGGAAGCCGTGCTGCTGCAGGCTGAAGTCCTGGAACTCAAAGCCACTCCGTCGGCCCCTGGCCGTGGTGTCGTGGTCGAGTCCCGCCTGGACAAGGGCCGTGGCCCGGTGGCTACCGTTCTGGTTCAGGACGGTACCCTGCGCCAGGGCGACATGGTTCTCTGCGGCGTCAACTTCGGTCGCGTCCGTGCCATGCTCGACGAGAACGGCAAGCCCATCAAGGAAGCCGGCCCCTCGATCCCGGTCGAGATCCTCGGCCTGGACGGCACCCCGGATGCGGGTGACGAGCTGACCGTGATCGGCGACGAGAAGAAGGCCCGTGAAGTGGCCCTGTTCCGTCAAGGCAAGTTCCGCGAGGTCAAGCTGGCCCGCGCGCATGCCGGCAAGCTGGAAAACATCTTCGAGAACATGGGCCAGGACGAGAAGAAGACGCTCAACATCGTCCTCAAGTCCGACGTTCGTGGTTCGCTGGAGGCCCTGCAGGGCGCGCTGGCGGATCTCGGCAACGACGAAGTCCAGGTGCGTGTGGTCGGTGGCGGCGTCGGTGGTATCACCGAGAGCGACGCCAACCTGGCGCTGGCCTCCAACGCCGTATTGTTCGGCTTCAACGTGCGTGCCGATGCGGGCGCCCGGAAGATCGTCGAGCAGGAAGGTCTGGACCTGCGCTACTACAACATCATCTACGACATCATCGAAGACGTTAAGAAAGCACTGTCCGGCATGCTCGGCAGCGACGTCCGGGAGAACATCCTGGGTATCGCCGAAGTGCGCGACGTGTTCCGCTCGCCGAAGTTCGGCGCGGTCGCAGGCTGCATGGTTACCGAGGGCATGGTCCACCGTAACCGTCCGATCCGCGTACTGCGTGACGACGTGGTGATCTTCGAAGGCGAACTGGAATCCCTGCGCCGCTTCAAGGACGACGTGTCCGAGGTGCGTGCCGGCATGGAGTGCGGTATCGGCGTGAAGAGCTACAACGACGTCAAGGTCGGCGACAAGATCGAAGTGTTCGAGAAGGTCCAAGTGGCTCGCAGCCTCTAAGCGCGAGCTGCAATACGCAACGCCCGGTCCAGCTTCCGCTCGGCCGGGCGTTTGCCGCTTTTGAACCCTGTGGTTTCTGGCCCCGGGGGAGAGTGCAGGTAGCAGGAAATGGCAAAAGAATACAGCCGTACCCAACGTATCGGGGATCAGATGCAGCGTGAGCTGGCCTCGCTGATCCAACGTGAAATCAAAGACCCGCGTCTTGGCCTGGTGACCATCACCGGCTGCGACGTGGCCCGTGACCTGTCCCACGCCAAGGTGTTCATCACCGTGATGGGGCAGGACGACAACCCCGAGGCCATCAAGCAGAACACCGCCATCCTCAACGATGCCGCCGGGTTCCTGCGCATGCAGCTGGGTCGCGCGATGAAGCTGCGTACCGTGCCGCAGTTGCACTTCAACTACGACGCCAGCATCCGTCGTGGTGTCGAGCTGTCGGCGCTGATCGAGCGCGCCGTGGCCGAGGATCGCAAGCACCAGGACGACGGCGAGGAATAACCGTGGCCCAGGTGAAACGCATCCGCCGCAACGTCAGCGGCATTCTGATCCTCGACAAGCCTCGCGGCATGAGCTCCAACCAGGCCCTGCAGAAGGTGCGCTGGCTGCTCAATGCCGAGAAGGCCGGCCATACCGGCAGCCTCGATCCCCTGGCCACCGGCGTGCTGCCGCTGTGCTTCGGCGAGGCGACCAAGTTCTCCCAGTACCTGCTGGATGCCGACAAGGGCTACGAGACCCTGGCGCAGCTGGGCGTCACCACCACCACGGGCGATGCCGAGGGCGAGATTCTCGAGCGCCGTGAGGTGACCGTCGGTCGTGCCGATATCGAAGCGCGTCTCGACGACTTCCGTGGCGAAATCAAGCAGATACCGCCCATGTACTCGGCCCTGAAGAAAGACGGGCAGCCGCTGTACAAGCTGGCGCGTGCGGGCGAGGTAGTGGAGCGCGAAGCGCGTTCTGTTACTATTGCGCGCCTGGAATTGCTGGCCTTCGAGTCCGCCCAGGCGAGGCTCGCCGTGGCCTGCAGCAAAGGCACCTACATTCGCACGCTGGTCGAAGACCTCGGGCAGGTGCTGGGTTGCGGTGGCCATGTGGCGGAACTGCGCCGCACTCAGGCAGGCCCCTTCGTCCTGGCCCAGGCGATCACCCTGGAAGCACTGGAAAAGGCCCATGCCGAAGGTGGCAACGAGGCGCTGGACCAGTTCCTGCTGCCGGAAGACAGCGGCCTGGAACACTGGCCCCTGATCCAGTTGAGCGAACACAGTGCCTATTACTGGTTGCATGGCCAACCGGTAAGGGCTCCCGAAGCGCCGAAGTTCGGCATGCTGCGGGTGCAGGATCACAACGGTCGTTTCATCGGTATCGGTGAAGTGAGCGATGACGGGCGCGTAGCGCCGCGTCGACTGATTCGGTCGGAATGACCGATTCGAGGGTGGCTGTTAATAGGCACGGTCACTCCTCCTTTTAAAACACGGGACAAGTTCCCGGCCTATTACCTCAGAGGAAGCCCATCATGGCACTGAGCGTTACTGAGAAAGCCCAGATCGTTAACGAGTACAAGCAAGCTGAAGGCGACACCGGTTCTCCGGAAGTGCAAGTTGCACTGCTGACCGCCAACATCAACAAGCTGCAGGATCACTTCAAGGCCAACGGCAAAGACCACCACTCCCGTCGTGGTCTGATCCGCATGGTCAACCAGCGCCGCAAGCTGCTGGACTACCTGAAGGGTAAGGACACCACTCGTTACAGCACCCTGATCGGTCGTCTGGGTCTGCGTCGCTAAGACGCACTCAAGCTGGAAGCTGGAAGTCGGGGGTTGGCAGCAAGGCATCGTTCTTGCTCCAGCCTCGGGCTTCCAGCTTCAGGCTTTTTGAGGAAGACGACGGGCCGATTCCCGTGCCTTCCGCAGATTTCCCCCAAAGGCAACTACAGAAGGTAAAGACACCGTGAACCCGGTAATCAAGAAATTCCAGTTCGGTCAGTCGACCGTAACCCTCGAGACTGGCCGTATCGCCCGTCAAGCTTCCGGTGCCGTTCTGGTCACCATGGACCAAGACGTCACCGTACTGGTGACCGTGGTCGGCGCCAAGCAAGCCGACCCGGGCAAGGGCTTCTTCCCGCTGTCCGTCCACTACCAGGAAAAAACCTACGCAGCCGGCCGCATCCCCGGTGGTTTCTTTAAGCGTGAAGGCCGTCCTTCCGAGAAAGAGACCCTGACCTCGCGCCTGATCGACCGTCCGATCCGCCCGCTGTTCCCGGAAGGTTTCCTCAACGAAGTGCAGGTCATCTGCACCGTGGTCTCCACCAACAAGAAGACCGATCCGGACGTCGCCGCGATGATCGGTACTTCCGCTGCCCTGGCCATCTCCGGCATTCCCTTCGCCGGCCCGATCGGCGCTGCTCGCGTGGCCTACCACGAGAGCACCGGCTACCTGCTGAACCCGAACTACGAGCAGCTCAAGGCTTCCAGCCTGGACATGGTCGTTGCCGGTACCCAGGACGCCGTGCTGATGGTTGAATCCGAAGCCCAGGAACTGACCGAAGACCAGATGCTCGGTGGCGTGCTGTTCGCCCACCAGGAATTCCAGGCTGTGATCAACGCCGTCAAGGAATTCGCTGCCGAAGCCGGCAAGCCGACCTGGAACTGGACCGCTCCGGTCGAGAACACCGCTCTGCTCGGCGCCATCAAGGCCGAGTTCGGCGAGGCCATCTCCCAGGCCTACACCATCACCATCAAGCAAGACCGCTACAACCGCCTCGGCGAGCTGCGTGACCAGGTCGTCGCCCGCTTCGCTGGCGAAGAAGCCGGTCAATTCCCGGCCGGTGAAGTCAAGGATGCCTTCGGCCTCCTGGAATACCGCACCGTGCGCGAGAACATCGTCAACGGCAAACCGCGTATCGACGGCCGCGACACCCGCACCGTGCGTCCGCTGAAGATCGAAGTCGGCGTGCTCGACAAGACCCACGGTTCCGCCCTGTTCACCCGTGGCGAAACCCAGGCTCTGGTCGTAGCCACCCTCGGTACCGCCCGTGACGCTCAGCTGCTGGACACCCTGGAAGGCGAGCGCAAAGACGGCTTCATGCTGCACTACAACTTCCCGCCCTTCTCGGTGGGCGAGTGCGGCCGTATGGGCAGCGCCGGCCGTCGCGAGATCGGTCACGGTCGCCTGGCCCGTCGTGGCGTTTCCGCCATGCTGCCGAAGAGCGACGAGTTCCCCTACACCATCCGTGTAGTGTCGGAAATCACCGAATCCAACGGCTCCAGCTCCATGGCTTCCGTCTGCGGCGCCTCCCTGGCTCTGATGGACGCTGGCGTGCCGATGAAGGCACCGGTTGCTGGTATCGCCATGGGCCTGGTCAAGGAAGGTGACAAGTTCGCCGTTCTGACCGACATCCTCGGTGACGAAGACCACCTGGGTGACATGGACTTCAAGGTAGCCGGTACCGCCAAAGGCGTAACCGCGCTGCAGATGGACATCAAGATCAACGGCATCACCGAAGAGATCATGGAGATCGCCCTGGAGCAGGCACTGGAAGCACGCCTGAACATCCTCGGTCAGATGAACCAGATCATCGGTCAGTCCCGTACCGAGCTGTCGGCCAACGCTCCGACCATGATCGCGATGAAGATCGACACCGACAAGATCCGTGACGTCATCGGCAAGGGCGGCGCCACCATCCGCTCTATCTGCGAAGAGACCAAGGCTTCCATCGATATCGAAGACGATGGCAGCGTGAAGATCTTCGGCGAAACCAAGGAAGCTGCCGAAGCTGCGCGTCAGCGCGTATTGGGCATCACCGCGGAAGCCGAGATCGGCAAGGTCTACGTGGGCAAGGTCGAGCGCATCGTCGACTTCGGCGCCTTCGTCAACATCCTCCCGGGCAAAGACGGCCTGGTGCACATCTCGCAAATCAGCGACAAGCGCATCGACAAGGTCACCGACGTCCTGCAGGAAGGCCAGGAAGTGAAGGTACTGGTGCTGGACGTGGACAACCGCGGCCGCATCAAGCTGTCCATGAAAGACGTGGACGCAGCTGAGGCTTCGGGCGTTTGATCCCCGGCTAAGGCAAATGAGAGAGGGCCCCTTGCGGGCCCTCTTTTTTTTCCCGGAAAATGGCGCGCCGCCAGAATCAGCCCAAGGAACCTGGGTCATGGACAAGACCTACTGCAAGTACCACCAGAGCCAACCCGCCACCTGGCATTGCCCGCCCTGCGAGCGCCATTTCGGCGACTGCTGCATTCCGCTCAACGCCGACGAGCCCAACGAATCGCCCACCTGCCCGTTGTGCCGGGCGCCGCTGCATTTCCTCGGCGCGGCCAATACGGCGCAGCCCTTCTGGGAGCGTATCCCCCAGTTCTTCCTCTTTGGCCTGCAGACAGGGCCCCTGACCTTTGCCGGCCTGCTGGCTCTGGCCAGCCTGTTCATGCCGCGCTCGCTGATCCTCTGGATCGTCCTGTTCAGCGTCGCCACCAAGTACTTCCACAGCGTCATCGAGGCCGCCAGCGAAGGCGGGCGCGAGGCCCCAGGGCTGGCCACGGCCTTCGTCGGCGAGGGTTTCTCGCTGTTCATCAAGCAACTGGCGGTGTTCCTCGTCGCCTTCGGCGTGCTCTGGCTCGCCGCCGACTTCCACAGTGAGGCGCTGTTCTGGGTGGTGAACATCGGCCTGTTGCTGCTGATGCCTGCCAGCATCATCCGCCTGGCCCTGAACAAGGAACTGGGGGCGGCGCTGAGCCCTGAGCAGCTGGGCGAGGTGATCAAGGCCATGGGCTGGCGTTACCTCATCCTCTGCATCTTCCTTTTCGCCCTGTGGCAGTCGCCGGACTACGTCACCTACCTGCTCTCCCACGGCCTGCCGCGCGTGGTGCTGTTGCCCATCGCCGCCTTCCTGTTCGGTTATTTCGGCGTGGTGATGTGCGCCATGATGGGCTATGCCGTCTTCCAGTATCAGGGCGCATTGGGCTTTGCCATCGCTGAGGAGGGCGCCCAGGAAGGCCTTCCCGCCGCCGAGTGGCGCCGCCGTCGTGCCCTGGCCGAAGCCGAGGTGCGTATCAAGGAAGGCCAGAGCGGCACGGCCCTGGAAACCCTGACCCAGGCCCTGCAGCGCGACCCTGATGACCTCAAGCTCAATGAGCGTTTCCACCAGTTGCTGTTTGGCCTCAATGAGCGCTCGCGTTGCCTGCGCCATCTCGAGCACTACCTGCCCCTGGCCGCGCGCCTGAATGCTCCGCTGGGGGCCACGGCGCTGCTTAACGCCCGACAATTGCAGGCGGACTACCTGCCGAACGATGCCCAGGTCTGCGAACGCATCGCCGCGGCACTGATCGATCGTCACAAGGTGCGTGAGGGCCTCAGCCTGCTGCGCAACCTGCACCAGCGCTTCCCCGACTATCCCTTCATCCCACGGGCCTACCTGCTGGCCGCGCGCGGCTTCGCCGAGGGCCTGGGGCAGGTCGAACCTGCGCGCAAGTTGCTGGGTTATATCCGCGCGCGTTACCCGGCCTCCCCCCTGCTCGAAGATGTTAGGGCCCTGGAAGCGACCCTCGAACGGCTTGCGACGCCCTGACGGCTTCGATCGTGCAAAGTGCACGTGCCGCTTGGCTGGAAATTGCAATCTGCAAGCAGGCAAGCGGCACGATTTAATTTTAAGTAACTGATTTTATTGAGTTTAATTTTCCTACAAAGCTTGGCACAGGCCTTGCGATATCTACAGTGACTGCAGACAGGACAACGCTGCAGATTATCTGAGAGCACAGGAGAACAACTCATGAAACAGTCTTTCAACAAGTGGACCCTTGCCGCTGTAGCTGCCACCGCTCTGAGCCTGCCCCTGGCCGGCACCGCCTTCGCGGCGCAACCGACCATGCTGGCTGCCAGCGAAACCGTGAACAAGGCTGAAGAGGCCGTTTCCGATACCTGGATCACCAGCAAAGTGAAATCCAGCTTCCTGGCCGACAAGAATCTCAGCGCCCTGGACATCAAGGTCGAAACCAACAAGGGCGTCGTCTCGCTCTCCGGTGTCGTCGCCAGTGATGCCGAGCGTGACCTGGCAGTGACCACCGCCAAGACCATCAAGGGTGTTACCGCGGTATCGGCCGACGGCCTGAAATCCGCCGAGTAACCCTCGCAGCCGGCCGCCCGTGCCTGGGCGGCCCGGCGTGCAACCTAAGGAGAACGCCATGAATTCCGACATCATCAAAGGCAAATGGAAACAGCTCAGCGGCCGACTCAAGGAGCGCTGGGGCAATCTGACCGACGACGATATCGACGTGGCCGAGGGTCACAGCGAATACCTGGTCGGCAAGTTGCAGGAGCGCTATGGCTGGACCAAGGAAAAGGCCCAGGACGAGCTGCGCGATTTCAGCAGCAAGCTCTGATCCACAGGATTCACGAAAAGCCCCGGGCCGCCACCCGGGGCTTTTTGTTGTGGGTGTTCTGCAGGGTGGGTGTCGTGCAGGTTGCCGGGCCGGAGCCCGCGCAGGTCAGCGTGCCAGATGCTGCTGGTACAGCCCCAGTTGGTGGGTCTGTTCGGCGTCGGGAAACGCCTTGCGCAGGTAAGCGCCCAGTTCGGCGACGCCGCGCAGGTCCTGGCGTTGGCCCAGTTGCTTGGCGAGCATCAGGGTCAGGCCGGGCAGCTGTGCCGGCGGCGTGGCCGCACGGCCAAGCACGCGCCATGGCGCCAGCGCCCTCGGCCCTTCGCCGATCTTCAGCAGGCCCTGCAGCAGGTGCAGCTGGATGGCCGGGTGCTGCAGCAGGCGGTACTGCGCATCGCCGGCGTCATCGGCCAGGCGGCACAGCAGGGTGCGGGCGAGCTTTGGGTCGGGCAGGGCGAAGAGCTGCTTGAGCACCGCGCTCATCAGCGGCGCGTCATTGCGCGTCCTGGCAACCGGGTAGAGACGTTCCAGCAGTTCCAGCCGCCCGGGGTAACGGGTGAGCAGGTCCAGCCCACGGGCAGGGACCTGGTCCAGGGCGAAGCGGCCGATGAGCTGGTCCAGTGCCGCCAGTTCGCGTTTGAAAGGCGCGTCCGGGTCTTCCTTGGCCAGGTACTGCTCATCCACCTTCAGCCCGCCCAGGCGACGTGGCAGCCAGGTGCCGATGAAGCCGAAGCCCAGGCCGCCGAGGTGGGCGTAGTAGTTGACGTGGTCGTTGGCCAGAAACAGACCGTAGAGCTCCTTGCCCATCCAGATCGGCAGGATCCACAGCGCCGGCGCCTTGAAGTAGCCGATCATCGGGCCGAGCCAGTAGAAGAAGTTGATCCGCCGCAGCCCGTAGACGCCGATGTACATGCCCATCAGCCCCGCCACTGCGCCCGAGGCGCCGATGCCGGGTACCCAGCCCGGGTCCAGCGCCCACCACAGCAGGTGGGATGCCAAGCCGCTGGCGATGTACAGCGCCAGGTAGGCGCCGCGCCCGAGCGCACGCTCCAGGGCGAAGCCGCAGATGAACAGGAAGATCATGTTGCCCAGCAGGTGATCGAAGCTGCCGTGGAGGAACATCGCCCCGAACAGGCCTTCGACGGTAAAGCGCTTGGGCACGAAGCCGAAGCGGTAGCTGCTGATCTGGTCGCGGGCGGCCTCGGCCGGGGCGCGCGCCTTCTGCCAGGCCGGGTCGGCCTGGTAGGCGGGGGAGCGGTGCAGCTGGTCTTCGAATTCGAGGTCACGCAGCACGTAGCCAGCCAGGTCCTGGCGGCGCGCGGCATCGATGCTACGGCGTTCGTCGGCGTCCAGCTCATGGCGCTGGGCCAGGCTGTCGATGAACAGTGCCCGCTCGCGATTGAGCAGGCCGCCGTCGAGGTAGAGATGCACGGCAGCGTCCGTGCGCGCTTCGTCACCGCCCTGGTAGGCGAGGTAGATCAGCGTGTTGAGGATCACCAGCAACAGGGTGATGACAGGTGGACGTTTCCAATCCAGCGGGTGTTCGGCGGGGAGAATGATCAAGCAGGACGTCCTTGTCGCGGATCGGATTCAGGGTGGGTCAGTTGCGTTTGCTTTCCACCGACGTCAGGCGGCCACCAGTGAAGTCCAGGTAGTAGTACATGCCGTTGACCGGGCCATAGACCCATTCTTCCATCTGCATCTCCTGGCGGCCACTGCGGGTTTCGGAGTAGCCGATGAGGTTGCGGCTGACCGGGTCGCCGCATTTGCGCTGCACCTCGACGGCGCGGTCGCCCTCGCTGACCAGCGCACTGCCACAGCGGAAGGTGGCGGCGGAGGCTTCATGGGCCAGCAGCAGGGTCGGCAGTGCGAGCAGGGAAAGCAGCAGTCTTTTCATGGGTGGGCGCCCTGTCCGGGAAAAATGGGTGGCAGAGCCTAGCACTGCCGGTTCGTGGCTGTCAGTCGCCACGCTTGCTGTCGATCCTGATGAGCTGATTGCCTTCGAAGCGCAGGTACTGGTACATGCCGTTGCGCGGCCCGTAGACCCACTCCTCGACCAATACTTCGCTGGTATAGCCATAGCGGTCGACCTTCTCGCGATAGCCCAGGCTGGCGCGGCTGGCCGGCTCACCACACTTGCGCTGCACCTGCGAGGTGCTATCTCCCTGGCTGATCAGGCCACCCCCTTCGCAACGCAGCGTGGAGGATGCCTGGGCGGCGAAGGCAGCCAGGAGCATAGGCAAGACAAGCAGGGGAACGATCTTCACGAATGCTTCCGTCATTCAGGTTGGGATTTCAGCCTACGCCGCCGAGGCGCGGCTGTCAGCAGGGCCGGGTGCCGCACGAAAACTCGTGCAACACAGCCGCTTGGACAGGTGAAAGAGGGGGAATTCCAGGGGGGCGGGCAGCTATTCGCTGCCCAGTTGCAGGGGCGTGTCGACCTTGCCGTCCGCGTCTGCTTCACCAAGGCTGACATCGAGCATATAGACGCGCTCGTCCTGCAGACCGCCGCGGTCCACCAGGTAATCCTTGATGTTGGCGGCGCGAGCCTGGGCCAGCTGGCGCAACAGCAGCTCGCTCTGCGCCCAGGAGCCGATCACCGCTTCGCGCATCTTCGCCGTGCGTTCCTCGTCGCTGAGGTCCTTCCATTCGGCAGGCGGCTGCTGCTTGAGGCGGGTGCGGTAGATGCCTTCCAGCATTGGCGGCTTCTCGTCTTCCGGCACTTCCAGCTGGGCCGGCTCGGCGGGGACCTTATCGCCGCGGCGCTGGGCGATCTTGTAGTAGGTGCTCTGGTACTCGCGCTCCAGGCGCTGGGCGGCCAGCAGCGGCCCGTCGCTGGACTTGGCGCTCATGCCTTCCACTTCCAGGCGCAGTGCCGGGCGCTCCTTGAGGGCGGCCGAGAGAGTGTCCAGGGTGCGTTGCGCGTCGGCGGACAGCTCGCTGCTGCCGGCGGCGAAGGGCACGTTGCTGAGGTCCTGGTCGCCACCGCCGGAAACCAGCCCGGCGACGAACTTGAAGGGCGCCTGGGCCGCACGCAGCAACAGGTTGCGCAGGGTCTGCCAGACGATGGGGGCGACACTGAACTGCGGGTCCTTGAGGTTGCCGGCCACCGGCAGCTCGATATCGATCTTGCCTTCGGTGTCCTTGAGCAGCGCCACCGCCAGCTTGATGGGCAGGTCCACCGCATCGGGGCTCTCGACCTGCTCACCCAGTTGCAGCTGTTCCAGCACCAGGCGGTTCTGGGCCTTCAGCTGGCCCTTCTCGATCTGGTAGTGCAGGTCGAGGTTGAGGCGACCCTTGCGGATGCGGTAACCGGCGAACTTGCCGGAGTAGGGCGTCAGGGTGGTCAGCTCGACGCGCTTGAAGCTGGTGGCGATGTCCAGGGATTCCAGCGGGTCGAAGGGGGTCAGGCTGCCCTTGATGGTGACCGGCGCATAGCGGTCGACCTTGCCGTTGATGTTGACCGTGGCCGGTGTGCGGGTGCGCGTGTCGAGGGTGCCGATCTCGCCATTGAGCTGCTGGATGGCGGTGGCGAAGTTGGGGGTGAGGCTGAAGTCGGCGAAGTTGGCCGAGCCGTTGCTGATGCTCACTGCGCCGACATGGATATCCAGCGGTTTGCCGGCGGGCTCGGGCTTGGCGTTCGGATCGACGGGCTGCTTGATCACCAGGTCGCTGGCGTTGGTGGTCAGGTCCTCGTTGATGATGAAGCGCGCATAGGGCTGGGTGATGCCGACCTTGTCGATGGAGAGGCTATCGCCGTGGCGATAGGCCAGGCCCTCCACCAGCAACTGCTGCCATTTGACGAAGTCCCGCTCCTTGAGCGTATCCAGGGTGTGCAGCTGGTTGACCAGGGCACGGCCGGTGATGGTCAGGGCCAGCGGTTCGGTGCCGGTGAGGGCGACGTCGAGGTTGCTGTCGAGCATGCCGCTGCGCAGCTCCAGGCGCACGAAGGGCTCCATGTAGGCCTGGGCCACGCGCAGGTCGATATCGCGGGTTTCCACCTGCAGCTTGGCGGTGGTCGGCTTCAGCTGTAGCTGGCCTTCGGCCTTGAGCTTGCCCTGCTTGCCGAGGCCGGTGTCGACGGCGAGCTGGAAGGGCGATTCGCCGAGGCTGTCGAAGTCCTTGAGGTCGAGGTTGAGCGGGCCGACGTCGATCTGCACGGGGCTCTTCGGCACGCGATCGGCCAGGTGCACCTTGTAGCCACGCAGCTGGGTATCGCGCAGCAGCACCTGCCAGGGTTTGCCGGGTTCGTCCTGTTTCGCCTTGGCGTCTGCCTGCTGGGCAGCAGGGGCCTGTTCGGGGGCCTTCTCTTCCTGCTTCGCCGGCTCGGCCTTGGCGTCCTTGGCGGGGGCCTTGGCTTCGCTGGCGAAGAGTTTCTGCCAATCCAGCTGGCCATCGGCTTCGCGGGCGGCCCAGGTTTCCAGGTTCTGGCTGCGGATCTTGCCGACCACCACCTGCTGCTTGGCCAGGTCAAGCGAGCTTTCGCTGACTTCCAGGTTCTCCAGGTTCACCAGCGGGCGCCCGTCCGGGGCCTTGATGGCGAAGGGCGCCACCTTGATCGAGGTCTGTTCCAGTTTCAGTTCGGTGCCCTTGGCCAGGCTCAGGTGGTACTGGGTGGCGAGGCTGATGGTGCCTTTCTCCAATACCAGGGGCACGGCGTCACGCACATAGGGCCAGAAGGCCTTCATATTGCCTTCGGTGACCTTGAGCTCGCCCTTGGAGACGAAGGGCACCAGGCTCAGGCTGCCCTGCCAGTCGATGCGGCCGCCGTGGGGGCCGGTGGCGACCAGCACCATGTCGGTATTGTCGTCGCGAATGGTGCTGAGGTTCTTCAGTTCGAGGTTCAGGGAGTCATAGACGAACTCGATGGCATCGCTCGGACGCAGGTCCTGGAAGTGCAGGCCGCCTTCCACCAGGCGGACGCTGTCGATGCGCACGGGGAAGGGGTCGCTGGCCGGCTCTTCGGCCTTGGGCTCGCTGGGTGGCAGCTGGAACAGCTGGGCCAGGTTGAGCGTGCCGTCCTTGGCGAACAGCACCTCGGTGGTGGATTTCTCCAGCTCCACCTCGGCCAGGTGCAGGGCACCGGTCCACAGGCTGTCCAGCTGCAGGTCGGCGTGCAGGCGCTGGAAGCCGATCTGTTCCTTGTCCGCTTCGCCGATGTGCAGGCCCCAGAGGGTCAGTTCGAGGCTGAAGGGGTTGAGCTGGATGCGTTCGAGCCGGGCGGGGACCTTCGCATACTGGGCCAGTTGCTGGTTGACCACGCGCAGGGCGACCCCGGGGATGATCAGGAAGCCGAGCAGGCTGTACAGAGCGATGACGATCAGCAAGGCGCTGACGGCGCGTTTCAATCCTTTGTGCATGGTGAGGCGTCGACTATCCCGGCGGAGGTGGCTTGGAGTATGGCACGGCCGCAAGGTTCCGACAGACGGTTGCTGATGGTTTCGTAGGGCGGTTCTCGCTTCAGAAATGCAGCGCCAGGGTCTTCAGCGGTGGGCGTCCGTCGAGGGAGGGGAAGTCGCTTGCCGGCAGCAACTGCTCCCATTCCCGCACGGGGCGGCCGAGCTTGCTGGCGCAGCGCAGCACCTGTTCGCGCCAGTCCTCGATATCCACCTTCGCCAGGTTGTTGCAGCAGATCAGCGTGCCGTTCTCGGCGGTGGCCTGGATCGCCGGCTTGAGCAGGCTCTGGTAGTCACGCAACAGGTCCACGGTGCCGAAGGCGCTCTTGGCCCAGGCCGGCGGGTCGAGGAACACCAGGTCGAACTGGCGCTGTTCCAGGCGTGGGTAGCTGGGCAGTTTCTGCCCGTGGCGCCGGGCGATGGTCTGGCCGGCCAGCTGGCGGATGGCGGGGAAATAGTCCGATTGCACGAAACGCATGGGCGCGAATTGCGGGTTGAGCGCGGCATTCTCGCGGCCCACGGCCAGGTTGCCTTCGGCGAAGTCCAGGTTCCACACCTCGCTGGCGCCCCCCGCTGCCGCGGCCAGGCCGACGCCACAGGTGTAGGCGAAGAGGTTGAGCACCGACTTGCCGGCACTGTGGCGCTTGACCCAGCCACGGGCGTTGCGCAGATCGAGGAACAGCAACGGGTCCTGGCCCGGGTGGCGGCCGCGTACGCGGTAGTTCAGGCCCCATTCGTGGCCGACCATGTCGACCAGCGCCTCCGGTTCGGCCTGATACACGGGGTCACGCCGGTCGATGCGCGAGTTGCCCTGGGAGCGGTCGTTGTAGACCAGCAGCAGTGGCTCGCCGAGGCGTTCCTGCACCTGGGTGGTGGCCTGCAGCAGTTCGTCACGCTGCAGCGTCTGGTGGAAGCTCTGCACCAGCAGTTGCGGGCCGTAGCGGTCGATGGTCAGGCCGGAGGCGCCTTCCTGGCTGCCGTGGAACAGGCGGTAGCAGTCGGTGCCTTGCGCATGCAGGTCGGCGAGCAGGGGCTGGCGGGCGTCGAGTGCGGCGCGCAGCGCCAGGGGGAGATCGGAAGGCATGCGCGGCGTCTCGGAGGAAAGGGCGCGCAGTTTAACAAAGCGGGAACGGCTTGGCGCCGAGTGCGGCGAGGCCGGTGTGGGCCTCGCGCAGGGTCTCGATGGCGTCGCGGGTGGCTTAACGCTCGATGGCCAGGGCCACGCCCTGCCCGCCGCCGATGCACAGGGTCGCCAGGCCCTTCTTCGCATCGCGCTTGATCATCTCGTGCAGCA